>CAYUHI010000013.1:19211-20420 GCA_964444485.1 uncultured Gammaproteobacteria bacterium | reverse complement strand
TGCATCCATGCTCTCATTATTACAATATTTCCACCTGGTGTGCAAGGGGAAGACAGACAATATTCCAAATTCCAAGTTCCAAGTGCCAACTATTTGTAGATAATTATTCCTTCAGCTGCTGTTTTGAGTTTTGACATTTTCCGCCAGACTTGTCCGCCTTTGGCCGAGGCGGATCAGCCTATGGCTGAGATTTGTCATTTGACATTAATGCATGCGTGCAATCTCAGTCCCGTGCAATAGCCTGTGAAGAATATTGCTCAAGCCGCTTCGCAATGGCGGGGAATTTATCGGGAGCATATGACTCAGCTATCTTCGCCGCAGCTTGCTGAGTAGTAGATACAAGGGCAAAGTCAAACAGATTTGCTATCTCAAGCTCCCCCACTCCATGCTGGGCAGTGCCGTAGATATTGCCCGGGCCTCGGTGGCGGAAATCGTACTCCGCAAGCTCCATTCCTTTCGTCGTCTTTGCAAAGAATGAAAGTCGCTCAGATTCGTTTACCCCATCACTGGTGAAAAGCACGCAATACGACTGAGTACTGCTTCTCCCCACTCTGCCTCGCAACTGATGCAGTTGTGCAAGGCCATAGCGTTCGGCGCCCTCAATCACCATTATCGTCGCGTTGGGGATGTCTATACCCACCTCCACTACCGTAGTTGTCACCAAGATATCAAACTCCTTATTCTTAAACTTTTCCATGATTCCGTTTTTCTCAGCAGACTTCATCTTCCCATGTAACATCGTGATTCTGAATTCGGGAAATATCGCAGACTTGAGGGTCTCAAATTCAGACTCCACCGCTTTGATACTGAGCTTTGTCTCTTCATTCTCCGATACATCGTCCTCTTCATCGCTAATACGAGGACACACCACAAACACCTGACACCCAGTTGTTCTGATCTGTTTTCGGATCCAGTCATATGCAGCTGCCCTCTTTGTTCGTGGAGCGAGATATGTCTTGATGGGGAGCCTGCCTATTGGCATATCGGTCAGCACCGAAATATCCAGATCTCCAAAGAGGGTAAGTGCGACAGTTCGCGGGATGGGTGTTGCGGTCATAGTGAGTAGATGAGGGCTTGCGGAGGCCTTAGATGAAGTCTTTGTTTTCAGTAAAGCACGCTGAGTGACCCCGAAACGGTGTTGTTCGTCAATTATCACGAGTCCCACATTGTCAAAAGCTCGTTTGTCAGATATAAGCGCATGGGTACCAA
>CAYUHI010000013.1:0-19111 GCA_964444485.1 uncultured Gammaproteobacteria bacterium | reverse complement strand
GATCCCTCAAACATTTGTCCGAGCGTAGCAAAGTGTTGTTGGGCCAGTATCTCAGTCGGACACATAAAGAGTGTCCTCAGTCCATTAAGATGTGCGAAATACCCGGCAAGTGCAGCAACGACTGTTTTGCCCGATCCGACATCACCCTGGAGGAATCTGTTCATGGGGTGCTTCCTCACCATATCTTGATGTATATTATCCCAAACTGTATTTTGCGAATCTGTCAGCCTAAATGGTAACATTTGTACAAACGAATTCATCGCATCTTGTATGGCTGGCGTACTGTGGAACTCGTGTGCGATTTCTCGTGTCTGCCATTCACGACGGATAAGAATATTGGACAGATGAAGTGTGAAAAGTTCATCGAACGCGAACCGCTTGCGAGCGCTATTGGCTTCAGCCATACTTTGTGGAGCATGAGACCGTCGTAAAGCCTCGTGGTACTGCATTAGCTCAAAAGAGTGCACGATATCTTCGGGCAACCACTCCTGAATCTCGCGAGTATCAATATGTTCCAGAGCGTAAGCGACTTTTTCCCGTATCAGACGGGTAGAAAGCCCTCCACGCTGAGAATAGATAGGTACAATTTTGCCAGTATGCGTGCCGAAAGTTCCAAATTCCAAATTCCGAGTGCTGAATATATCATGTTCTGGTTGAGGATAGTTCTCAGTTTGTTCTTTCTCTGTACCTTGTACTCTGTACTCTGTACTAGGGATCTGTTCGTACTCCATCGGCTTCATCACAAGCTTCCTCCCAGACTTCTCTACCTTACCTGCGACAGCCAAGACAGCACCTTCAGCTGCAGTATGGGAGATAATGTAGGGTTGGTTAAACCAAATGAGTTTGATCTCACCAGAGCCATCGCTCAGAACTACCTCCTGCATATTGAAATTGCGCCGAATATATCGGGTCTTCGCAGATAATACTTTGCCCTGAAGAGTCACGACTTCTTCTGCTTGTACAGAACCGATGAGGGAGCAGTGTGAGTAGTCGGCATACCGTAAGGGATAGTATTGGATAAGATCGCCCACCGTCTCAATTCCGATCTTCCGAAAACGCTTTATCGTGGTACTGTGAGTTTTGGGGAGTACAGAAAGAGGATCGTCGAGTTTCATGGGATTATTATCCGTGATCAAGGTACAATACACAATATCATATGCACAAAATAGGGACTCGTCGAACAGTCATCTACGGAGTTCTTGTCCTGTTCATCGCCTTTTTTCTTCTGGGAGGTGCATGGTATGTCATCCATGGTGATATTACCTACATCAGTGATATAGCGCGCGATTTTCTCGTCTTTGAGGAGATCGCCGTGAAGAAACTTGTCCTGCTTGGCCCTCGGGCGAGTGGCATGCCTGGGATGTTTCATGGCCCGCTTTGGGAATATCTCAACTTTCCTGCATATGTGCTCGGAAAAGGCAATCCGGTGGTGGTCGGATGGCTGTGGATCTTGCTTTCTGGAATATATGTGCTCAGCATAGTGTATGTTTCAAAGAAGGTATTTGGCACGAAGGCAGGCCTCATCACCGGGGTCATTGCATCTGCACAGATGGTGGGATATACACAACAACTTTTCAATCCTTATGGCGCACTATTTCTCTTCCCCGCTCTGTGGTTTGTTGCGTACCAATACTATGTCCGAAGACGATTTGTCTATGTTGTTCTACTCTGGCTTATTATTGGGGCGATGATTCAGTTTCAGATGGCGGTGGGAGTACCCATGGCGCTTCTTAGTCTACCGCCCCTTATCGTTTTGTGGAGACGGCATAAACTTTGGAAACATGCAGTGAGTCTGGTGGCGGTTGTTCCGTTTGTATTGAGTTGGTTGCTTTTTGATATTCGTCACGCCGGTCAGTTGACATTAGCACTTGTCCACTATTTCACGGTAAAAGATCCCAGTCGCGTATTTTACAGTTTTTTTGAGCTTGCAAACATGCGCAGCAGTGTACTCTTCTCGAGGGCGTTTAGGATATTTCCGACTGTTTTTGATGGATTAAATATCCTTGCAGCCGTTGTTACGACGGTCATTTTTTTCCTGGAACGAAGCAATTGGACTAAAGAGAAAGTCACTGCATGGTATGTCGGACTCTATCTGTATGTGGGATTCTTTATCGTCTCGCTTGCACATAATGGGTGGCTTATGGAACACTATTATCTTCCCCTCATCCCGCTTGCAATTATATTGTTTGCGTCGGTATTGGCCGTTTCAAAAAATAAGATCATTTGGGGCGTTGCCATCGCAGCGCTAATAGTGAACGTTTCGGTCACGTACAAGTTTATGGGAGATGCTCGCTACAATATTAATTGGAACAAGACATCTTGGCAGGTATATCACAACATGGCATTGGATCTTCTCACGAAAGCTAAAGGTGATTATGGATATTTCATTTACGCACCTGACGTACTCGGCTATCAGCTCAAGTATGCTTTTTCATACACAGAAAAACGATTGAACATATCAGGTGTCCGCAACCGGAAAGGCAAAGTCACCTATGTTGTCGCTGAGCCAGCACCCAAAAGCGAACCAGGTCTAAGCATCGACTGGTGGATACGCAATAAACTAAAGATATCGGCGACCCCATTTGCAATAACTCGACTTGCAAATGATCATATGCTATATGAATATCATCTATCCGACGAGCAAATAAGAGTGCCCCATGACTCAGATATCGATAATTGGCTCCATTACCGCTAAATCTATCGTAGGAAATAGGGGGCAAACGCGCTCAGGAGTAGAATAATACACACCCCAACAAGGATCGCCTTCCAGAGTTTTTTGATGAATCGTTTCGATTTTGCCATTATCCCATTGTATACTGAAACAGGGGTATTCTGCAAGATATGGAAAGAAAAATAGTCAGTCATCAGTCGTCAGTCGTCAGATAAATCTCCTCTCGAGTCCCCTCCTTGATCAAGGAGGGGAATAAAAGGGGTGGTATAGGTGGAGAACGTCAATTTCATATGGATCCTGATATTCATCAGGAAGTCAAAATAATAACTAGTATTTCCATACCACTTCATTTGCACATATGTTCGTACTCAAACTAATGTTTTGGCTGATCGAACTGACCCTTATGGTTGGGGTAATTTCTTATTGCGTATACATTACTGGACTCTTAATATCTAGGCTTTTTGAAGTACCCTTTGTGCCAAGTGATCTCTCGGCCGTTCGCCAAGTATTTTCCTTTATAAACCCTTCTCCCGGCATGAGATTCTTAGAACTTGGTTGTGGTGATGGGAGAGTCATTTGTAGCGTCATAAAAAAATACAAATTGTGCGGACGGGGCATAGATATGAATCCGATACTGGTGATGTTCGCCCGTGTTCGTGCAAATGTGATGGGTATCTCGCGCGAAGTCAATATCGCACGTGGTGACGCGCGAAATGCCGATTTTGAGTGGGCAGACATAATCTATATGTTTATGATACCCAAATTCTTACATGATAAATCACTCTCAGATAGACTGTTAAATCAACTAAAACCCGGAACCTTTGTTATTAGTCACTGGTATGAGATACTGTATTTGCAGTCCAAAGAGGTGCATCGCGTTACCACTGGTACCCACGAAACGATCGTGTATAGGATATAATCATAATAGAGCTTAGATGACCATTGTTTGATTGTTCATTGAAAATTGGTAGCAGTACTTACGCAAAGAAGTTATTGTTCGAGTGGTTCGACAAGCTCACCATAAACTGAGTCGAGAACTCTTGTGTTGAACTTCTCGATTCCGCGCTTTACAGCGCTCCACTCGAAGTATAATTGCGTGAGTACTATTGGTTATTGAAAATAGTAAATTACAGAATTGTAGTTTTTTATGTCACGTCTCAAATTCCGTAGCAGAAGGATCATGACCCCTCAGGCCAAACGACGGCGTATGATGTGGCGTATTGCAGGAGGAACGATTCTAGGTTCATTTCTCATTGTCGCAGTAAGTTTTTGGTTGCTCACGCGCGGCCTGCCTGAACCGGGTCGGCTTTCTGCATCTCGCGCAGGGTCACTCGTTGTCTTGGATAAGGAGGGTAAGATAGTCCACCAGCTTTTCAAAGATCGTCAGCATATTCAGATACAGAGTGAAGATATTCCCGAATATTTGAAACAAGCCACGGTCGCTATAGAAGATAAAGACTTCTATAAACACGGGGGTTTTGACCCTCTGACGATCCTCAGGATACCGTTCAACTACATATTCCGCAAAGGCAGAGTAGTCGGGGGCTCGACACTCACTCAGCAACTCATCAAACAAGGCTATCTTGATTCATCCCGTACTATCGCTCGCAAGATCAAAGAACTCGTGCTGGCAATCCGTATCGAGGGTAAACTCACAAAAGACGAGATACTGGTGGAGTATCTGAATATTGCTCCCTATGGCGGGACATATGAAGGTGTTGGCGCAGCTGCTCAGGCGTATTTTGACAAAGAGGTTTCAGACCTTGATCTGCTTGAGTGCGCGATACTCGCAGGGCTTCCCCAGGCCCCATCTATCTATTCACCTTTTGTCGGGGAGCGCGGTGCTTGGCGCACGCGTACCAAAGATGTATTACGACGCATGCTTGAGGACAAATATATCACCAAAGACCAACATGATAAGGCACTGCAGGAGATGATCACATTTACGTTTGCAAATAGAAAAGTCGCCATAAACGCGCCTCATTTTGTATTTTATGTGCGAGATGAAGCAGAGAAACTCCTTGGTGCAAGCGCAGTCAGGGATGGGCTCGTTATTGCAACCACCTTAGACTCAAAACTGCAGAAAAAGGCTGAGCAGATCGTCTATGATGAGGTGACGAGTCTCAAAGACTTCAATGTAGGGAATGGCGCTGCACTCGTTCTTGACACTAAAACAGGAGAGGTACGCTCGATGGTGGGTAGCTACGACTTCAATGATGAAGACTTCGGCAAATTTAACGTCGTTGCAGATGACAATGCTCTGCGTCAACCTGGCTCGACACTGAAGCCCTTGCTCGTCGCCTCGGCTCTTGAGAAGAAGATCATCACTGCCTCTTCTGTCATTATGGATGTGAAAACAATATTTCCTGTAGTGAATCAACCGGACTATGAGCCGGTAAACTACAGTGGTAAATTTAGCGGACCGGTACAAGTTCGTTTTGCTCTCGGCAACTCACTGAATGTCCCCATGGTGAAACTCATGGCAAACTTTGGCTTACAGAATTTTCTGACTCGTATGCAGGAATTTGGGATCGAAAGCCTTGCACCAACAGAATCCAATCTTACTCGTTTGGGACTTTCGGTTGCACTTGGTGGAGGTGATGTGAAAATGATGGAGCTTGGACAGGCATACATGGTGCTTGCTCGAGGAGGGACCAAAGTTCAGACAAGTTCTATCGTAGAAATTCGAGACAACAGCGGTAAGGTGCTTTACCGTAGACCGGAAGCAAAAGTCACCAAGGTGCTAGATCGTGGCGCTGCATTTATTGTATCTCACATTCTTTCAGACAATGTCGCACGGCAAGAGACTTTTGGAGCCAATTCTCTCTTGGTGATCCCTGGCAAGACGGTCGCCGTGAAAACCGGTACCACCAATGACAAACGAGATAACTGGGCGGTTGGATATACCAATGGTGTTGTTGTTGTTGCATGGGTTGGGAACAATGACAATACCCCCATGAATCAGCGGATTGCATCGGGCGTGACGGGGGCTTCGCCCATCTGGAGTCAGATCATGAAGACGGCTCTTGCTACCTATTCAGATGGTATCATCGAAAAACCAGACAATGTGGTGGCTGAGCTTGTTGATCCGCTCGCCGGTGGCAAACCCCGTGATGAGAATGATAAGCGTGCTGAGTATTTCCTAACCGATACACAACCCAAAGAAGTCTCACCGGTGTATCAACGCATAAAAATGTCGAAGAATCAATCAGGCAAACGGGCCAACGACACCGAGATCGCAGCGGGTCAGTATGATGAGAAAGACTTTGTGGTCTTTACGGAAAATGATCCGGTGAGTACCGATGGTAAAAACAGATGGCAGGAGGGTATCGACGCATGGGCGCGGGAACAAGGTGACGAAAAGTATAAAGTTCCCACTGAGACATCCGACTACACGCCTCCACCAACAAGTACTCCGGCGCCCACCTCCCCGCCCTCGACGCCCACTCCCACAGCACAACCGCAAACCCCATCACCGACACCTGACGGACCGACCCCCACATCTCATAAGGGACCAAAACCATAACTACAGTAGAGCGTAACGAGTTGTGTTACATGATTCGTGTGTCGAGCCTTGTGTCTCGTGTCTCGCGATGTGGCCCGTGTTGTACAATGGAACCCTATGCATAGGCACTTGAGAAATCTCATCCATCTTTGCTATTTCGCCCTCGTTTTCTTCACTCCGCTTCTCATGAGTAACCAGACGTCGGAGATGTTTGAGTTCCCCAAGATACTTCTCATCTATATTATCGCAAGTACCGTAGTGGCAGCGTGGCTTGTCGATCGTGTCCTTCATCCGCATCCTATAAAACTACCCCCTCTCACGATCGCGGTCGCCATATTTGTGGCTTCGCAGATGCTTGCGACAGTGACTTCGATCGACATTCACACATCGCTATTTGGCTACTACGGTCGGTTCAATGGCGGGCTTCTTTCTATACTCGCATACAGCGCCCTATTTTTTGTGGCTTCCCAAGTATTCGACGTTTCCTCATTTCGGAGGTTACTCATGGTCTCTGTGATCGCGAGCCTCGTCGTTTTGGCATGGGGCTTGCCGGGTAGGACGATAGGAGTGGATATGTCTTGTATCCTTTTCCGAGGTGAATACTCTACAGCATGCTGGACCAATGAGTTTCGCCCGCAGGAGCGTATGTTCTCTTCTCTCGGCCAGCCAAACTGGCTTGGGGTGTATCTGGCTTCACATGTGTTTATCGGATTACTCCTCTGGATAGGGAAATCAGTCTCAGATATGAGGACTATCCTGAAGCCCACAAAACGCAACATTATATATGGCGTATATGTACTGCTCATGACGGTGGGTGTGTACTTCACTGCATCGCGATCTTCTCAAATTGGTCTCGTATGCGGGATACTTTTCGGAGTGTTTGTTCTTGTATGGAGATCTGGAAGGAAGAAGATGGCGATGGTGTTTGCGCTTATTCTTCTTGTCTTTACCATTACCTTTGGGAGCTTGTATGGGTATCGGCTAGTAGTCTCACGCAATGCAAAAATCACTCACTCAGGTATCATTCGGCTTATTGTTTGGGAAGGTGCGCTGAAGCTTGCAGCACGTTATCCACTCACGGGTACAGGCCCCGAGACGTTTGCCTACTCCTATTTCCTTACTCGGCCTGAGGCGCACAATATGACGACAGAGCGTGACCTCATCTACAACAAAGCACACAATGAATTCCTCAACTTCTTAGCGACGACCGGCATCATCGGACTCATAGCATATGTTGGTATGCTGCTCCTCATGGTCAGACAGTCACTCCGCAGCATGGAAGGGGTATTCATCGCGGCTGGTATCGTCGCGATTGCTGTTGCAAACTTTTTTGGGTTTTCGACGAGCACTGGGCAAATTCTTTTGTTTATTCTACCCGTGTATGACATCTTGTTAGCATCAAAACACGAGAGCCTGGATATTGCAAGTAAAAAAGTAGCTTGGTTGAAAGTCATCCTGGTATTGGTGATCATTGGTATATGGGGATGGAGTATGAAATATTTCTATTCATATTATCGCGCTGATCTTGCATATGCGCGTGCGACGAATCTCCAGTACAGCAGCGAATATCTGTCCGCTCTCGATGCATTTGCCGATGCGCTTGGTTATCGGTTTGAGCATATCTATGCAGACAAGTTTGCGGTGACAGTGGCGCAGACTGCCTATGTACTCTCACAGGCCGATACTGAGCGAAAGTACACTGAAGAAGTGAATAACTATCTCAAGATGGCAGAGACTATACAAACTGCCGCAGTAGAGGCATCGCCTCGTAACCCAATGTACTGGAAAGACAGAGTCCGGATGTATGAGCTCATTCGAGAAGTAGTCGGCAAAAAGGAGTATAGCAGTATAGACACGAAGATCCGCCTCGCAGTCGCCCAGGCCGCGAAGCTCGCCCCTACAGATCTTGAGGTGAGGGAGATGAAAAACAGTAACAGTAAACGGTAGCAGTAAACAGTACTCAATTGACTTCCTGCCTGTCCCGATTGTCTCGGGAAACTAGCTGTGCCCGCCTCCCCACTCTACTAACCAAAACCCCCGCCGAAGCGGGGGACGTTTGGGAAAATACAAAGAGACTTACTGTTGTAGCTCAACACAGAATGCACAGTTTTGCCGTGCACCCGAGGTGCTTGCTAAGGAACAATTGACACCATCATGAAGGCCAGGGTATGGCATGCCCAATGTAAGAGATGTCGATACAGCGTTACGGTTATTGTTTGTCATTGTCCACAAATTCTTTTGCATAGAGAATGCCTTTGATTCAACCTTTGCGCAGACAACTGGAGTCGGATCATCTACCCCACCATCACCATCCAGATCAACATCCTTTCTATAGATCCATATTTTACCCATATTAGTGGAATTTGCTGCTATAAAGCCTGATTTTAGTTCACCTGAATCTACAAGATTATTAATCATATGCTCAGAAGCACCATTTGCCTCACTTATTACGACACCATTATTGTTTGCCATACCAGCCAAATAACCAGTAGTATCGTACGTTTCGTTTACAGCATAAAATCGCTCAAATGCACTCGCAATTGTATCCACATTATCCCTCACCGTTGTGTCTCGCGCTTTGGTGAGATGTTCCACAGGGTCGAGGGCGGCGATGAGGCCCACTGCGAGGATTGCCAATATCGTTATTGCGATGATAAGCTCGATCAGTGTGAAACCCTTTTTGCGTTGATGAATCATAAAAAAATAGATAAATAATAAATTATGTCAGGCCATCAATTTTGCCACCTTATGATCATTATGTATGGAAATGATACGCATGTCAAGAGATAGAGCACATTCGAAACATAGCGCTAAGCAGACAATTTTCGAATTTTCAATATTCAATATTCAATTTTCAAAAAACAATTGTGATAAAGCACATCGTACTGCGGACAAATAGACTTGTAGCGAAATAACAATTTCATGAATTTCTGTCATTCTCGACCTGATCGAGAATCTCTTGGTTGAGGCTAAACTAACCAGCAAAGAGATCCTCGCATTCGCAAGGATGACAAGTTTTCTTATTTCGCTACAAGTCTACTGTGTATACGTGCCCTTTCTCACTGCCCTATGCTCGTCGTCAGCGTATAGATCGGGGTGAGCACAGACATGACGATCACAAATACTACAAATCCAAGGAGCACCAAGGTGAGTGGCTCGATGAGCGTCGTTGCTGTCTTTATCGCAGCATCTGTCTGCATCTCAAAATAGTCCGAGATCTTATGGATCACATCATCGAGCTTGCCGGTGCGCTCCCCTACCGCGATCATCTGTACAAGTATCGGGGGGAATATCTCCTGCTTCTGGAAAGATTTGGAGAGGGTGTTGCCGTTTTGGACGTCCTTATAGATCTCTTTCATCGAGCGCTGGAAGATGAGGTTATTTGTGGTATTGGTGACGATACTCAGACTCTCAAGCATCAGCACGCCAGACTGTATGAGCAAAGAGAGCGTACGGGTCATACTCACGAGTGTAGCCTTCACTATTATATCCCCCACCTTAGGTAGGCGTATGATTGCTTCATCCAAGATTATCTTATTTCGTTCTATTGACAGGAGTTTACGCGTCCCCACAAAAGAAGCAACAATCAGGGCAACCAAGATCACCCCATTGTGGATGAGGAAATCAGAACTTGCAATAAGGATCCGGGTAGACAAGGGTAGCTCCACACCAAGGTCTTTGTACAGTCCGCTCAGCTGTGGTATCACAAACACGAGCATGATGATGATAACCCCAATGACGCCGACTATGATGATCACCGGGTACACCATGGTCCCGCGCACTTTGGTCATGAAGCTGCGCTGTTTTTCCAGGTCGTCTGCCATGCGTGCCATCACATCGTTTAGCTTACCCGATGCCTCGCCCGCCTTGATGAGTGCGATATACAGCCGCGAGAAGTGATGATCCTGACTTATCGCTTTGGAGAAGCTGTCCCCTGCCTTGATAGCCGTAAGGAGGTTGGAGTACAGGTTACGCAGACTCATCTTACTCGTTTGTTCGTTCAATATGTCTAGGCTTGCGGTGATAGTGAGACCGGCGTTTAGCATTATCGCAAATTCCCGTGTGAAGTTTATGACATCGTCCCCCGACACATGGTCGAAAAATCTCACCAAATACCGAGTCCACAGGGAGTTGTCTCCGGTAATACTCACCGGTATATATTCCATCCCGCGTAAGTATTCGATGACCTCCTTTTCGGACTTAGCCTCGACCTTACCCGTGACATATTCGTTTTTGTTAAGCGCTCGATATGTATACCTCATATGTATTTCGTCAAGAGTGATGGACGCATAGCATTTTGCATGGCAATCTCTTTGGTGATGATTCCCTCCCGCATGAGCTTCGCGAGATATTTCTCCATGATGATCATGCCGTGTTCATCACCAGTTTCAAGCACGCTGTCCAGCATAAAGAACTTGCCTTCTCGTATGAGAGCTGCGACTGCCGAAGTATTTTGTAATATCTCGACCGCTGGCACGATAGGATTGGTCTCCGATGTAGATATGATGAGCCGCTGTGCGATAACGACGCGAAGCATTGCTGCAAGCTGAGAGCGGACTTGGGCTTGCTGGTGCGGGGGGAAGACATCTACGATACGGTTCACCGCCTCTATGGTAGAGCTTGTGTGAAGCGTCGAGAACACCAAGTGTCCGGTCTCTGCAGCAGTGAGTGCAGCGGCGATCGTCTCATAGTCACGCATCTCGCCGACAAAGATGATATCAGGATCCTGACGCAGCACCGCACGCAGTGCATTGGTCCACGAATAAGTGTCGAGAGAGAGTTCCCGCTGACTTATCACCCCTTTCCGTTGGGGGAAAACATACTCAATAGGGTCCTCTATCGTGACAATGTGCTTGGTATCGGTTTCGTTTATCTCCTCGATCAGTGCCGCAAGAGACGTAGATTTACCTTCGCCGGTTGGACCGGTGAAGAGTATGAGGCCGTTGGGGTGGTTGATAAACTGATGAAATACCTGCGGAAGCATAAGCTCCTCGACGTTTCGAATCTTCGTGCTAATATGACGGAATGACGCTGCGATACTCCCCTTTTGATAGTAGAAATTCACCCTGAACCGTTCATTTCTCGAATCTACGATACTGCAGTCAAGCTCTAGATTATCTTGGAATCTCTTGGTTTGGATCTCGTTCATGAGAGGGAGGAGTAATTCCTGAGTTTGATTTTTGGTGAGCTCCGGGAGGTTTGTGAGCTGATGCATCTGTCGATTGATACGAAGGGAGGGTGGATATCCTGCGACGATGTGCAAGTCAGATGATTTGCGCTCAACGGTCAGTTTCAAGAGTTCGTCAATATTCACAGAATTAGAAATTAATTATTAATTATTTACAGTACTTACATAATTATCCTTCGAGTGGAGTGCTGTAAAGCGCGGAATCGAGAAGTTCAACATAACAATTCTCGACTCGTGATGCTGAGCCTCACTTCGCTCGAACAATAACTTTTTTGCATAAGTATTGTTATTTAATATCCGTTAATCGTATCACTTCTTCTAGGGTTGTGTATCCCGATAATGCCTTGAGGAATCCGTCCTGCCTCATGGTGAGCATACCCTCGGCCACCGCTTGCGCCTCAATCTCCTCTGCAGTGGAGTGCTGCAGGATAAGCTTATTTATAGATGGTGACACGGTAAGTACTTCAAAAAGCCCCATCCGTCCATGATACCCCGTGTGGTCACATGCGTCGCACCCGGCGCCTTTATAGAGCGTGATATTTTCAGTCCGTGCCGAGGTCTTACCGAAAAGTGTCTGGGAAACATTCTGCTGTACCTCTGGGGGTGGTTTGTATTGGAGTTTGCAGCGTTCACATACTCTGCGTGCTATACGCTGTGCGATAGATGCTACGAGTACAGAGGAGATGAGAAACGGCTCTGCTCCAAGGTCTATAAGACGGGGTATAGAGGTAGCGGCGTTATTGGTATGAAGGGTCGAGAAGACCAGATGCCCGGTGAGTGCGGCTTGTACAGCAAGTTGTGTTGTCTCACCGTCACGGATCTCTCCGACCAGTATGACATTGGGATCCTGTCGTAAGAACGACCGTAGACCTGTAGAGAAGGTGAGACCTGCCTGAGGGTTGATCTGTACCTGGTTAATACCTGCGATCTGATACTCCACTGGATCCTCCAGTGTGACGATGTTGGTCGTGGGCTTATTGAGAATAGTGAGTATCGAGTAAAGTGTGGTTGTCTTGCCGGCCCCGGTGGGCCCCGTGACAAGTATGATGCCATAAGGGTGCTCTATGGCGCTCTGGATAAGTTTCAAGTTTATATTCTGCAGTCCAAGCTCAGGGAGCGTGGGCAGACCACCGGTCTTACGAAGAAGTCTCATCACGATCTTTTCCCCAAATACGATGGGAAGTGTAGACACACGAACATCTATCTCTGCATCATTTGCCTTGAAGGTAAAGCGTCCATCCTGTGGGAGTCTTCGCTCATCAAGCTTGAGACCCGACATGATCTTGAGCCTTGACACAAGCGACTCATGGATAGCAACTGGGAGCACAAGTTTCTCCAAGAGTACTCCGTCAATCCGGTATCTCACCCGTGTTTGATTGTTCTGAGGCTCAATATGGATGTCCGACGCACGACTCTGAGAGGCAAACTGGAGAATAGTATCCATAATCTTGGTGATGGGAGACTCGGACACATTGGTCATCGGCTGATTATTTTTTTGGTCACTTGGGTTGCCGGGGTTCTTTTGATCTTTGTTGTCATCCAACGCGCGGGTCACATCGGGAGCGAGGCTTTGGGTGTATGCGCTGGGGATTGCCTTAGTGATGTCTTGTGCATAGCTCAGACACAGAGTCACATGATACCCAGTTTTTTGCTCGAGGAAATTCTGCAAATTTAGATTGAGAGGATCACTGGTCGCAACTCGAAGAGTCTTGTTGACAAGATCGACCTGAAATGGGAGGATGTTGTAGTGAGTAGCAAGGTTCTTGGAGACAAGGTTGAGTGCTGCAGGGTTTATGGCGGTATTTTCGATATTGACGCTGGGGACATTGAGACATTTGGCCTTGGCCTGGAGCAGGGCTTCCTTAGGCGCCAGGTTATATGAGAGGACGAGAGTTTCAATCTCTTTGCTCGTCTGCAGGGACTCAAGCTCAAGTCGGTCTGCAGCGATCTGGTCAATATAGCCCGCCTCCACAAGTGAAGCGAGGTACACCTTCGGTGATAGCATACTTTCAAGATATCAAACTATTCCACACTATGCAAGATGTTTGTCGACTCTCACACTGACAAGAGTCTTCTCTTCCCTCTTGTAATGCAAAGATCAGGTCTGTTATGATGAATGCATATGCAAAACACTCTGTTTCGCAAACAATATGCCCATGGTTTCACCCTTGTAGAATTGATAGTTGTTATAGTCATACTTGGTATCCTTACGCTCGCGAGTGGCACCGCATACATCGCAACACTTCGTACGTCCCGAGACGGTCGAAGGAAGATAGATATGGAGAATATAAAGCAGGCCCTTGAAGCGTACCACTCAGACAACTCAACATATCCTTACACTGCCGACGGAGCCGTTCCTCTTTCTTCATTTCTCGATCCACCTGCACCCGGTAAAAAATACCTATCAATGCCCAAAGATCCAAAAAGTAAACAAGATTATTACTATATTGAAGCTGGTTGTGAACTTATCAATGGCACAAATGTGTGTAATTCGTACACATTGGGCGTTATATTAGAAAACACTCCGAATAACATTCCCGAGAGCTGTACCAATGTTAAATTGTGTCCTAATCCCAATACCGGTGTCCTAGAGTCGTGTAATTATTGTCTCGATCCGTATGGACCATTCCCCACCCCCACACTTATTCAGGGGAGCGGTCCTGGATTTGATTGAAATTGCTTCCTTTAGATACCATGAGAACTAATGGCCTGTCCATCATTGAACTGTTAATAGTAATCACGATTATCATACTTTTTATGGTGATCGGCATCCCTAGATTTCAAGAACTCAATACAGAAAGCAGCTTCAAAAAGGACGTTACGTATTTTATCGAAAATATCGGTCGTGCTCGTGCACTTGTTGAGTCGACAAACAGCAGACGCTGTGATCCAGGGAAGAAACTGGAGCGTATTGAAATCGTGCGTGCTGACTCCAGTGGCTATACCATGGATTCCTATTGTGAGTCTATACCCGAGGTAGTGGAGCGTATACCTTTCTCACTCCTCAGCTCACAATTTGATACAGACTTCAGTGACGAGATATTTACTATCTTGCGTACCGACGGCACTGTCAGCCCAAGTACCAAGGGATTCATGTTCACGCGAGGAAACTTAAGATGTAATGTTCTTATTTCGAACATGGGGATAATGAGAACCCAAGGCGATACCTGTCCCTAAACCATATAATGAATAATTCCAAAGGTCTTTCACTGATAGAAGTTGTTGTATTTATCGCCATCTCTTCGGTGATACTGGTGGTTATCGTCTCACTCTCCATAAACGTCACAAGACAAACATACATCAGTCATCACAAACTGTATGCGACCCGGTATGCAGATGAATTTGCGGAGTGGCTCCGCATCCAGAAAGAACTCAGCTGGCAGACGTTTTACGACATGAGCCAGACGGGGACAAGATCATACTGTATGAATAATGAGATCACACTCCAAAGCGCACTCACCAGTATGTCAAGCGGTCCCTGTACAGTGTACGATGGTATCAGAACTGTTGTGTCCGACACTGAGCCTGAGATCTATGAACGCGAGGTTACATTTGCAGAACAACCCGAGAATACAAAAAGCGTCATGGCCACGATCATCGTGAAGTGGCGGGAGGCAAATAACTCTTTGTATAGCACACAACTTGAGACATTCTTTGCACCTCGTCGATGACACATTATCAACCTTATGAACTTTATAAATTTTATAAACACCAGTTCTTACGCAAAAAAGTTATTGTTCGAGCGATGTGAGGCACTGCATCACGAGTCGAGAACTGTTATGCTAAACTTCTCGATTCCGCGCTTTACAGCGCTTCACTCGAAGGATAAATGCGTAACTTCTGTAAACACTTCAAACTATGCCTCCACCCCTCGCCGCCATGAAGGCTTTACCCTTCTTGAGGTGATCGTAGTAATCGGGACATTAGCCTTTGCACTCCCCATTATCACGATCGTGCTATTTATTATCGTTCGACAACAAGTAACAGTGAGCAGAATGACAGAGGTAAAGCGGCAGGGTGACCAAGCAATCGCCGTCATACAAAATGTCCTGAACAGAGAGGTGGTGGGTATGTACGACAGTTCGGTCCCCACCCCTTCGCCAGTGTGTGCGACAGCCACAACTATTCCAGTCGATATCGCCACCTTCAAAGACGGCGGTGGAAACACTATCCAATTCACGGTTGATAATGGCACGTTGAAAATGGTGCGAAGTGACAGAGGCACAGTAGAAATAACCAATCCTGCAAAAGTGACGGTCGAAAACACTCTCAGCATGCAATGTGTGAAAAGCGCTTCCTATACACATCCACTGGTAAAGGTACGCTTCTCCATTATCTCTGCGGGTAACATCGAAAGTAGCGAATTGAATGTGACGAGAATGCAATTTTCCACCATGACGATGATCAGACGATGAGCATCTCTCAGTTTGGCCTTGCAGTTTGAGCCGATATTTGATAGTTTGTACTATATGGCAAATTCCACAATCGGTATTGAGATAAACCAGCATGATATCCGCATGGCAGACGCGCATTTCCGCAATAAAGTTGTCTATCTGCAGGCGCTTGGTATCACAGATAGTCTTGGGCAGTTCTTTGCCAACGTTGAAGCAGAGGTGACGATACAGAAACAGGCTCAAATCATCCACACGCTCCACAACGACCTCAAACTTACGCACAAATCGGTGAATGTGGTCATACCAGACACCGTTTCATATTCTCAGATTATCGAAATGCCGATACTGCCAGAGAAAGAGCTCATTTCGGCGGTGAAGTATCAGGCTGATGAATTCATACCTATGAGTATCGATGATACATATCTTGATCTTGAGGTATTGAGTACCAACACTGATGCAGGCAAGATGTCCATCCTCATCACCGCCGCCCCCAAGCGTATCGTAGATGGTATCTTTCGCACCATCCAATTTGCAGGACTCGAAGCAAACAGACTCGAGACAGAGGTGTGTTCCATTGGACGTCTTGTGTCAGAAATCATGAAAAGCCGTGATTTGAAAGAGGCATATTGCGTGTTGAATCTCGGTTACTCGGGCAGCTCTCTGTATTTCATTGATAATACTACTCACACTATAGAGTTTATAAAAAATACTAAAGTTGGGTATGAGATTATCCTCAAAGAGATCATGGTCAACCTCAATCTTGATAGTACCAATGCAGCAGCGATTCTGCACAAGCCAGAAGATAGAGGTAAAGATGTGATGGACGCAATGATCACATCCATCCGCGAACTTTCGACAGAGATTCAGCGGAGCGTTGATACCTATGTGCACAAGAAAAATCTTCCCGTTACTCGTATCTTCACCGTGAACTATGCATCACAAGTGTATGGGCTTACCGCCACTATGGCAGAACTCACCAAGCTCTATGTTGAGCCACTCCCCTTAAACACAGTGTATGTGCCAAACAGTGTGTTGAAAGTTTTTTCGGCAGAGATCACTGAGTTTGCATCTGTTGTTTCCACTTCCATCGTATGAGTAAACGAAAGATTAATCTATTTGGTGGTCCACTTCTGAAGTTGAGCAAAAAAGCTCAGCTTATTCAGAAAATTAAGTACTATTCTATCGCCGGCTCTTTTGTATTATTTATCCTGATATTGTTCACGTATATCGTACGGGCAAAACTCATTGGTGATATCGTCGCGGTGCAACATGATCAGGACGCGATAGAGCTTGCGATCACCAAAGAGATCCCTCGACAGAAAGACCTCGAGGCTATTCTGGTTCGGTTGAGGAAGATCAAAGAAGCCATGAAAAATGATGTGATGTTTGCAAGTAGAAGTGCACAAATAAACAGTCTTCTCGACACATTTCCTGCCCGCCCAAAGGTACAAGAAATCACCCTCGGTAACCCTCAAGAGTTCTCACTCAAGCTAGAGTTCATGAGCCAAAGAGACATGCTCGAGTTTGTGCGTCTGAGCGAAAGCCCTTCTTTCAACAAAAAACTTCAGACATATTCGATCGGCAGTTTTAAGATAACGATGGCCTCAAGCGAAGGAGCACTGAATTTGGTTGACTTTTCGGGTACCCTCTTATGAACAACAAACTAGCCTTATTTAATTTGCAACAGAAGACATATCGATTTATTACCGTCGGTATCTATCCGATTATTTTGGGAGTATTTTTGCTGCTCTTTGGCATACAAATATATTCAGTCCTCACTGTGTATGGTGATCTTCAGACTGCGTCGCAGACACGTGATGTTGCGAAGGCAAAATTAGATAAATATCGCAACAACGCCCGCATATCTGAGTCAGAGAGAACTGCATACGGCACTGTCATCAAGAGACAAATTCCCAAATCTAACGATGTATTCGACCAATTCAGCCTCATTGATAATTTCTATCAACGAACAGGAATTGAGTTAAAAGGGACAAATGCACTCAGGGGCAAGGGTAACTCGTCCCAATCGACATCAAACACCAATACAGGTGCTACAAACTATCTTATAGGTAATGGGACGATGAACGCTGAGACCCTCGATGAACTCATGAATATTTATGCGTATCAGTTTCATCGTTTCATGACTCTCGATGAGATTAGTGTGGTCCAGAGTAAAGAAGGCCAGGGAAAGTTTTATGATGTTTCCATCACCCTTCAGGTCTACAACTTGGGTGATACAAAATCATCAGACACAGGTGCCGCGCCCACGGATATGGTGTTTACTGCAAATGATCTGACGAGTTTCAAAGCGTACATGGACAAAACAAATATCGACATATACTACGAGATGCAGTCTGCCTCCCCCGTAACCACGGAATATGAACCCGCAGAGTCAATATTCTAAGATCGAGTCATTCTGGAGCGAAGCGATAGAATCTCTACGCAATACGTAGCTTTTGTATCCCGTCTGAGAGGATGGCGCCGACGGATTTCCAGTAGTTGAATCGGTCCTTATTCACCTCAACTGTTGATGGGTTGGTCATGGGGTTGTAAGTGCCAAGCGCTTCGATATATGCTCCGTCCCGTTTACGAGCCTTGTCTAAGACCACGATGCGGTAGAACGGCTGTCCTTTTTTACCGAAACGCATGAGTCGTATTGTTGCTGCCATAAAATAATTCAAATTTCTTACGGTATCATATCATTTCCCCATGAGTTTTTCCAGGGCAAGTCGGGCGGCCTGTTCCTCTGCTTGCTTTTTGGATTTACCTGTCCCCTTGGAGTACTCAGTGCCATCTACTGCAACCGCTACTTCAAACTGCTTGTTATGCTCGGGGCCGGATTCTGACACGATCGTGTAGACGGGGAGCATCTTAAATCGATCCTGAGCGATCTCCTGTAGATGACTCTTAGGAGACAAGTACAATTTGTTCTCCACGATATGTGCCAGACGATCTTTGAAAAGATACGTACTCACGAATGTATATGCCGCCTCAAATCCCTTGTCGAGGAATATCGCGGCGATGAGCGCCTCAAAACAGTCTGCGAGGATGTTTGTATTTTGACGGCCGTTATTGGTCTCTTCTCCGCGCGAAAGCATGAGGTATTTGCCGAGGGCAAGATTTGTAGAGACTTCCGACAGGCTCTCCATCCGCACGATCGATGCCTTGATATCGGTGTATTCACCTTCCCCGAGGTCGGGATAGTTGCGGTACAGGTAGATAGAGGTGATAAGCGACAGCACGCTGTCACCCAAAAACTCGAGTTTTTCATTGGATGGGAGATAGTAGTCTTTGTGTTCGTTCAGATACGATCGGTGGATGAATACATTTTGGATAAGATCCGGCTGCTCGAC
>CAYUHI010000012.1:19457-20913 GCA_964444485.1 uncultured Gammaproteobacteria bacterium | reverse complement strand
GGAAAGAATGTCACCGCTTTCTTAAAAGGTTTCGTATAATGTGAGCATATATGCCAAATTCACAACCCTCAGACGACCTTATAGGTCAGAGAAAGCAGCGTATTGAAATTGTTCAAAAACTTCGTGATCAGGGTATTGATCCCTACCCCGCACGATCACAAAAAGATCAGAAAAATCAAGTGATCCATGACAGATACGATGATTATTCTGGTAAAAAACTGAGTCTTACCGGGCGTATTATGAATATCCGCAAACATGGCAAAATTATCTTCTACGATATACAGGATGAGAGCGGTCCCATGCAAATTTGTGTTAAGAAAGATTCCTATTCCCCTTCCCTTCCAGCACACAATGGGCCCAAGCCACTCACGTGGGAAAACTTATCGCTTTTGGACATTGGTGATTTTACTCAAATATTTGGAGAAGTTGGAAAAACTCAATCGGGACAGATTACTCTTTTTGCACAATGTATCTATATTCTTAGTAAGTCCATCCGCCCCCTTCCTAACACTTTGCTAGATAAAGAGCACAAATTCAGAAGGAGATATCTAGACTTGACAATTCATCCAGATGAGAAAGCACGGTTTCTCCGCAAGGCAAAGTTTTGGAAAGTAACTCGCGACTATCTCACGTCTCACGGATTTATCGAAGTCGAGACTCCCGTACTCGAACACGTGACAGGAGGGGCCGATGCGCGGCCATTTGTCACTCATCACAACGAACTAGACCAAGATTTCTATCTTCGCATTTCAACAGAGCTATACCAGAAAAGACTCATTGGTGCTGGCTTTGAAAAAATATATACGTTCGGTCCCAATTTCCGCAATGAAGGACTTTCAGATGAGCACCTTCAGGAATACTATCAGATTGAATGGTACTGGGCGTATGCAAGCTATGAGGACAATATGAAGCTTACTCAGGATCTGTTCCGTCATTTGGCTCAAGAAGTCTATGGAAAAACGAAATTCACCTCTCGTGGACATACGTTCGATTTAGCTCATGAATGGAAGAGGATAGACTATGTGAAGATAATTCATGACACATTCGGAGTAGATATTTTCACTACTCCCGAAAAAGAAATGCAGAAAATACTAGTCGAAAAAGGAGTCGAGCTTACTGGCATAGTCAACAGAAGTCGACTTATCGATAATCTGTGGAAGCTTATCCGCAAATCAATTTCGGGTCCTGCATTTCTCATAAACGAACCCGCATTTCTCTCTCCCCTTTCCAAATCCCGCACAGATGATCCGCGTCTTACAGAGAGATACCATGTGCTCATCGGTGGGAGTGAGCTGGGGAATGGATATAGCGAGATAAACGATCCTTCTGAGCAACTGAACCGTTTCCTTGACCAACAAAAACTCAGAGAGCAAGGTGATGATGAGGCTCAGATGCTTGATATAGATTTTGTGGAAATGCTCGAGTATGGAATGCCGCCGACCTCAGGTCATGGTCA
>CAYUHI010000012.1:0-19357 GCA_964444485.1 uncultured Gammaproteobacteria bacterium | reverse complement strand
CTTGCGACACATCTTTTGAAAGTAAGTCCACCACTTTTCGACGACTTTGTCCGCGAACTCCATCAGTTAGAAGCCCAAATGGCAGTCGTCTCAGCAGGACAGGAACGATATGTGCGCAAAATGGCAAAGAGGAGTGGATTACCTTTTACACACGTTCTCTCGTTTGATCAAGACCCATCCAAAGAAGCGAAAATCGAGAGAATATGCGAAGACTGGAATGTGCCGGTATCTGAGGTTATATATGTTACCGATACACTCGCTGATGTGTATGAACTAGAGAACTTTATGCCCCGTGAACACATCATCGGTTGTGCTTGGGGATATTGCGGGTACCCAGTTCTAAGGGAAGGACTGCCCAAGGAACAGATATTGAAGAATCCAAAAGACATACACGATGTCATATCAAAAATGAAAATTCAAAAATCAAATAACAAATGAAGTTCAAATGTAAAATACTTTATTAACTTTATAGACTTTACATCTTTATAAACTAATATTCTATGTCATCACTCCCCTTCAACCGAACTCAAGCGGTCAATCTCATGAACGAGCATGTCACCAATACTGGCTTGCGCAAGCACTGCATAGCCGTGGGATCAGCAATGAGAGCACTCGCCGAACACTTTCATGAGGAAACCGATCTTTGGGAGATTATTGGGATACTTCATGACGCTGATTGGGAAGAAACCAAAGACGCAGTGCATGTGCACACTCACAAAACAGTCAAATGGGTCGAGGAATTAGCGAAAGGGCGAGATCGGCAAACAACAGCAATTATTACCCGCACTATCCTCTCACACAATTACCACAACAATGGTGAACCTGAACCTGCAAATACCCGAGAATGGGCACTCGCATGTTGTGATGAACTCACGGGGATAATTGTCGCAAATGCGCTGATTATGCCAAGTAAGAAGCTTGCAGACATCTCTCCCGAATCAGTGATAAAAAAGATGAACACAAAGTCTTTCGCGGCTGCTGTTGACAGATCCAGCATTCTACTCTGTGAAGAGAAGCTTGGAATCAAACTTTACGATTTCGTGGCTATAGTGCTTAAGGGGATGCAAGCGCAGTCAGAAGAATTGGGTCTATAAGCGGGCTCCAAAGTGATATAATCAGATATATGAGATATCGATTTATATTATTTGATCTTGATGGGACATTGGTGGATTCTTATCATCCACTTGTGAACACAATCAACGACACTCTAGAGACGCACAAACTCCCATTACTCTCCCACTACGATTTACAGGAAGGTCTTTATAAGATCTATCACAAACGCGCACATCTCGCAGATCCCAAGATGCTCCGAGAGACTCATTTGAAGCTCCAACATAAACATCTCCATAAAGCAACTGTATACCCCGGTGTGATGGAAACGCTACAGAAACTTCGGGAAAATGGTGTCCACATGGCTGTCGTGACAACATGTAACCTAGATAAAGCAAAGTTACTCATGGGTTCACATAACCTAGATCCGTTCTTCGAAGTTATCATCACTGAAGCCGATGTCACACAAGTCAAACCGCATTCAGAACCTTTTGAAAAGGTAGCAAAAAGTCTCGGTTTTACGAATAAGTCTGAAGTGCTTATGGTTGGAGATGGCGGTCCTGATATCGAGGGAGCGCATGGATTTGGAATACATGTCGCTGCGGTGACCTATAGCTCGTTTGGCATAAATGTTCGCGCATTTAACCCCACCTATACGATCGATCAATTTGATGAGCTATTACCAATAATTGGCGTGAACACATGAGTAGCAAGACTATATTCCAAAAGATAATTAGTGGAGAACTTCCTTCTTTCAAAGTTTGGGAGGATGAGGGTCATTTCGCATTTCTTGACATCTCCCCTTTCGCTCCTGGACACACATTAGTGATCCCCAAACGACCGGCTCCTTATATCTTCGATTTAGATGACAGCGTATACATGGAGTTGCTGCTGGCTTCAAAGACCGTGGCCAACATTCTAAAAAAAGCCATGGATGTACCCCGAGTAGGCGTTGTTGTCGCTGGTTACGGTGTACAAGATCATGTGCATGTCCATCTTGTCCCTATTCACTCAGAAAAAGATCTCTTTGGTGGTCCAAAAAATATGACAAAAGCTCAATTACAAAAGATACATCACAAGATACTTGAAGCAATGAATGCACATGTGTAGTATCATATTGTTTGCTGTTACTGTTTACTCTTACTTACGTCTATGATCTCGCTTGATCTGTTGCGTAAAAATCCTGATAGTTATAAACAAGCTGCAAAACATAAAAATCGTGTTGTTGATATCGATCGAATCCTTGCTCTGGATTTGCAAATAAAGGAACTTGAGGCACAAATTCAACAAATGCGGACCCAGCGCAATAAACTCGCCTCACTTGGTAAAACTGACCTCGAAGGTTCCCGCGCCAAAGGAAAAGAGATCAAGACCCAACTCAAACTTATTGAGGATTCGCTTGAAAATTGCAAATTAGAAATTGAAAATTTGTTATCCTTCGTTCCTAACATTCCTCTCCCGGAAGTTCCTATTGGTGTTGATGAGAGTGACAACGCGGAAATAAAGAAAGTTGGAAAGGTTCCGAAATTCACCTTCATTCCCAAAGATCATCTCACCTTAGGAAAAGATCTCGATATTCTTGATACAGAACGCGGATCAAAAGTTTCTGGGTATCGTGGTTATTTTCTCAAAAATCAAGGTGCTGTTCTTCATACCGCCATCCTTTTGTATGTAATGCAAAAGCTTATCGCAAAAGGCTATACACCTATCGTAGCTCCGGCGATTGTCAAAGCTTTCACATTATTTGGAACGGCGCAGTTTCCCTGGGGTGAGCAGGAAGTATACAAACTAAACGACGAAGACGCGTATCTAGCGGGCACGGCCGAGGTCCCGGTCACAAGCTACTACGCGAACGAAGTATTATCTGAATCTGAACTGCCAAAGAAGTTTGTGGCATTTTCCCCATGTTTCAGACGCGAAGTCGGAAGTTATGGAAAAGATACAAAAGGAATTTATCGCGTACATGAATTCTTTAAGATAGAACAAGTAGTACTATGTAAAAACGATATTGAACACGCGAAGAAAATCCATGAAGAACTACAGCAAAATTGTGAGGAAATACTCCAAGATCTCGAACTTCCCTATCGGGTACTCCTTATGTGTACCGGAGATATGGGCGAACCTCAAATGAAGAAATATGATACCGAAGCCTGGATGCCGAGTCGTAATGCTTACGGCGAGACTATGAGTAACTCGATTATGGGAGATTTCCAGACCAGGAGACTTAATATTCGTTATAAGACAGCCGAGGGCAAGACAGAGTATTGCTATTCACTCAACAACACAGCACTTGCATCCCCCCGCATCCTTATTGCACTTCTTGAGAACCATCAACAGGAGGACAGCAGTATTAAAATGCCCCAAAAACTCCAAATGCTTTGCGGATTCCATGAAATAAGAAAGCGTGCTTGACCAAACTACATCCGCAATAGGAATTTTGCAAAATCGATAATATTTGGTCCAAGAAGAAAGGATATCCATGCACCCAGAAGTAAGAAAGGTCCAAAGGCGATCTGAGATTTTCTCCCTGCTTTGCGTAGGATAATGAGAACAACCCCGTATAAGGCCCCAACAAGAAAGCTCATGTATAGCCCGATAAATCCGCGAATAAGACCTAACCACAACCCCAAACTCATCTGCATTTTTACATCCCCGAATCCCATCCCTTTCCCCCGGGTCAATAGGTAGAGCAATAGTATAGGCAGCACTACAATGAGCGCATGTCCAACTAATATTACCTGGAGAGTACCTGAAAGAATATGATACGTCACAACACCGGCGAGCAGACATATCTGCAATCCATCGGGGATAATATGGTGACGAAAGTCGATACCAGCAATTGCGATACTGACCGCTACCATAAAAAGAAGTGATATGAGCGTGAGAATACTCACTGGACTATATGCTGCATCGTAGAGAAGATATCGATAAGTCACCAAGAAAAAAAATAACCCTGTCATAGCTTCAACGAGCGGATATTGTATCTTGAGTTTCGTATTACAACATGTACTTTTACCCCGTTGAAATATATAGGCAAACACCGGTACAAGCTCTCTCAGTGTGAGCTGACGGTGACAATGATCACATGATGATCTCCCCCCCAGTGATTGACCCCACGGAACACGATCTATAACAACGTTGAGAAACGACCCAATTACGAGCCCTTCGATGGCAAAAAAAATACCAAGAGGTACACCAATCGTCATCTAGTGAGTATAACATTTTAGTCAGACTATGCGAAGGGTTGTCAGTTTGTGGCGTTTGAAGAACCAGCAATATCCTTGCGTGACGGTGGCAGAATACATGGCACACTACTCTCTGTTCCAGAAATAAATAATTCATTTCTTCCCATACAGGTTTTTTGCACGATATTATCTGGTTTCTTGTACCAGTTTTGTTGTTTCATTCCTTTCTCATCCAGAAGATATTGCATCATGCGGTTCCAGATAGGTGCTGCGCCGGTGACTCCAGATGTTAGGTAAGGATTCATGGGAGAATGATCGTTGTTTCCAACCCAAACAACAACCAAGAAATCAGGAGTGTACCCAATCGTCCAGTTATCTCTTTTTTCGTCGGTGGTTCCTGTTTTTACCGCAACTTTATAGCCTTTGAGCTCCAGCATGGAACCTGGTCCAAATGCAGCAACACGCGCTTGGTTATCCGAGAGAATATCTGAGATGATATATGCATAGGCGGGGTCGATAACTTTTTGTTTTTTGGTATCTTCTTTTCGCAAAACCACTCCCCCTTGACCTGCGAGATTGATGATGGGGGTGAGATTTACCCGTTCACCTTCATTTGCAAGCACACCATAGGCCTGCGCCATGTTTGTCATGGTTACATCGCCTCCGCCGAGCGCAAGCGACAATCCATATTGTGAAGGATCATCCCATGTTTCAATACCTGCTTCTTCTGCGAAATCCATAAACTCAGGAACGCCCACTCTATTAATGACTTTGACTGCAGGTAGATTGTAGGAGTTGGCGAGTGCATTTCTCACGGTGACTCTCCCATGAAATTTCCCATCATAGTTCACTGGACGGTACACTTCAGATCCTCCTGTTTGAAATACTGTCGGCACATCATCCAATATGGTCGCAGCCGTTAGGCCATTCTCGAGTGCATATGCGTACAGGATTGGCTTTATCGCAGATCCGGGCTGTCTGAGGGCAGTTGTAACGTTAAATTCCCCACTTACTCCATCAAAAAAATCCAATGAGCCGACCATTGCAAGAATCTCACCAGTTGAAGGTCTCGTCACCAGTATAGCCCCGTTAGACACATTGAGGTATTGTATTTTGCTAATTTCTTCGTGTAGGATTTCTTCTGCTTTATTTTGAATTTCACTGTCCAGAGTTGTCTGAATCATATATCCACCCTGATACAGATCGTTCGTATCAAGGTATTTTTCCAGGTACTTTCGAACATAGAATACAAAATGAGGTGCTTCGATCGGTATTTTGTTTTCCAGGATATGTACAGGTTCACGCATTGCCTCCTCATATTGGTCTATGGTGATATATTTTTGGATGAACATCTCTTGAAGAACCTGATTACGACGAGCAGTGGCATTGGCAATATTGGTAAAGGGTGAGTAATTGGTCGGAGCCTGGGGTAGTCCGGCAAGAAGTGCTGCCTCAGAAAGAGAGATGTCGTGCGCCGATTTTCCGAAGAATTTTCTACTCGCTTCCTCGATACCATATACAGACCCTCCATACGGAACCTGATTGAGATACATTTCGAGTATTTTGTTTTTGGAAAACAATCTCTCTGTTTCAAGCGCGATAATTACTTCTTTCAGTTTACGGACGAGGGTGCGTTCAGGCGTAAGCAACGCTGTTTTCACGAGTTGTTGGGTGATGGTTGAGCCACCTTGTAGTCCCCGCTTTCGGATGAGCGTCTCGTTTAATGCGCGCGCAATACCACTTACTAAAGACACACCTCTGTGGTTATAAAAATCCTTGTCCTCTATAGCGACCGTCGCTTGTGCAATGTAGCGGGGAAGGTCAGCAAGCTTGATAGGGGTGCGTTGTTGGTCTTTATAAAAATCAAAGAGAAGTTTCCCGTCCCGATCGTATACATGACTGGTAAGTGCAAAGTTTACTTTTCCGATATCCTGAGGCTGAGGAAGATTGATATAGAAGGTATACGCATAATATGTTGCAGTTCCAAAAAGAATAATAAGGAGTGAGATGGTGATGAGGGTAAGTCGAAAGTACTTCGTGCGTATTCGTCTCTTACGTTCGGCTGTTTCAATATGTGAGGGGAATGGTGAAAGGTCCGGTTTTTTATGCAAGAGTCTAAACCTCAAGGGTATTTGCATCCATTTTAATATTCGGTTTTTACCGTTAAAGAAAGACAACCTTAAAGAATGAGTCAAACCGATAACACCACGCTCAAATCTCGACCAGGTATTCTGCGTGTGGGTGAGAATAGAGTTTCTGATACGTCGTCCATACATTCTCATTGCTCTTCCAACTTTCAGAATGGACATAGATATGTGTCGGATTACATAGAAAATCGCGAAAACATGTGCACGTACAAATCGAAATATGAAAATTGCAGAGCCCGCAGAAATTTCTCCTATTATGATGAAGAATTTGAGAAGAATAATGATGATACGATAGGCTAGTTTCATACAAGTAGTCAATAAAAAACCCTCATGACAAGAGTGTCTTTGAGGTGGATTATACCCTATAGTATTACTTTCTTCAAGTTTTCTTGAATGGCACGTGTTTTAGTTTGCTCCTGACGATGAGTCTGTTCCAATATGTCCCAGGGGGCACACACGTAATAAGGGTAAGGTAAGAAGCGTCAAATCGAGGTTCAAGTACTGAAATCTGGTCAGGTTTCACTACGAACATATCATATATCTCGTACTCATACTCTTGATTATCATAGGTGACAAATATACTGTCACCCTTGTTCAGATCTGGAACATGAGTGAATATTGTTTTGTAATCTTTGACGTTGTACAGTTGTGGAAGTGTTGAGTGTCCGAAGATGTTTACCGACCCGTATTCACCGGGCGAGGTAGTAGGAAGATAGTGCACAAGGCTTTTTGCGAGGTCATCGCCTCCGACAACAACTTTCGCATTCGCAATACTCAGTTTAGGAATGGAAAGCCAGTATTCTCGCACAGCAAAGGAATTTTTGGCAAGAGGTATCTGAGGTCTGTTGGGAAACCAATCCTGTAGCTGTAAAAACTCGCGTACATCTTGGGACAGACTCGTGGTTTCACCAAGAATTGCTCGAGCACTACTTACCGATTCTTCAGCGGTGAGTGTCGGTTGAAGAATGGGTATTTGTGCAAATAATCTCGCATGAAGTTCATACGCCAATATAGGATATACCGCCCATACCAATAGACCAAACCCCAGTGTCATCATGAGATACGACATAAAACGCAAGGTGAGTTTTCCCACTGATTGTCGTCTTTTGATATAACTGTATCGTTTCATACGTATTAGGGAGTAATTATTGCATACTGTCGTTTACTGGTCTGATGAAGGATCTGCCGGATTCACCTGTACTTCGATATTTTGGGTCCGATACGGAACAAATTTCTCAAATAGCGGAATAACAGGGTCATATTGATATTTGACCTTACTAGCCTTAAATTTTTCTTTTAAGAAATTTGTCACGTAGCCTTGACTTCTTAACCGGGAAGAAAGTTTTATCCCTTGTATATCAAGTGATTGGAATATATTAACTTTTGCTTCCAAATTGGTGTTTACTGATTGCTCATCATCGGAAAGTACCGTGTTAGTGAATGTGTACTGTACATCATCGTTTATGAACTGGAAGTTGTTTCCTCGTTGCTCTTTCACCGTTTTCTTAAGAATTTCCACGAGAATATTTTTTTGTATCGTGTATAGCACCGCCTTCACACTACCCTGTGCACGCAGTGTAGATGCAACTTCACCAAGCTCTGCCGAATATGAAAGTTCACTTACGTCAATCGTCGAAATCTGATCTAGGGTGATTGTGTCGCTTGGAGTTCCTTCACGTGCCGACTCGGATGTCTGTTTGGCTTGCTCGGTAATTTTTTCATTTAGTTTTTCCAAATCGCTTTGAGAAACAACCGACACGGTTTGTTGTGATCCGCCACTAAACTGACTGTCCGAAATCGCATAATACAAAGATGAAGGATAATCCTCTACTGCGAACTGTCTTCCTTTTTCGATATTACCTTCTTCTCCGATGAAAGTTGCCGATGCAGCAACAGTCTTTTTACTAGCCTGTTTGGTACCAGATGCAGTATCTACGGTTGCGGCAGGTAAAATTACTTCTGCATCGAGTCTATACACACTATCATCTAATAATAGTTGTGTGCCTGCACTGAAACTTGCCTGTTTATCATCGAAGCTTGCGATAGTCACTGTCCCTTTCGCGCGTTCGCCAACTTCTTTTTTACCTGTTGTTTGTATAGACTCCTCTACTTCTTTTTCTTCAACCACCTTGGCGACGGTCACAGAATTTAACGACTGTTGTACTTCGTATGATTCAGTGGGAACAGTGACGATGAGTGTCACTTTGTGTAAATACCATTCAAAAGCAATTGCACTCGAAAGCACGATACATATAAGCGTGCCTAAAGGAAGGAGAAGAGATCGAAATGGAAAATGTTTCTTTGCATTCACTGATGGTTGGCCACTATCGCTCACTGAAACAGTTTCATCAGACTGCGGTGGATCCTGAGACACTTGTATCGAATATTCTTGGTCGGGTGGAGTTTGAGGAGCTATAGCAACCGCATGGGGTTGAGGTGGAGCGTGCACATACCCGTCATCCATATGTTTAGCATCATTTTTTACGATTGTAAATCCCTCTATTTCGGTCTGTCGACTGTCGACTGTCGACTGTATTTCATCTTCAAACGTCCCCGAGGTTGGTAGATCTGTATCGTTTGATAGGACTGGAGGGGGCGAAAGAACGTCTTGGACTGCGACATGCTGGGTATCGATAACGATTGCTGATCCTTCTGCATCCACCTGGCCGCCCTGCACTGTTTCAGGTACTTGTTGCGGCTTCTTCTCATTGAGCTCATCTACCGCAGTTATGGTTTCAGATTTTTCTGATAATTGTTGTTTGAGAAGTATCTGGAGATTGGCACTCACTTCATTTGTTGTATACACATGTACCCGATATTCTGCGAGTGCAGCAACAAGCGCATTGGTGTTGACTCCCTCATGCGTTGGATATATAGCAATATCACTTCCCTTCGTCACAAACTCAGTAAGGTGAGAGACGATATTTGCAGGATTAGTATTTATGGTTACTTGTTTCCATTTTTCACCATTACGCAAGAAAATAAGTTGTGTTTTGAGTTTACCTGGCTCAATATACACGGCTTTTCCTTCTTTATGCAATTCGGATTTGAGTATGTCAACTATCTCAATATATCCCATCGCTTCAAGTTCCAGGTTGTGTACTATCTCAGATATTACTGATCGATATGGCTGAACAACTTCTTTTCCGTTGTCTTTGAGCCCGCAGGTCGGGAGAATAAAGAGAATTTTGGTGAATTGGCTTTTGAGTTCAGTTTCAAATTCATACACTATCTTATCAGTATCATCCAAAACTTTCTCAAAATTCTTTGAATACGAAAATGATTTATTCTTAATAAGCTCCACATCACTGTCTGATTGCTCGAGAGCATACCCAGTTCCAGATGACTCGCGAAGCATTAACCCGAAAAATCGGGTGGGTTTTGTTTTATGAGGTATGACACGAGAGAGTATTGAGGTAAGACTCATATTTCAACGATACTATCACAACTGAAAACCTTATTCAATTTTATATTTTTTAAGAATTTGGGCGATTCCTTGTGCCGCTTCATTGAATGCTGCAGAATACGAGACTCCTTTCGCAGCACCATCTATCGCTTTAGTTACATATTGGATCATGTCGTCATTTATCGCCTGATCATACGTACGGGAGATGAAGGGGATACTGACCATGTAATCAAGTTCAGACATAAGGGGTGAAAGATCAGGATGGTCGGCAAGTTTTTCTTTCATATCAATGCGTGGGTAGGCCATCCCCATACCTCTATTTTGGACCTGTGACTTGAAAAGGATCTCGAGGTTTTCCGCCTCCGACATGAACTTGAGTAATTTCCACGCTTCGATTTGGTTTTTAGAATATTTTGATACTCCCTCCACCCAATAGTTTGCTATTGTCACCTTACGTCCCTGCAAACCCTCAGGTACCGTCGTAACACTGAATCGGAAATCCGGATTTTTGGCTCGGATCACCGGTATCTCCCATGTCGGCGCAAAGATCATCGCCACCTTACCTTGGGCGAACGCATCAATCGAGTTAGCCATATTGTCTCCCCAATAACCGCTTTCTGCAAACTCGCGGTATATTTGTACTGCTTCTCCTCCTCGTGCCATGAGCGACTGGTCTGAAGTGACTTTGGTAAGAGCATTTTTTACCCAAGTATTATTCAGATCAATTTGTTTCTCTAATATATTCAAGAGGAATATCATCCCGAAAATATCGGAAAAGTGTTCTACGTTACTGGTCGTCCCAAGCGCAATCCCTGCAGTGAGAGGTCCGCCCTGGCCTTTCACCGTAACCTGTCGAACCACATCAAGTAGGTCTCCTGCAAAAAGTGTGGGGGGATTTGCAACTCCTGCGGCTTTCAATAAATCGGGATTATAAAGGAGAACGAGACCATCAACGTACAAAGGTATTCCGTAGTATCGGTTATCTAATTTAAGATCCTGTTGGTGTATTTTGTGAAAAGTCTTTTCATAATCAGCTACAGAGATAACTTCATTGGGGATTGGTGCGAATAAGTCAAGGTTTTTGAGCTGGGGAACCCATGTATTGTGGAACCGGAATATATCAGGTCCCTTGTCGTGCGTTGCACGCCCTTGAAGCCATGTGAGATATCCAGTGGGGTCGCGTTTTTCATAGACTATGGTAATGTGTGGGTTTTTCTCACGATATTTATCAAAAACGGGTTTGAGGACTTTCTCATCCTCCCAAAGCCCCCAATAGGTGATGGTAGTGGGCACAACGGCTGTTGGTACTTTTTTTCCGCTACGAACAACCATCACAAGCACAAATAAAACGATGAAAAAAAATACTGCTGTTGCGCCGATAAAGAAGAATCGGTATTTCTTTTCGTGTGCAGTAGATGGCATGTACTGTAACACCTCGGGTGCAGGTCTGTCTGCCTCTTGGGCTGATGTTATCTCTGCGGGGACTTCTTCTGCCTCCATCTGTTGGACTTGCTTTGGATATTTTTGCCCTACGATATCCTCAAAGATTGGCTCCGGTTTGTCACCAAATATACTCCCCTTATCTGTCTTTGGTTTCTCATGGAAATCCATACACTCTACATGATACCATAGGAAGCTATGTCTAAACTATCGGGCTTTACTGCATTTGCTCTTGGGGTAGTGCTCACCTTTGTGATTACTTTGATCGCTTTGGTTATTGGGGTGATCTATCAAGATCGGATATACAAAGACAAAATTTATCCGGGCATTTACATAGATGGCATGTCACAACAAGGAAAGACAACAAAATCTGCAAAAGATTATTATCGATCACTGAATGAGCGATTGGGGAAGGTTGAGTTGGAGGTTTTTTATGCAGATGCACCCGTCGCAACATACAGTGGAGAAATGCTTTTCCTTCATTCCAACGGCACAGAGCTTGTAGATCAGGCGTACAAGATAACCCGAACAGAGAGTGGGTTCAATCGATTTGTCGAGAAGTTCGCTATACTTACCCGTACCCGAAAATTTAGTTTTACTTCTCATTTAGAATATGATCTTGATCCTATTCAGGAGACACTCCTCATACTTGAAAAACAGTACAACATAGACCCTAAAAATGCCCTATTTACGATAAAAGATGGTAAAGTCTCGGCATTTGCACAAGAGAAAGAAGGGTTACTTATTAACGCTGAAGACGGTTTACGTCAGGTTAGGGCAATATTATCTTCCGATACTGTCCGTAATATAGCTTCAGAGCAGAAGCCATTTCGTATCAATGTGACATCGACCGTGCTCCAGCCAAAAGTTACGCTAGCACGAGCAAATACCCTAGGGATTCGGGAGATAATCGGGGTTGGTAGTTCAGATTATTCGGGCTCCATCCCCGAGCGTATTCATAATCTGTTACTTGCCTCCAATCGGTTGAATGGTACCCTCGTGCCGAAAGATGACGTTTTCTCCTACAACAAAACAGTGGGTGACATTAGTGCTGCAACAGGGTACAAGCCTGCATATGTGATTCTCAATGGCCGAACAGTGTTGGGTGATGGCGGGGGGGTGTGTCAGACATCGACAACCATGTTTCGTGCTGCCCTTGCGGCAGGACTCCCCATCGTGGCATGGACTCCCCATGCATACAGAGTCCATTACTATGAAAATGATGGGAAACCCGGCCGTGATGCGACAGTATATGCACCCAGCACAGATTTTCAGTTTAGGAATGATACCCCTGCAGCAATCCTCATTCTCACTCAAGCAGACACAGAGAACAACAAACTTACCTATATACTTTGGGGCACCAAAGATAACCGTGAAGTCAGTATCTCTGATGTAGGTATGGGCGCATCCATACCCGCCCCTGAGCCTAAAGAACAAGAAGATCCCACACTTCCCAAAGGTGAGCGCAGGCAAGTCGACTGGGCAGCGAATGGCCTCACCACATGGTTTGATTATCGGGTGACTCGAGGACAAGAGCTTATACAGGAGAAACGATTCGTATCAAATTACCGTCCATGGCAAGCCGTGTATCTTGTGGGGACAAAGGAGTGAATTACCGGAACCAAGCGGCTCGACCGAGCCGGTACTGCAGATTTCGTATCTTGCGCTCGCCGATCACTCGCGCAGGCACACCTCCGACTATCGAGAACGGTTCTACATCTTTGGTCACGACCGCCCCGGCTCCTACCACCGCACCTTCACCTATGGTGACCCCTGGTAATATGATGGCTCGTGGACCGATGAATACATAATCTCCTATCCTAACCGGTGCCACGATCGCGCTAAACTTTGGATCATTCACATCGTGCTCGCTGTTGTATATCATGACTTCCGATGCGATATCTACATGGTTGCCAATCGTAAGTTTTCCCCTGCCGTCAAGGGTACACTTCTCACCGACAATAGTGTCTTCACCTATAGATATGCCAGACGGATCGTATAAACTGAGCTTCATATGGATCGTTGAACCTGAACCTATCTTCATACCAACTACTCGATAAAATGCTCGTCGGAGGTGGTGGAAAGGAACAATGCAACCCACGATATGAGCTTTCATAACAATAAGTTCGAGCCAGACTGCTTTCATACGACGGAATAGTTTACTGGTAGTATTCATCCTACATCAATTGTAGCATATCTCAGAACCAAGAGACCCCCATAATAATTCAAAAAGCAAATGTCACGGTCTACAATTTTGACTGTTAGACTTTGCACTTTGCACTATCGTTACCACTCCCAATCATCACCTTGAGAGGTGACTGAGGGGTCGGGGTCGAAGGGAGTAAGATCCTTCTCACTCAAGATAAAGCGTGATTTCGTCCCGTACGCTCGTCTGCCATATATTCCTCGCCGCTTGGCCCACGTGATATATAGAGACTTTTTTGCTCTCGTAATCCCCACATAGAAAAGCCTCCGTTCTTCTTCAAGCATATGGGTATCTTCGAGGCTTCGCACATGGGGAAGCAGTCCGTCCTCAAGACCAGTGATGAAGACCACATCAAACTCGAGACCTTTTGATGCATGAAGTGACATAAGCCTCACTCCTCTCCCTTTATTCTTCGATCGTTCCCCCACACTGTACTCATTTTCAATAAGGGCAATCTGCTCAAATAGTGCGGTAAGGGACTCCTGAGTTGAAGCAACGCTTTTGAGCTCACGAATGTTTTCGATCCGCGCGTAGTCTTCTGGATTCTCTCGGTCAAACGACTCCAAATAGTTTGACTTCGCGAGAGTCAGCTCAAGGAGTGTGTCGGGAGAAGAATTTGCCGCATATTCTTGCAGCTCAGGAAGTGCCGCAGCAAATTTTTGGAATCTTCGCTTCCCCAGCTTCAGAGCCCGTTCAAGAGCTACAGGATCGTCAGGTGCCACGATGAGGCGTAAATATGCGATAATATCGCGTATTTCTTTTCTATCATAAAAGCGTGTTCCGCCAACCAAGGTATATGGTATGCCATACTTCAGAAACACCTCCTCGAGTATTCGGCTTTGCGCGTTGGTTCTGTATAAAACCGCAAATGAGGCGTACGGATCTGTGGCCTGGTTTTCATCTTGAAGTTGAAGTGTATTCGAGTCTGTGAGATATTCTGCAATTTTTTTTCCGATATACAATGCTTCGTGTTCTTCGTTTTCCGCTTCAAATTCGATTACCCTTTCCCCTACTTGAGCATTGGTAAAAAGCTTCAAGATAGGATGAGTCTGATTTTCGATAATCTTTGAATATGCATAATCGAGTATTTGTTGACTCGAGCGATAGTTTTGTTCAAGATAAAACACCTTTGCCGTAGGATAATCCTGCGAAAATCGTTCAAGATTTCGAATATCCGCTCCGCGCCAGCTATAGATCGCCTGAGAAAAGTCCCCGACGACGGTGATATCGCTTTGCGCGGGAGCAAGGAGTTTCGCGAGCGCATATTGAGCAATGTTTGTGTCTTGGAATTCATCGATCATCACATGGGTATAGCGCTTATGGTATTCTTGAAGGAGCGTAGATTCTGTGCGGAGTAATTTCACCGCATGCATGATAAGGTCGTCGAAATCGACCGCATGATATCTATTTAATTGTGTCTGATACTCATGGTATACCTCAGCTACCTGTGCAGCTTTGTAGTATGAGTACGTCTGAAGTAAATCTTCAGGTGCGATGAGCTGATTTTTTGCATCTGAGATCTTATTCAAGAAGTAAGATGCAGTCATGCGCCCACCATCTATTCGTTTGAGTATCTGCTTCATGAGATCATGTTGATCATTATCGGTGTAGATCACATAGTCCTTCCGCAATCCGATATATTCCCCATGAATTCGAAGAATCTTGGCACAAAATGAATGAAACGTTCCCACAAATCCGAGTGCTGTTTGAGTTGATGTAACGACCCTCATATTGGATCTTGATGGCCGTAATTTCCGCTGTATTCGCTCTTTCATTTCTCCTGCTGCCTTATTCGTAAACGTAATCATCAAGATCTCATGCGGGGGCACATGCATTTGAGTCACCAAATGCGCAACTTTATGAATGAGAACTCTCGTCTTACCTGAGCCGGCACCCGCAAGTATGATGGAGGGTCCACCGTGGTACTCAACCGCTTCTTCTTGCTGAAGGTTTAATTTGTCCTTACTTGTATTTTGCATGGCAGTATAATGGTAACAGAGAGACAGTTTTATATCTGGTCTTGCGCAGATCATTGTATATTATCACTTTCTTATATTTTGTATGTTCTCGATATATGCTAATTGGAAATCGCATAAGAACATCTCGGGCGCACGCGCTTGGTATTATGCGTTGCGTGAACAGTTGTCCGCCCCAAGCAATAAGCTATTAAAATCGGGTTCTTTGAGGATTGTGATATTTCCCCCTGCTCCACTTCTGTACTCACTGCATACTTTGTGTATGGAATACGAGGGAATATCCGTTGGGATCCAGGATATTTCACCCTTCGGAGAAGGTAAACATACCGGTCTTATAAATGCGTCGAGTGCAGAAGGCATCGCGTCACACGCGATCGTGGGACATGTAGAAGAACGTCAGCGTGGAGATACCCAAGAAGTTGTTCGTATGAAGTATGAAGAGGCGTTACATCACCATCTCGACCCTGTTCTTTGTATTTCCCACCCCAATGAGCAGATCTCCTCCTCGGCTATTCTCGCATATGAACCGGTCGCGGCAATAGGAAGTGGTGAAAATGCATCTGCAGATGAAGTAATGAAATTCAGAAAATCGCTTGCTTCACCACCTCAGTCCTTTGTGTATGGAGGCAGTGTAAGTGCACAAAACTGCACTGAATATCTCAATCCCCGAGTGTGCGATGGGTTCCTGGTAGGGACTATGAGTCTTGATGTGGTTGATTTCGCGTCTCTTGTCAATACATGCTCCCCTTATGTTGATGTCTAAGGTTCGGATTGTACTTATCTATTTGGTTGTTCTTACAGCCATTTTGTTTGCGGTGGTATTTGTGCAAATACGTGCTTTTACCCGACTGTTTCAGGTTAGTGTCACTGACATATTTGCACCTATTCCTTCCGAAACACTTGCCGATGGTGCAGTAACATTCTTACTTCTTGGTATTGGAGGAGGTGACCATGAGGGCCCAGACCTTACTGACAGTATCACGCTTGTTCGATATACCCCGCAAGAAGCATCGGTACACACACTCGGTATCCCGCGTGATCTATGGAGCCCTGATGTAAAAGATAAAGTAAACGCTATCTATACTTACGCACTGCAACAGAAGGAGAAGGATCCCAAACAGTATGTGAAAACGAAGTTCTCAGAGCTACTTAAGACACAGATCGATTATGTTATGGTTATTAACTTCGCTGATTTTGAAAAACTGATTGACCTCATAGGAGGAGTTACTGTCCATGTAGAAAAAGGTTTTATTGACAATAGATATCCCAAAGATGGCTTTGCAGATGCTGAGTGTGAGCCGTATGACCCTGACTATGGATGTAGATATGAAACACTGGTCTTTCGCACTGGAGACCAAAAACTGAATGGAAAAATAGCACTTAAGTTCGTTCGGTCACGACATGCAGAAGGCGAGGAAGGAAGTGATTTTTCCCGCAACCAAAGACAGCAAATTGTGCTTACTGCCATCCGCACCCGGATAGGAGAGCTGTTGTCCAAACGCGACTTCGACACGCTGATGACTGTCGCATCGTTCCTTAACAGTCATATTACTCGTGACGTTACAAACAAGGAGAGTTTGGCAATTGCCCGATCACTCCTTATGAAAATACGCGTCGCGAAGCTCAAAACCCAAACTCTCCCTGAGAAAATATTTGAGGTGCCTCCACCTGTTGAATATGATGGTAGATATGTATTGGTTCCAAAAGACGGTGATTATGAGCAACTCCAATCTGTGGTGAACATGAAGCTTAACGCTCCACCGAATCAGGATAAAAACGAATAAGAAAAACCCCTGCAGATATAAATAAGCTCCCAAATATGAGCCAAGCAAGCGGAATCTCCCCTCCTGATTTTTCAAGCTCAGGGGGAGTAACTGTGATTGTCACGCCAGGGAAGGGTGTTGCGGTGATATATATGACACCAGTGGGTGCTGGTGTAGCAGTGACGACCACCGGTTGAGTTGGCCCTTGAGACGGCGTGAGTGGAAGAGTGGGACTGAGTGTCCCTGAGGGTGTCGCAACGCTTGCTTCACCCAGTACTTGCTCACCATTTTTTGCAATGGTGAAAAATCGGGTAATTGTACGGGTTTGACCCAGATTATCGCTAACCGTTACTGCGACAGTGTAGCCTCCAGGCGTGAACGGTCGGGCAGCTTCTACCACCCACACACCCTGGCTGTTTATGATGCTCGTTGCCTCAAATGGAGGTTTTGAGTTGACTTTCACTGTCACCGAGGTCCTTGGGATACCGTATCCCTTAAAGAGGGGTCTCGTGTTGGGGATCACTGCATCTTTCGCTGGATACAATAATGATATAGCATAAGCAGATTCGTCTGTTCTTCGAGTCGATGCAGGTAATACATTTTCCGACAGCGGATTGAACGAATAATCGGTTCCAATCACGATGCTCTGAGGTAGAGGTGCTGCTTTTTCGAACACTGTTTTCACATGAGATGATGGATAGTCCTCATGCATCACCTCAAGATATATGGGGTCAGTGGTTTGCAGATTAGAGGGAAGAGGCATGAGCCATTCCCCCGATTCCTTGCTTTGCGCGAGAAAAAATGTCGTCTCTGCTCTCCCAGGAAGCTCCACAAGAATGTACGCCTGTGCAAGCCCATTGCCTTCCGGCGTGACCACCTTTCCATATATCGGTCTACGACCCGAAAGTGTAAGGTTTCTTTGGCTTTGGGTCGTCAACGTAAAGCTATCTTCTCCACTCTCAGTTAAAATCTTCCCATCACTAATCAGTCTGTAGAAGTATGTAGTATCAGCTCGCAGACCTGAGAGGGTAATAAAGTGAAGTTTTGCGGGCTTTGTATTATTTGGTGTTTCATCTGTCTTATATGCGGTTCGAGTAAGTGCAGTTGAACTTTCGCCAAATAACACGTACGCTCCCACAGGTTCATTTGTCTCAAAAAATATCGCTGCCTCAGTGTCACCGACGTTCACGGGTGTATGACGAGCAAGTCTTACATCAGACGCCCTTGAGGGCACACTTCCATACCACACAAACACCTGGCTCGCTATAAGGCCAAAGAGTGCGATAACTCCAATGACAAATACCTTGGGAATCGAACGTGGTGTTTGAGGTTTAAGAAATAGATCAGAATACATACCCGATACGTGTTGGGGTTCTAATCCTTACATACTAACATAATTCTCACCAAAAACGTAGATGTGAGCTGAGGTAGAATCTTACTCTGTCATTTCTTTTAATTTCTTAAACACGCTGAGATCTACGTCTAGTTTGACTACCGGAGGAGCCTCGAGCGTGACCTTTTCAGAATCTACTTTACTTTTTTGGTAAACATCATAGACAGTAAGAACGAGTACTACTGCAAAGAGACAGACAGCGAGCAAGACAACGTCTCGTTTGTCGAAAAAATTATTCGATACAGTTTTTCTCATAGGTAGTATGCCTCAACTTCCAATTTCATATCGAGTGTTGCACTGTCTGAGGCACCCTTAGGTTTAGCAACGATCATCGAGCGCACACCTTTTACTCTTCGTTGGTTCATGATTTGACTCAGAACATTGCGTAAAGTCGGGTAATCGCTTGAGATGTTGACTAAGATCTTGTATGGTTTGAGCTCCGACTTACTCTTGAGCGCTGCAGATGATTCCGACGGTGTTACGACATAACCGGGGAAATTATAAGTACGGGTGGGCGTATACCGTAAGAACGACTTTTGGACATCTTGGGTTAGTTGATACATTTGGATACTGTCAGGTATCGCCTGGTTGAGCAACGCGAAGTCAGACCTATTGGATTCGAGTAAACTCTGCAGCGTATTGATGCTTGCGATCACTTTCTGATATTGTGCAGAAAGTATTTTTGTTTCCTGTAGTTCTGTTTTTCGTTCTACATATCCATTCACGGTAGGACGGACCACGAGCACAATGAGTAACACAAAAACCAACAAAAATCCCGCAACATAAAATTG
>CAYUHI010000011.1:18051-21234 GCA_964444485.1 uncultured Gammaproteobacteria bacterium | reverse complement strand
CATATAGAGAACAGTGTTTCATCTTGTGTAGTGGGTGTATACTTATTGGTATATGCTCATACACACCATCAAATGGGTCTCAAAAATTGACTGGCGAAAGGTGATGATAGTTGGTGTGCTATATACCATCACCGCGATGATGATGCATCAACTTGAGTCAATACTGATGCTCCAGTACTACATGATGCCGCAATACCTTGGTGTCTGGAGTAAGTTAATGATGCCAACCCCAGGACCACCTCCATCTTCTTTCTTCATTACATCAACAGTTATTACTCTTGTGTGTGGTTTTTCTCTGGCATTAGTGTACTACTACATACGCGACATGTTACCAAAAAGTCCCAATCAAAGAATAGTAATGTTTGCAGACCTCACCATAGGGATGCAGTTCGTGTTCTTCACGCTTCCGGCATTTCTCCTGTTTCACTTACCAGTCGCGCTTCTTGTAAGCTGGTTCGTGATGAATTTCATAATATTATTAGCAAACTCGTTCTATTGCGTAAAGATAATCAAATAGACTATTGAGGTAAGGATAATAATTTATCATTTACACAAATAATACTCATGACAAGAAATCCATTTGTGAATGCCATTGCTGCTACAGCGTACATCGTACTCATCGCGTCTGTCATGTTTTATGGTTCAAAGGCAATGTCTCATCAAAGTTCCTTCTTGGCCCCTGTAGTTGGTCTGTCACTTTTCACGCTTTCTGCCGCAGTCATGGGGTATTTGTTTTGCTATCAGCCCATACAGCTGTATTTTGATGGTAAGAAGAAAGAGGCAGTCGACCTTTTCCTGCAGACAGTAGGCATATTTGGAGGCATCACCGCCCTCACTCTCCTCCTGCTCTTCAGTGGTGTACTTGCATAGGCAGTTCGCTGACTCAAGGGGCCAAAGTCTCACAATAACCTCTAAAACTTTCGAGTATCGCTTGCCAGCCTTGTCTTTGTTGATCTTCACTATGTACAGACTCCGTTTCGAAAGATTCTACCACTCGGGTATGATTATTTGCATCTTGAGTAAAAGTTATCGTTACTTTCCGTCCATCAATAATTGTGTACTCAATGATGTTGTGTTCTTTGATGACCGTGTATGTCCCTGTGAAATCGAATGAATGCAATCCGTCTTTCGATGCCATCGTGAATACAAATGTTCCGCCGACCCTCAGATCATTTACCGCTTTCGGACAATGCCAATCGGCGCTTGCCTGATTCCACTTCACGATGTGTTCAGGCAATGTCCAGCAGTCCCATACAGTTTTGATATCACGAGTAACGGTTGTTTCAACAGATATTAAACTCATGTAACATTTTGAGAATTGTTCACATTCACCATCCACTGTACACCAAATTTATCGGTACAAGAGCCATAATATGCTCCCCAAAACATATCTTGCAGTGGCATGGTTACTTTACCGCCTGCTGAAAGCGCCATAAACAATCTCGTTGCTTCTTCTTTAGTATCAGGTTCAAGATTGATATGTACATTGTTTCCTACATTCACCGTAAACCCCATTGATACTGGTGCGTCTGTTCCCATGAGATGATGACCACCTGTTATTACAAGTTCTATATGCATGACTAGATTTTTGTCAGCATCTGCAAGTGGAGGAACTCCCTCCTGCGGGGGGATGTCACCAAAGCGCGAAATCCCGCGCACAAAATCACCTCCAAATATAGAACGGTAAAAGTTGAACGCCTCTTCCGTATTATTCGTGAAGTTGAGATAAGTGCTTGTTCTTGCCATAGGAAATAGAGAAATAATAAGGATGCTAAATATACAAGTAGTCTAACAATATTGCCACAGTAAGTTTGAGGGTACAAAGGCTAACAACATCATTGCAGTGGTGGCAACCAACTCACCCAGAGACTATGGGGGACTATTTCCTTCGCGGACTCCACCTTGAGTATATCGCTGGGGAGAGGCGGCGACCGCTTGTATCGGCGATAGTCAGCTCGCCTGAAGAGACCACATCTCCGAAAATCTCCTGCATAGCACAATGCAGGCTTACTGACGACAGTCTCACCGCGTATATGGTGACCACCACAAACAGAGGGTCGATATCCAAGAGCTTTCGACATTCACCCAGGAGCTGAGGAAGCATTTCTTCAAGTTTCCATACCTCCCCCTTGGGTCCCCGACCAAACTTCGGTGGATCAATAATGACTCCATGATACCTGGTCCCTCTCCTGATTTCTCTCTGGACGAAGGTTAGTGCATCATCGACTATCCAACGGATCGGCTTGTCCTGCAGAGCGGAGAGTGATTGGTTTTCTCTTGCCCACGTGACCGACTTTTTGGATGCATCAACATGAGTGACCTTCGCACCTGCAGAAGCTGCCGCAAGAGAAGCAGCCCCTGTGTATCCGAAAAGGTTCAGGATATTAGTTGGTCTGTTTGCCCGGACTATCTGATCCTGTATCCAATCCCAATGAACGGCCTGTTCGGGGAATATGCCGAAATGTCGAAAAGGAGTGGGCTCAACCCAAAAGGAAAGATCTCTATACTGTATCTTCCACCTGGGCGGTAGGTCTGCTCGAAGTGTCCACTTACTTTGATCCCTCTGCGAGTCTTCGTTGAAGACTCCATCTGCTTTTCCCCACTCATCCTCAGAGAATCGTGGTTGCCATAGTGCCTGAGACTCTGGGCGGATGAATCGATACGCTCCATACCGTTCAAGCTTGCGGCCATTACCGCTATCTAGGAGCTCGTAGTCATGCCACAGACTACTCTCAGCGGGATGTATAACTATATTAGTGTTGTGATTCGGGCCGCTATCCATAGACGGGAATTATACTATCTCCCGGTTTCAGGACTGTTTCTTCATCTTCTCAAGCTCCATCATAATGACCCCCTGAGCCAAGTCGAGCACAACTGCGAGCACAAGCGCGACTGCCCACGAGGTGATGCCCAAACCAAGCTCCTTAGCACCTCGTGTTATTAGCCATACACCTGCGAAGTTCAGCACGAAATAAAGCAGCATCCATTCGTTGGTGTTCAGCATCCTCTTACGTTTGTTTTCAAATATTCGCACCAAAGGCAGCACAAATGTATTTATGAGTGCAAGCACTCCCATACTTAGGCCAAGTGCCCACAGTGGGGAGAGTGACTGTGTACCTAGTACTACCACTTGTGGAAAGAAAAGATTTGCGAGGGACACGACTGCACTATTAACTACAAACA
>CAYUHI010000011.1:15364-17951 GCA_964444485.1 uncultured Gammaproteobacteria bacterium | reverse complement strand
CCAAGAGTCTCAGAACGCTGCAAGATACGATGCATAAGAGGAATAAATAACGCAAATGGCGCAATAAGCCTGGACCGCCACGTGATCCCAAGTCCACGAGATATCTGTACTGTCTGTATGGACGACTGCTCATCGACAAGGATTGGGATATATGCAAAAGTCATCACAAGTAAAAGTTGCCAAGTACGAGGAAGGAACCCTAATGCTGAGATGAAGGCCGATGGCGAAATATACTGCACCATAAGAAACACAATCTGACTGATTGATGCGATCTGCAAAGCAACTCGAAGGGCATTTGACACACGATCTCCCATAGAGATCGATTGATTAAATATTATTTGAAAAATAAGCAGTGATATGCCAATAAACGTAAATGTAGTGAGCCTTTGCAAGACCCTCCGCCTAGATTGGGTAATAAATCCAAAAACATACACACACATAAAGAGAATAACAAGTACCCATATGTGTCTTGAAGTTAAGATAAAGAAGTTTATGAAGATCAGCAGTAATATCCCTAGCCATACCCGAAGGTTACTCATAAGCAATCCTCCTTGGGATTTTGATCCCCAGAGCTCGAAGATGCTCCTTCTCTTCGAAAACTTTGTCTGATTGTCCTTGCAGAACACAAGATCCGCTATCAAGAACAATCATTCTGTCCGCATGAGTGAGGAGAAAATCAGTATCATGCTCGACAACGACGATTGTTGTGCCTTGTGTGTTTAATTTTGTCAAAAAGGTATATAGTTCGATTGCACTTCGATAGTCGAGCATAGTCGAAGGCTCATCCAACACGATGTAATCAGTGTTCATTGCGAGAACAGTGGCAATAGCTAATTTCTGTTTTTGTCCGAGAGAAAGAGTATGGGGGTCGCGGTCTTCAAACTCTGCGAGTCCAACTGCAGCAAGCGATCGACGAATACGCTCCTCTTGATCGGTGATCCCAAGATTTGAGAGACCAAACGCTATCTCTTCTCTCACAGTGAGATTAAAGATCATAAAATCGGGATTCTGAAATACAAGCCCCACTTTTCGAGCAAAATGGGAGACAGGTTTATCTCGTGTATTGACTCCGTCAATGAAGACATCGCCTTTGTACCTCGATTCGACTTGATGAGGAATAAGTCCGTTCAGCAGATAGGTGAAAGTAGTTTTGCCGGAGCCGTTAACTCCAGTAATGCCACAGAATGAACCTCTCGGTATGGTAGTACTGATTTCATCTAACTCGAATCCGCCTATACCAAACTGAACAGAGACATTTTCGATACGAATCCCCGCAGTATTCATGAGTTAAGATTATTGCCCGAGGCAAATCGATACAATTTAAACATGTATACCATGACCCATGCGATACCCACATCGATGACGCTCTGTATCACATTGAAAATCACGATGATATACCAAGGGATCGCAGACATAGCCTGAGCAGATGTCATACCGGTCCAGATGGGGATAGCATAAAAGTAATTGAGCGGAAGTACCACAAGACAACGCACTACCACTCCGATCACGAAAGGAACGACTAAGAACTGCAGTGACTTATACTGATTAAAAGGTTTATGGAATACACGTGTCCACACCGCAAGCATTATCCATAGTGGAGCGGTTGCTACCCACTTCATACTTGCGCCGAGCCAGGTATCAGGTGCAAAGAGTGTGATAACAAGAGCACCTAGAAGCGACACAGTGAGCGCAAGCCGCGATCCGTACAGGAAATATGCAATGAGCCAGCTTACAGCAACGATATCAATCCACATCCCAAATTGGGGTGATTGATACCCTACATGGGTGAGTTGTGTGACTGCAGAAACTGCGGCAAGACCTGCGGCAATGCCAATCGTTCGCACAGGTAGTTTAGATTGAACCATAAAAAAATCCCCATTCGGGGAAAATCTCTTTCTTTCATCCCGACTGTACGGTCGGCTCCGGATTCTCACCGAGTCATGTCTTGCACAGATCTTTCACAATCTGCACTCGACTCGTGGGCTCGACCCTGTCTAATCAAGGCCATCACCACCGATTTGGACTTGCACCAATCCCCGAAAAAGTATCTCTAGTGTACTGTCAGAGCTCTTTGATGTCAATTGAACTCATTTTGTAGTAAGCTAAAAGGTAATCAGTACACCAAATTGTCTGGTTACTCTTCGAGTGACCCGCCGACTCGGCGGGGAATCGAGAAGTTTAGAATGAAGTTCTCGACTAAGCTCGAACAATAATATTCCTTTTGTGCATTAACAAAAAATACTTATGTCTACTAAAACCGCAGTCATGATCGGGGCGTTTGTAGGATCGGTCATCGGGGGGTACATTCCCACGCTCTTTGGTGCATCAATATTCTCTTTTGTTTCACTTGTCGGGAGCACTATTGGTGCAGTTATTGGAATTTATGCGGCTTTCCAAATCTCAAGAATGTAGCGATATGGTATACTCAATCCCTGAATATGTACTATAAGAGACAACCACGCATTACATTGTCCTCCTGTTGTTGTCCCTCCTGTACCTTGGGGAGGTGTCTGACTCGTCTGCTCTGTTAACATAAGTCCAAAACATAACACACCTCCCCAAAACGGGAGGTTTTTTTGTTGGTTGA
>CAYUHI010000011.1:12041-15264 GCA_964444485.1 uncultured Gammaproteobacteria bacterium | reverse complement strand
ATAAGTCCAAAACATAACACACCTCCCCAAAACGGGAGGTTTTTTTGTTGGTTGAAAGAATCTTATATACATACTTATGAAAACTATTGAGAGTACGCTAGCAATATTTGCACACCCTGATGACGTTGCCTGGACTTGTGCAGGAACAATAGTCGGTATGACTGAGACAGGAGAAGAGGTGGATCAGATCATGGTGACATCCGGTGGGTATGGTGGTGACTCGAACAAGAAGGAAACAAGACTGCGTGAAGAACGGCAATCGATGGACATACTGGGAATGAGGGAACTCATTCCACTCGACTTTCCTGATGGAGAACTTTCTGAAGAAATGTTTGGCGATCTGGTGAGGTCCATACTTCACGTGATAGACAGCGCAGCACAGAAGGGAGTTGTTTACAGAAGGGTCATGTCTTTCGGTCCCGATGATGGGTATTCAGGACACCCAGATCATAAGATCGTTGCCCGAGCAGTGGAGTACGTGTATAGGATGCGAGATCAGGTTAAGGAGTTGGCACAGGTGGTTATGTCACCTGAAGAACGGGAATTTTGGCCAAACTCGTGGAAATTAGGGAACCAAAATATACTGGTACCACAACCAGAAATAACAGTATGTAGGCAGACCAACATATCAGGAACTCTTTTCAAGAAGGTCAATGCAATACATACACATGCTTCGCAACGCGACGGGAAAAATGGGGGTTTGGCGCAAATAAAACGCGTTCGAAAGGTGTATCGAAGGAGCCCATTTGAATATTGGCGTGTGAACACCCGATCCTAGTAGAGTTCTGTACAGCATCAAAACGGTAACGTGTGATGAATCTCTTGTTGTCGTTTGCTATTGCGGTATTTGTCCCAGAGCGTGCTTATGCGTGTGCGTTGGGGGGGTACTCCAATATATACGCAGCCATAGGTGCCGCCGTACTCGAACACTTGTTTTGTAATCTTAACATCATCGGTACAGTATTGAATTATTTTGTCTATCTCACCTGTTTTGTACCATTCGGTTGCTTGTAGGCCATGTCCGCTCTTTTTGATTCCTAGCGTTGCTGAAGCTACATCGTTGAGACCAAACCTTCTTCCTGTGGTCTGACGGATATCCTCGAGCATATCAAACACTGGAAGCTCTGCGACGTTGCCATGGTAATATGCTTGCAATACTGGAAAGTCAAATCCGATAATGTTGTATCCGATGACATATGATGCACGTTCAAGGTGAGGGAACAAGTCTATTAGCTTATCTTCGGTGAAGACATGGTACTTGCTGTCATTGTAGTCATAGAGAACGGCTACAGATATTTCGAGTTTCGCAGGATCAGTGAATTGACGAAATGTATATTTTGTTTCGACATCGAGAATAACAGGGTATGCGTCCATACGAGGTCATTCTAACACATCAATTCACCCTCACCACTTTCTCACATACGTTCGTACAGGTAGACCCAGGGGGTGGAGTGGCTCCTGAGAACGTACCTTGCCATGCACAGATAGTTGCGGGGTTAGCTCCGTTATTAAGATTTGTTGCAACAACCACTTGTTTGCCTGAAGTTGCATTTGTAGGGTTGGGGATAAATGTACAGGTTTTCTTGTATGACCCTCCTGATACAGGGGTGGGGGAAGTACAAAAAGATGATGCAACATTTGTCCACTGTCCGGGTGTAGGAGTCGGTTGTGAACCCCCCGCAAGTACTTGATACTGTACATACGGAGGATAAGTCTGAGGACGATATGTCATGGTGTATGAAACAGATCCACCTACAGGAATACTTGGCTGAACTGTGGGATACAAACAAGAGACAGCTAACACTGTTGGTGTCGGAGTGCGTGTCGGAGTGCGCGTTGGTGTTCTCGTTGGTGTGCGAGTAGGGGTCCTGGTGGGTGTTCGGGTAGGAGTTCGTGTTGGCGTTCGAGTCGGTGTGTGAGTGGGAGTGGAGGTGCGAGTAGGAGTAGGCGCACCTGCTGACACGATGAAGTACGTAGGATATTCGAGTGCGTTATTCACCTCATTGGATTCACTGATGACATTACTACAATCTATGACGGCACCTACGTAATAAGAACCAGGGGTGGTCGGGGCTGTGAAAGTGAAACTCTCTTCTTTCGTCTGGTTTGCATTGATTGACCCGATGGTCAGCTGTGTGGCAGCATTAGTACAAGTGACTGGTTGAGGAGGCTGTCCAGAGGTGGTGTATCGTATGGCTGTGATACCGGATGTGCCAGAGCTTGCACCCCAGTTGGAGACTGTCACCGTGCCGGCAAGCACCTGGCCTGGAGATGCTGAGTAAGGAATGTTTAAGAGACGTGTTACAAGATCGGGGCGTGCCGGAGTAGGAGTTGGAGGGATAGGAGACGGTGTGATATTGCATCCTGCAGTCGCTATGTATGTACTTGTCTCACTGGTAGCACACGATGCACTAAATGATCGTGCTCGAACTGTTGACCCACAGTCTATCTCTAGCGTTCCATCGGTCGGCCAAGACGAGGAATTACAGTCTGGGTGTTGCCACGCAGGAGGATTTACAAGATATTTCACGGAACCTGCGGGATAAATACTGCTGTAGTTGTCGATCCACACCTGATGTTGGTCGGGCGCGAGGAATCCTCCAACGAGTCGTGGAGTCGGCATCGGACCACCAGTGGGGGTGACGGTTCCGTTGTCGCAATAGCTGTCTGGAAGAACCCGAACATCTTGAGTGATCGTAGAACCATTATTGAAGACTGTACCACACCAATATCCATAGTTATTGCACATAAGGAAACTATCACCTCCATTTTTGACAAACAGATAGTAGTCTGCGGGTGGGTAGCTCCACTGCATACTCGATCCCACACGGAACGACATTCCATATTGAGCACCATTAATAAGATAAGTGTGACCGCTTATTGATGCAACTCCCTGAGAGTCAGATTGAGTCATCTCAAACATATCTGAATTGTTTCGGTGACTTGTAGCAAAACGCAACATTAGAGGCATATTTGACGGCGAAACAGAAGCGCCATTCTTACAAAGAAACTGGAGATTAACTGTGGGAATTATGCCAAAGGGATTTGATCCATATGGCACATACTGACTACATCCCGAATGGTTTAAATTTAACGATGATTCACAAGATGTTCTCCTTTCCGGAAAGTACTCGGTGTCAAATAGGTCATAGGTATCCAGCGGATTACCTGAGATAGAGCCCATTATTGATGGAGGAAAGGAATGGTTAAGACCTAAGGCGTG
>CAYUHI010000011.1:0-11941 GCA_964444485.1 uncultured Gammaproteobacteria bacterium | reverse complement strand
TCCGGATTCGAGGCCAGTGCACCCAACACAATCGTTATTGAGAGTTCGTTGACCCCCAGTCTCCACTATCTTGCTAGATATGTTCTTTTCTTGTTCTTGTATTAAACGATTGCTAATCTCAAATGTGTCGATATAAATGACAGAAGAAGGTTCAAATATTAGTATTGAGATATGGATTGGATCAGTGCCAATAAATGCCGAGGATCTGACCCACATCCATTGTTTATTTTTTGTATAAACTGATCTCTTGTTATCTGATATGATCTCAGCAGAACCACGCTCGATGTAGATCCTTGCCTGGACCTGATACATTTTGCTTGGGTCAAGACCTTCAATACGACGAGTGATACCTACACCCGGGGTATCACCCTCTATCATCTGTGATCCTGATCCGTCTTTTTCATATACAAATGAAGAGACTTCAAACTGTGCATTCGCGCCTTCTGGGATCACAGGCGTCCACCCCTCAGACACCCCCTCAACCTGTGTAGAAGGACTCGCGCGAGGAGCAGACACCATTTTTCGATCGACTTGTGGAGAGGGACGCCTACGAGCGTAGAAGATTTCTCTAAACACCGGTGATGACGCTCTTGGAGGGAGAGGAGTTCTGTCAGGAGTACGAAGAGTTGACAAACCCAAGGAAACAAAGATAAACAAAACTACTATCACCGCAGGGGTTTTCCATGTATTCCCTTTTTTGTAACGCATAGGAGAGGAATCTCAATGCACTTTCTTTTTCTTTGCAATATCTGCGCCTGGTTCACGAAATATCTCTATGGTAACTGAATTATTGATACCCTGAGACTTAATATGGGGGAGGCGCATATCAATCCGATTAATCTGATCCTGCAATTTATCACGATATTGACGCATAATCTGGTGGAAAGTATGAACATCTTTTTTTGGGAGTTCTTTTTCTGCACGACCAGAATATTCTTCGAGCTTTAAGATACTCCACAATATATCGATAAAATGTTTATTTGCCATATTAAGTTGAAACACATCCCCGGCGTATGGCCTGATCTTCAATGCATTCATCCTAATCTCTTGCTCCATAGCATGAATGGATGGTTTATGGTTCAGTACCTCATGGCGAAACTGTGCGACCATGTCAAACACATCAGGTCTCCTTTGTGCGGGCATACTTGTTTTAGAATCTGTGGTAAAATGGCCTCCTATGTCACTCATACGTACAATTCAAACTGACACGACAAACGCGCTAAAATCAGGTGATAAAGTAAAGCTCAACACCCTCAGACTCATTGTATCACAACTTAAATATAAGGAGATAGAACTAAAGAGAGACATTACAGATGAAGAGGCGATCGCTATTATCAGAAAACAAGTGAAAGAACTTATGGAGGATGCAGACCAGTTTAAGACGGGTGGGAGACAGGATTTGTATGATGAAAATATGCAGCAGATCAAGACAATACAATCATATCTCCCCATCGAGATATCAGACGACGAACTTTCTTCTATGGTACAAAAATTTATCGATGAGAATAAAGACTCCTACACCACCAACCCGCGTGCGTTTACTGGCCGTGTAGTCGGGGCTCTCAAATCCAAAGCTTCCCCAGATCGCATTGTGCAGATGTACAACAAAATCGCACAGTGAGATCTTCTTTCATGTCTATGTAGTAAATACTTCTTCTTTTTGGATTTTGAGCTTTGAATTTGATTTGATATTGAGTTTTGGTCATTTGAGTTTATCCTCTCCTGTATTCTCCTCAGCGGTTCTTGATTCTCCTGCCTCGTCAACCTCAAGGTGTTTAGTGTTTTCCTCAGAGGGTGAGTTCTGACGGCTAACCTCTTCAAGATCTTCAGATGTATCATCTTGCTTGCGTTCAAGCTCCATACGCACTTCCTTGGCTGCGGACACCTTGGCTTTGAGATAGGTAAGAAGTTGCAGCCCAGAAAGATTATTCAGGAGGAAGACAGGAAGAATGAATCCAACCTCATCCAAAGCCTGTTGTCTTTGTTGTTCATCCGCAGACATGATTTTCGTCAACACATCAGTGATAACTTCCACATCTTGTTGAACCCAATCCATCCTCGAATGTACATCATCCGATTGCGGCACTTCACCAGTACGATACTGTTCAACCCACAACTGACGAATCTCCTCATATTCTTCAAGTGACTGCTCTTCCTCAGGGAGAGGTATCGTCTGATCGATCTGAGACTGAGGATCGAGGGCAGTCTGAAGCTGTTGTTGAAGCATTTGAGTCGCCTCTGTAGTGTCTTCATCAACAGGTGCGATGACTGTCTTTGCAAGTTGAGAGTGTTTAACGGCTTGTCGCACCACCTCAAGCACCTTATCCGTCGAAACACCTGAGTCCTTCTGGAGTTTTGTAAGCATTGATTCGTCAATGATATTGGGAGCCTGAGTAAGCCCCTGTATCGTCTCTTCTACCTGTTTCTTACTCAGACCTGTTTCGTTTTGAACTATAGTGACAAGCTGTTCATCCGAAGAAGAGCGTCTGAGAATTTCTTTTGTATATTTTGCGATTGTTTCATCCTCAAATAATCGTCGCAGGGTAGAAACACGTTCCTGAGTGGCGACGACCAACTGAGTGCCGGTTGCTTGGGCAGCTTGCGGTATAGTGGAACCAGCTTGGGAAACAAACTTATCTATCTGGACAAGCATCTCGCCCATATGTGCTTTGTTCGCCATAACAACACGGGCAGCACGTTGAACATTCTGTGCTCTCATCACCATTCCGTACGTCTCGCGCAATATCTCACGTACCTTCTCTCGAGGTACTTGAGTGCTTTCAGATATTCGTTCAATCACTTCAGTGAAAGAAGTGCCCAGATGTTGTAGATAGGTGACGAGCACTTGTTTTGTCGCCGCGAGCGTACTTCCTGCATTGGTAGCGATTGTTTGCAGTGCACTCTGATTTTCTACAATGTTATGCACCACTTTATTCGTAACTTGGATAATTTTCTCAGCGCTTATCGAACTAATAGCCTCTCTGAGGACCTCTTTCACTTTATCCTGAGCAATCTGAGTGGTAGTGGTGACTTGTTCCACTATCTGCACAAAGGGTCGATCTGCGACCTGTGCATATGACTGTAGGATTCTCTTTGTTGTGTCGATGTCGGACTTGACTTTGGTTGCGATTGATTCAACCGCACTCTGGTTATTCATGAGTGAGTTGACTTCCGACGAGGTTACATTGGTGGTTGTACTCACAGGAGCATAGGTAGACTGCGTGACTGATTGGACAAGATTAATAGTCTTTTGTTTATTGATAGTATTTATGACTGTTTCCATGGACTTTGCTATCTCGTTACGTCTATTTATATACGACTGAGAAGATCGTGCAGTCGTACTCAGGATATACTGCGCGAAAGTATCGTTCTTCGTCGATGCTCTCGTGAATAGCTCAGTGCGCAGGTTCAGGAACTTTTGTCGTTCCGACGCTGTTTGGGCTGTAAGCGGGTTAGAAAGCATTGCGAAGTTTTGTTTAGCAGTTTTCATGACTGTTGTATTGGTCTCAAGTTTTGCAACATCCTTAAGTGTGGTGGCTTGTAAGTTAAGAGTCGCCACAATATCACTGGTTCTTGCTTGCCTTACCATATTCACATCGTCAAGTCGTATGGTGATCTGAGTCCGGTTGTCACGTGGTTTTGTCTCAGGCATTGTTTGTAAGGGGGCAGGAGGAGGAACATCGAACTTGGGTGGACGAGGGGAAGGAGGTGCTGAGGGTGACGGTTTGGCTGGCTTATCAAAATATCCATAGACTGCATTTTTAATCGCATAGATAGCATCACAGCAGTCATCGCGGAATATGCGCAGGAGCCACCAGGGGAACCAGGTCGCAGCCCACCAAAGCACGAGAGAAATAACATATTCGGCGAAGGTGTCTATATAGTTACCGTTATTGAGACCATTCAGTCGTTGTGCTGGACCACCATAGGTGATAATAATCGCTGTAGGGAAGATGTAGCCGACTGCCTTCTCGATACGAGAGAAATCAAACACAAACGGTATCCCGTCTGCAAATAGTTTGGCAGTCGCACCGAAGAAGAGTGCAAAGAGTGGTCCATAAAATAGCCATTGGAAAAATACACCAATCCAAATGCGTCCAGTATTTCTGATAAGAGGGAAAGAGAGGAGGAGGGGTAGAAATGGTGACACCAAAAGCAAAAACCAGAGAATTATCTTACGCAGAATAAACATGATTCCCATCATGTAGTTGGTGATAATACTTATTTTCAACACAAAAATTTCGGTTTGAGCTGCTTCCTGAACTCTGATGTTTAGGTCTCTACAGCCAAAGAAGCCCACATAATTTGCCTCACTACTTGTCGCACCAAAATACGTGTTGAACACCCTATTCCCGCCAAGACTCTCTATGAAGAATCGCATGATAATGTCAGAAAGAGCAACAAGGGTGTACACAATAGTCGCCGATAAGGCGATGTACAAGATAGAGAGCCCAATCTTTACGAGAGCACTCTGAACAGAGAATTTGTATCCACTCCGCAATCTCATAGATATCGCTATTGCAAGACCAAGCACTGCACTCACGAGTATCATAAAACTGAAGGCAATGTTACGATTCATAGCCCAGATCTGTTTGAGAGACAGGGACTGATCTACTGCAGGGCGCATAAGTGTCCAGTAGATAAACTGACGCGAGCGGTCTACTGCTTTCCCAAGAGCTGTGATCTCCTGATCTTCTGCCCAAAAATGACGTAACTTAGGATCTAAGGTGAACGACTGAGAGTTCGGATATGAAGGGTCTGGTGTCGGTATAGGAGCATATCTTGATGCACATATTTCATTTTCTGACCCATTGGGAGACAACAATAACGACTTGAACTCGTTATATTCACTGTCATAGAAATCACCAAACGTGGGGTTGGGGTTAACATTTGGAGGGTATATATTGGGGCACGTGGTAGTGTCGGAGCCGCTGCAAGGTATTGGAGTTATGTTAAGCCGGACATAGTCATAATAGTCGAGTGCGCGTGCCACAGGAGGGAAGATGTATGTCACACAAAACAAAACCGCGATAGCGGCAACCAATACAAAACGATTATTTCTCATACAATATCAGACTAAAATGTAACAGTATTCGCAGCAGTTGACAAGTCTAATACATTTCATGCATAATGATCGCACAAAAGATAGATTGATTTATTAGTTGCTATTTGTATCTATTATGTCGAAACTTAATTACCTGATAGTTTTCGCGGTGTCAATGCTCTACCTAGGTTATGTTGGTGTGGTTTCTGCCCAAAGTCTTCCTATATTGAAAAATGTTGAGTCGGTTTGTCTAAAGGCAACTAACTGTGACGCACAACATTTTAACGAATGTTCAAGGGAGAACGAAGAACCGTTGGTTCGGGTGCACAGAGCGTTTCTTGAATTAAACCAATCTCTCACATCAGACCAGCTATTTATAGAAGAATGTTTCGAGGTTCCAAATGTCGCGGGGAACTTTTGTGTCCCTTTTCCTCTGCGATACACACAGGGTGTATTCAAGATTGCGAACTACAAAGTGGATGGTGCACCATGGCTGTTCTGGAACACCGGAGGGAAAGCTCTCGTACAGAATACCCTCAAAAAAATGTGTTTAGCATCATACGTTAATGAATCTCAGGGCCAGTCAGCCTGTGCAGCAGCCTATGATCCCGGTGGCACTTTTTATGTTGGAGATCCCAACAATCCTAACGATACCAATTGGGAGAAAGGTGATGCCTTCCTCACCTCACACAACTATGGTTTTTACGGTATTTATGAGAGGGTTGCTCAACAGAGCAATGCTCTTGTTGGTATTACCACCTTTCCTTTCACTGGTCAGAATGGTTCAGCATGGGAGTGGGGAAGTAGTAGTAATGTAAGTATCAGACGGACATTCCGTGCTCTTGCGTACTCAATGCCCATAAGCGGCACATCAGGTAGTGATCCTTCAAACAAGGTGGGACAGCTTGGTTTTACAGTCGGGGGAGAAGCATGTGAAACTTCTGTGAACTACGATCCACTGGGGAGGGTATTCTATTCACCAAATATGGAACCGGTAGAAGATGCCACGGTTGCACTTTATCGTAATATGCCTCTCCCATCTCCGGCAATTGGCACTGAATACCAACTCGTTTCAACGAGTATGCCAGATATACTTGGATACTCACTTCGTAATCCTCAACCATCGGGAGCATTAGGGTATTTCAGCTTCGCCGTACCTCCAGGCATATATAAATTACTTGTAGTAGCTGATGGAGTAAGTGTGCCAAACACACTTGGTGGTGTGCCCCTAAGTACGAGCGTCATGGACCCAGAAGCAACACAAATCTCCAGCCCAGTGATAGTGCAAACCAATGGGTCTCCGGAACCTTTATACGAACAGGTGTACCAGGTAACCAACGATTCTGTGAATGTATTACTACCTGAGATACATGAGACGACCACTATCGAAAGAAGAGACGTTGCTATGACCGGTGTAACTCCCATGCCAGCGCGCCCTCTTATGTATACACGAACAGTACATAATAATCGTGTCACAGAAATAAATGGGCGGATCAACAAACCGTTTGGGAGGGCAGTGCTGAGGAAAGTGTCAGATGGAAGCGAAGTGGGTAACGCTCTTGCAGATAAAGACGGGAGATACAGAGCGGAGATTCGCGCCAATCTTGGACCTGACGACGTGATAAGTATCACCGCTTCAGCAGTATCATTGGTACCGATAACCCCAACTCCACCGCCACAAGGTATGCTTCAACAATGGATTCATTCGATCGTGAGTCAGTTCACTCGCAAGGTGGAAGCCCAGTCTCTTCCCGACCAACTCATCATACCGCCAAGACTTAACTACCTTGAGGGGTATGCCTATGACAACGCAGGGAATGTGCTAAAAAATGCAGATGTTACTATCTTTGATCAAAATCTAGGTGTGCCGGTGTATGTGACAAAGACTGACAGCGAGGGGTATTATAGCGTGACATCAGAGAACCTTCCCCGCAATGATTATCTTATCTGGTATACGCCTGAAGGTTCAACAAATGTCGTAACGATAGATTCAAAGAAGTTCTATACCCAAAACAAAGACTATGTGGAGAAAATGAATATCGACGTAATGCAGCCTAAGTACAGTAAACCAGCCGAGGTATATCTGACTCAACATCCCGAGCCAACACGTGCTCAGGGTCAAAATCCGGGAGCAGATGTGAGGCCAGGTTCAGGGACGCCTCGTGACCCAGTTGCACCGACAAGAGCAATGGAGCTGAGTGATACGCTGAATCAGCAGGTTTCACCGGCGCTGCTTATGTACGTAGCCATACTGCTCCTTCTTATCGTCGGAGCTGGGCTTCTTATCGTGTATTACCTGAAGCGCAAACAGGAACCACATCTATACGAGTAACAATAAACAGTAACTGTAAACAGTAGTGAGTCGAGAGAAAACAACCACTCGTCATTGCGAGCGAAATGGAATGAAGCGTGGCAATCTCACAAGCATGTAACGTGTAACGCAAGAATTCTACTTAACTATCGTGTTTTGTGTTTCATGTCTCGTGATTCGTATAATGCGTTAGTAGCATCCTCCAAATATTAGTACAGAGGTTGTCCCGCTTATTCCCACTCCCAGTCGTGAATATATCGGATTGAGCTGATTGGCATCGTGGCCCGGGGACTGGGCATACATCCACTCTACAAGATGAGTGCCGCTCAGGCGAAATCCCTCAGACATATTCTCGCCCAGGCAATTAAAGCCAAGTTTTGCATAACCGTCTTCGTTCTTCACGAAGTTGTTAAACCCTGCGTGGTGATCAGTGCCACTTTGCGCCATATACTCTGACCTGTTTTGCGCATATGCACTCAGAGTATCACTCCATTCAAGCCTCCCTACTCCTTTGGTCTCACGGTATCGATTTATCGCGTCAGCAAGCTCTCTTGGGGTAGACATTATGGGATCTTCTTGTATCTTGAATGTATAGGATCCATCATCCATGCGCCATGCTTGTCCCCACGGTTTATCAGCGTCAGGATCTGTGATACTCGTTGTGAGTGGAGTCGTCGGAAATAATGTCGATGTCACAGAGGAAGAAGGTATCGGCGATAATGTGGGTGTAACGGAAACGAAAGTACGTGTCATTTTGACTGGAGCACTCGTTGTCACCAAAGCATACAACAGCGATGCTACAAGCAGTGCGACTAACTTTTCGACTACCCACTGTATACCTATCATGAAGATAGTATAGTACGTTCACTCCATGCTTTCTGAATTGATGAGGATTCTTCGTTTGAAAGGATTTTTACAATAATGCCCATTTGTACAAGCACATGATCACCTGGGCGTACTTTGTGATGTGCAATAAGCACGGTACGCACCACACCATCACCATAGTCTACATCTGCTTGCTTGTTGTGTGTTCGGACAATTTTACCCGGGGCGGCGATACACATGATAAATAAATCAAAAATTAAATATCAAAAATCAAATACATCAGACAATGACATTTATATGTTTGCTTTGTTATTTTGATTTTATATATTTCAGTTTTAATATTCTTGCGTCTTGCTTCAAAACCTCCTACTTGTTATAGTGTAGCAGATGAACAACCCACCAGCCTTTACACCGCTCAATCAAGCTATTGTGTCTGCACTCGGACAGCAAGTCTCGAATTCAAAGAGAAAATTGGTCGTTGGATGGTTCTCTTTCACCTGCTGTGAAGACAGCACAATCTTATTCACCGAACTTCTCAATAAATATTTCGATACATGGCGCAAGGTCATCGAATTCCGCCATCTCAAGGTTCTCAAGACAAAAAATGAACTACGTGATCTTGATGTCGCGTTTATCGAAGGTGCCATTTCATCTGAGTCTCAAGCAAAAGAGGTGAAGAAGATCCGCGCAAATGCAAAGTATGTGGTGGCCATCGGTTCATGTGCTTGCACAGGGATGCCCTCCTCGTCTCGTAATAAATTTGTAGACAAAGAGATATCCGATAGGATTCGGTGGTATCTCTCCAACTTTGACTACAGCAAAGAGGTTACAAAACTTGAGGATGTTATCAAAGTAGACGATAAAGTTAACGGCTGCCCCATGGTCACCCTCATGTTTATCAAAACCATGAATAAATATTTGGAATTATTTGGAATAAAGAAAGAATAGTTCCCAACCTATGGCTAAGAGTTTTTATTTGTCATTTGTTCGCCAGCTGGCGAATTTGTAATTTCAACTTATCTTATGCACTCAGGAGACATCACCATCGAAAATATTACAAAAATAGAAGGTACTGCCGGTCTTGAAGTAAAAATAGAGGACGGTGCCGTGAAAGACCTCAAGTTTATTATCAAAGATTATCGTCGCTTCTATACGGAGGCAGTCAAAGGCAAACCATTTGCTGCAGTACCTACCTTCCTTTCGCGTATTTGTGGTACTTGTTCTGTAGCACACCTATTCGCCTCACTTGAAGCTGTCGAAAAGTCTCAAGGGATAGAACTTTCTTTGCAGACGAAAACTCTCAGGCGGCTGGCATATGATGGGCTTATGATTCGTGATCATGCGCTCCATCTATACTTTTTTGTTCTTCCAGACATATTGGGCATAGATTCTATACTTGACATTCCCGAAGATCACGATAACCTCGGCCATATCCTACTCCACGACTCATTCGACATTAAAAGCTTGGGGAGTGAGATAACAGATGTCATAATTGGTGCTGCGATCCACGCACCATATCCGGCGGTTGGGGGATTTCATAAACTCCCTGACGCATCGAAATTTCCCTCTCTCGTTGCACGACTGAAAGCTGTCCGCCCTCAGGTTCTCCGTGGCATCAAGACTTTTTATGAATGGAAAGAAACACTCGTCCGGAATGCTGACTATATGGCATTAAGAAATGGAGAAGGATTGAACTTTCTCGAGGGCGAGATAATAAATAGCACCGGGAGGAGGGTGCCAGAATCTGAATTTCATAACTTCCTCAGGTCGGTAGTCATCCCATACTCTCAATCTGAAGGGTATGTTTTTTCTGACACGCACGATGACTATTTTGCAGGCGCGCTTTCGAGGCTTAACCTCAATATAGATTTATTACGACCGGAAACCCGTGCGAGCATCAGTGAGTATCTCTCTGTGTTTCCATCCAATAACATTTATCACAACAACTTAGCGCAAGCTATAGAGATACTCCACTGCATAGACGAAGCCATAAGTATCCTTGATTCACTTCACATTCAGGATGAAAAACCCGTAAGCAAGCCCGTTCAGGCAGGTGTGGGAGTCGGCGTCATCGAGGCGCCTCGCGGAATCCTTTATCATATGGCAAATGTGGATGCGCAGGGCCACATCATCGACTATGACGTTATCGTGCCTACTGCGCAAAACCAGATAAACATTGAAAACGATCTTAAGAAGTATTTCAATGAAAACCTCGGAAAGTCCAAAGAAGAACTTCAGTTCGACGCAGAAAAAATCATCAGAGCTTATGATCCTTGTATGTCTTGTGCAACTAACTTCTTGAAAGTCTCATGGATTGAATCATAAGGGATATGAACCCCTATTGGGAGCCCGATGAGAGTAATATGCTCAAGTCGTCCTATCTTCATAAGATACTTAAGCTGGAATCCAAGATCAAAGTCGTGTACTGATGTGCGGGGTGAGAGAACGAGGTGTTTGAGATCTTGTTCATGGAATATCTGAACAGTAGGTATACCTTGAATTGTATCAAAGATAATAACGCTCTCTTGACCCGCGAAAGGTAAGTCTGCATTTGGCCCAACCTTAACGAACTTAAGCATGGGGAAATCTACAGACAACCTATCACAAAGGAGTAGAGGAACGGCATCCTCAGGCACATCCTCATTACCGAATACAAATACGGTTCGTTTCATAAGGCATTATAATTGCAATGATCCATCCGTGTCATCCCGAACTCGATTCGGGATCTAGTTTAAAGATGATGATCCGTTGATACGGTGGAATATGTCCGGTTCAGAAAGCAAACGAGATCCCGATTTACCCTCCAAAGGCGCCGTGCCCGAAATGCTCTTGTATATGCGAGGCAGGTGGGGGCAAGCATCGGGATGACAGAAACCTAGAAACATGTGTTGGAGAACATCATTCATTGTACCTTATGCAATCCAAAGCTCTTAAACTCGCATCACTTTTTTCTTACTCGCCTAATCACAGAGGATATTGCGGCAGAGACTCTGCAGGTGATGCATTCACCCAATGCATCACAGAAGGCAAATGTGACACTGTTCCTCAAGAACTCAAGCACTTTATTGTGCTTTACCCTTATCTTAAAACTATTGCAACCCTCACAAACCTCCAACCATTCGACCACAAAGTCGTTGAAGCATACTGGATGGGCAACGAGTTACTCGACGATATTCCCAAACATGGATATGAGATTCTCTTGAAAGAATTCAAAAAACAGGGAGTGCCACCCTGGCTTGTCGATTCACTCAAGAAAAAGAAGCCAAAAAAGTTTATTCCCAATCATCTTTTCCAGGTTCTTCATGTGGGTGTTGGTCAGGCAAGCGGTTCAGTACCGTTCAATATCAATTCTGTCAACAGTTGTATGATCAGATGGGGGCAAATAGTTGCAGTAACAGCTGATAAACAGATCCATACTGCACTCAATACACTTACGCAAAGGAATGAGGGCCACAAACTAGAATCGGTAAAAGAAGTCCTACCCCCTGAAGCCTGTCCGTTTTTCTCCCCCAAAGTCGGAGATGTTGTAGCCCTACATTGGGGACATATGGTGAAAAAGCTTACAAAGCGAGAAGAAAAAAATCTCACCTATTGGACAAAACAAGCTCTCAAGTTAAGCGAATAGCTAATTCTAAGTTCTTTGTCTTGCTGAGCCAGTTTATCCTGAGCACCGTCGAAGGGAAGCATGGGGATGGCAGACTCTAGTTCAACCCGTATGTTTTTTGAGCAGAATACTTTCTCGCAGAGACATACGCCATAAG
>CAYUHI010000010.1:17020-21496 GCA_964444485.1 uncultured Gammaproteobacteria bacterium | reverse complement strand
AATGTACCTACTTTACTAAAACGTAGGATAAGAGTCAATGGGGATGAGCGGGCTTTGTTACCTACGAAATAAAAACGGAGTGATATCTTAACTTCTACGAAATAAAACCGGAGTGGTCATATGATAGAGAATCTATCAATTTCTCTATCACCCATATGGCTCATAGTCCTCATACCCCTCAACTCCATCGTCGCTTAAGCAGAGATCAAGTCGTCACTATACTTGAAAAATATTGTGGTGGGAGTGCACGTGCTATTGACGCTCAACGGTATCTCAATATCAAAAAGTCTCAGTTTTTTGTTTTGGTGAAGAAATACAGAGCTCAGGGGAAGAAAGATTTTTCCATTGTGTATCCGCGTCATACACCAAACCGTGTCATGTCTTCTCAAACAAAGAAAAGGATTGTCTCTGAACTTGCAAAACAGAAACAGCTCATAGCTCGTAAGGACGTTCCTATTGATCGATACAATTACGCGTTCGTCAAGGATACACTTCAGCGTACCCACCACATCTCGGTAAGCGCGTCAACGGTGGGAGAGATTGCACACGACCTGGGATATGTAGTAGGTAAGAAGCGCATCCCTAATGAGCATACACGAGTAGTGACAAGCGCCTGTGTAGGTGAACTTCTTCAGCACGATACCTCAATTCATCTCTTTGCTCCCGACGCGAAAGAGAAATGGTATCTCATCACCACTCTAGATGATTGTTCTCGTGATTTTCTGTATGGGAAGTTGTTTCTCCACGAAACCTCCTGGGCACATATCAGTGCCATGGAGTCGGTGTGTACCCGCTATGGTATTCCCCTCGCATACTACAGTGACTCACACTCAATCTTTCGCTATGTCCGGGAGCGAGATGTACTCCGTCCACATCACAGCTTCCATACATTTACTGATGATGTCCTTACCCAATGGAAAGCAGTTACTCAGGAGCTCGGATTCAAAGCCATCTACGCAACCTCTCCTCAGGCGAAGGGTAAAATTGAGCGTCCCTATCGATGGCTTCAGGATCACCTCGTGAGACGGTTTGTCAATGAACGAGTAACAAATATTGATGTTGCTAATACGATCCTTGCAGACGAGATCCGTGCGTACAATCAAACACGAATACACAGTATCACTGAGGAGGTGCCCCATATTCGATTAAACACACACATACACGAGGGAAAATCCTTGTTTCGTCCTCTCACTCCACCCCCACATCTTGAATCAGTAGCAGATGTATTTTCACTCCGTTTCTATCGTCAGACAGATGGATACCGTAAGATCACCATAAACAACCTCAAGTTCCAGATACAGGGAGCTCATACCTATGCTCCTACAGAGATACGGATGAGACCGAGTAAAAAGGAGGGTGCACTCGCAATCGCATACTTTCAAGATGGTCGTCTCTTAAGCCGAGAGAATATCAAAATGGGGTCACTTGCAGGGGTCCGGTTTTAATTCGTGGGAATAGCGAAATAGTCCGGTTTTATTTTTTATCTAACATGGGGATGAGCGGGCTTCGGCGAGCGAAGGCGAGACGTAAGAAATTTTCTAATGAAAATTTCAACGTCTCAGCCACGTTGAAAATGCTTTGCATTTTCTTACGTGGCGGAGGTAGTGGGATTCCCCCGCTTTGCGGGACTAGTCCCGATAGCATAGTTCAGGGCTATCGGGGGAACCCACTTGTTTTTTTAAGAAGTATGTAACGTTCTTCGTCTTTTTGATTCCCGTTTCCCGTGTTTTAGCTTCTTTTTCGGTTACAAAGCTTTCAATGTACACGATCTTGTACGGCACGTGGCCTTTCGTATAGTGTGTTTTTCCAGAATTATGTTCTTTCAATCTGTTTTTGATATCGTACGAATATCCAACGTAGTACGTGCCGTCCTTTTCACTTTGTAATATGTAGACAAAGAACATTATTGAAAAAACAATGGGTTCTCTCCATATATCTCGTGTTTTCAAATACTTCCCCCTTGTGGGGATGTATTTGAAAATGCGGAGGTAGTGGGATTCGAACCCACGTGAGCTTTTCAGCTCAAGGGTTTAGCAAACCCTCGCAATGGACCGGGCTATGCGATACCTCCTATGATACTATTTCATCAATATTGTACTGCACAATGCTGGAGCGACAATCGGAGTGGTATTCTCCAAGAAATGTGCTGGGTATTCTGAAGATATACACACTCTTCGTGACGTACGAGCAATCGCAAAAACCGCTTATCTAACTCTCAAAAAACTACAGTTGATTTTCCACTATTCTCCAAAATAGAGCTAAGAGATAGAGCGCGATAAAGCCACAAACGATTTTAATGTATTGTGCCGCAGGTGAGATTTGAACTCACACGCCTTTTAAGGGCACACGCTTCTGAGACGTGCTTGTCTGCCAGTTCCAACACTGCGGCAATACTTCACCCTAATTATATCAGCAATTCATCCATATTTACTGGTGGAGCCTTGGATGGAGCCACAGTTGTGTCATGCTCACAATCTCTTCTGTGACATGTGAGTGCATATACCAAAGCTGAAAATATCCCAACCATTCGTTCACTATTTTTATGAACCATCGCGTAGTAAACCTTTTGCGCTCCATACAAATCACTTTGTTTTGCCAGTTTGGTAACATTCGATAAATCCACGCATTTGCTGTAATAAGTGTCGCAAAAAGACCACTCCTGTCGAATAATATGCCAGCGTTCACAATCTCACGAGCACTATATGTGTTTATTTTAGTCTCCGGCACCGCCAAATCTGAACTGTCAAGCCATATGTTGGTACAAACTGTATCTGGTTGACTCTCAATGAGACGCCTTCGTCCCACTCTCAAAATTCTTGAGCAGATATAAGAGTATAGCCTACAGATGAACATAGTATTTGGACTGGTTATGATCATTAAGTCGATATCATCAGATTCTTTGGCATTTTCTAGTGCACAACTCCCCGTCAACAGTACCAGTTCAATCCAAGGAAACGCATACAATAACCGCAAATATCTTGCGACTTTTTGTTTCTTTTTCGAGCTTATGTGTGCCCTTTCCCTACGATATTTGAAGTTTATTTCACTCCCGTATTTTGTATACCAATACTTTCGATGGTCAAACGCAACCTGATTCTCTACTACAAGCATTGCCAGTAGTCGCTTAAGTGCTCCCTTATCAATTTGGGTCGTCAGCATACTGTGTATCTGTTGTTGATCCAAGGGATACCCGCAGAGGGAATAGTTTTCCAACAACTCGTTCACTGCTTGACGATGTGTAATTGTACTCACGCGCGCAGTATACCTCTTTCCTTTTGATAGTTTCCGCTGTTTATATATGTGTAAGATGCTCATGCTATAATACGATCATGATATATCGCGTCATAACGATATGCTTATTTCTCGTCGCTCTCGCTGGACTTATTGGGTATGCACGTGGCTACCGACTTGACATACGTAATACTGAGGTAAGTTCGCGAGGATTAGTAGCTGTCACTTCAACGCCAAAATCTGCAAAGATTTTGGTGAACAACACTCTGAAGGGCGTCACGGACACAAGTCTGTATCTACCTCCTGGGACCTACACAGTTACCATCGTGAAGGATGGGTATTTCCCTTGGTCCAAGACTATCAAAGTCCAAGGTGAAATCGTCCAGTCAACTGACGCGACTCTCTATCCTATCAACGCATCTCTCAACCCTCTCACAAATATAGGTATACTTCGGGCCATCCCCTTTGGAGTTGAAGGCAAGAAGGTACTAATCTTTTCGAGTGCAAAACATACTCAACAAGTCGAAACTTCTCCCGAACCCACTATCTCAGAAGAGATTGGGCCAGCTAAACAAGGTATTTTTGTCTATGACCCGCGTACTCAGGCTGTTTCAATTTTCCCTGCTCTGACGCAAATTGCCGATTATTCTGTTTTTCGAAATAATTTCCCGTCGGATACATTTGATGTCATATTCTCACCTGATTTTGATCAGATTATATTATTCTTTAATCCCAAATATGCATCACGAAAAACCTCTGTTGTGAGTCAGTTTGACACCCAATACAACACTCCTGAGACATTCGATGTTGCATATCTTCTCAACCTGAGTGAGCTCAACACTGCACCTCTAGATGTGACTTATTCAGCGTTATCTCTCGTCGACGCTTGGTCTACCCAAAAATATGCGAATGTATTTTCGCTTTTATCGGGATATCACAAGAAAATTCAAACATTCATTGAATCTTCTACCAAGATCATAGATATTTCACCCGATAAAACCCGTATCCTTTACCAAGCAACAATGGCTGCTTCGTTAGAACCCGTACTGAAACAACCACTCATCGGTGTGAATCAGACTGAGGACGTCCGCACTACTGAGCCTTACAATTTGTATGTTTACGATGTGCGGGAAGATAGAAACTACTCTGTACTCTCTTCCTCAGCCATAGATCGTCAACATGGATACCCTCTCTTTCATCCCAACTCAAAGAACATTATCCTCAATGAGGATGGGTCAATTGCTG
>CAYUHI010000010.1:11785-16920 GCA_964444485.1 uncultured Gammaproteobacteria bacterium | reverse complement strand
CTCTTTCATCCCAACTCAAAGAACATTATCCTCAATGAGGATGGGTCAATTGCTGTTATGGACTACGATGGTATGAACAAACAGAAATTGTATTCTGGTCCGTACAACAAGGATTTTTTTGCGGTGACGCCTGATGGGAGAGTGTTAGTACTTGCGAACTTCAACCCCGCGCTCAATGAGTCTTTCGACCTGTATGCGATGGGAATCCGCTGACATTACCCTATTTTTGGTTTTGCGAAGACCAGTAATCGTTTTAGAGTGGTACCTGGAGGCCAACATGTCTGAAGAGTAAGAAACTCTGATTCTGTCTTGTTTGTAAGATATTGCACATCACTCGGATCGACGATTTTCTTTCCTGTCACGGTATATACGTGCCTTTTCCCTTGGTAAAATATATCAACCTCATCTCCTTCATTGAGCTTATACAACAGATAAAAAACTGCGTTGTATGTACTGATGTTCCAGACATAATCAGTAGAATGGGCAAACAAGAATATGTGTCCGTTTTGGCCAGGCAAGTATGTTCCCGCTGCATGAGCTACGCCATATTGCAGTTTATCCAAATATTCTGTCTCATCGGCGGGGTTTACGTTATCTATCACACGAGCATTTGCCGCAATCTTTGGGATCATTATCGAAAATTCAGGGTCCACTGGGCTCATGAGTTCGACCTGTGGGATATTAAAAAAGCTTGCTAGTTGACTTTTGGAGGGGATACTCCGTTTATTCACCGGTATAGGTTGGTATTTGTCCGCAACCACAACGTATTCTTTGCGAATTATTGATGCGTCGACAAAATACCTGAGTTCAGATAAGACCGGGTCGTAAAAGGTTTTTATCATGAAAAAGATCGAGATAAGGATCAAATAGTTTCCAAGCAAACGGAGGATGAATATTCGGAAATATTTTGTATTTTTTGAGTGATGTGTCATATGTTGTGTTGTAAGTCCTGCAGATCATGCTTTTCGAGATTACACACTCCTATTATCTTGTTGCGTACGACCACATCGAGAAGCACATGTTCTATATCTGCTCACCATGTTCATGAAAGAGAATAATGTGCCACCAGGGGGAATCGAACCCCCATTTAACCCTTAGGACGGGCTTGTTCTATCCATTAAACTACAGTGGCTGTGCTACTGCTCTATTGTAGCAAGGAAACGCTGTATAATCTATCGTCCACCCTATCTATGAAGTTCCCTTATTATGAGAACGAATGCTTGGCTTTCACACTTATCCCTGGTATTGGACCCCTGAGATATCAGCTTCTCCTTAAGAGATTTACTACTCCCCTCAAAGCATACGCAGCCAAACGACAAGAACTTGCTGAGGTACTTGGTAACAGCACCACAGATCGATTGATCCGTTTCCGCGAGACATTTAATGGAGATAAGTTCCTCTCTGAGTATGCAAAGTCAAGTATTACCGTTATTACCCAGTATTCGCCTAAATTCCCACGCCTTCTCCTTCAGATACAGGACCCACCTATTTGTCTATTTGCACTTCACAAAGACAATAACCCATTAACAAACGAAGACGGTGTATATCTCGCTGTCGTGGGCAGTAGGAACCATAGTACCTATGGAAAATCTGTTACATATAGTATCGTTAGCGAACTCGCAGATGCCGGGATAACAATCGTAAGTGGACTCGCATTGGGAATAGATGCAATAGCCCACCAAGCAGCATTAGACGTTGGGGGGAAAACGATAGCAGTACTTGGATGTGGGGTCGACGTAGTCTATCCCCCACATAATCACGTTCTTCGGAAGAGAATAATTGAGTCCGGCAATACGATCGTGTCCGAGTTCCCACCTGGCACCCAACCAAGCAGAGGAACTTTTGTTGTGCGCAACAGAATTGTGTCAGGCATATCAAAAGGTGTTTTGATCACCGAGGGGACGGATAAGTCTGGCAGTCTTATTACTGCAACAAACGCTGCAGAACAAGGTAGAGATGTGTTTGCGGTTCCAGGATCCGTAACCTCTCCTACCGCACAAGCACCTCACATTCTCCTGAAACAAGGAGCTAAACTCGTCACTTCTTCCACCGATGTCCTCTCAGAATATTCAGTACAAACTGATAAAACACATGAGAAAGTCGAGTTAAACCTTTCGAGTGACTCTCGAGCTGTCTATTCTTTACTTTCTTCAGATGCCCAATTCGCTGATGAAATTGCGATACAACTTAAATGGAGTATCATTCAAGTTATGAGTATATTGTCAACTCTTGAAATCGAGGGTGTGGTTACGAAAAACAGTGAGGGTAAATACGTTGTTTCTTCCCTCTAACCTCCTATGACACATTTCATGAACCGATTTCTAGCGTTATGTACCCTGGGAATAATTTATCTCCTTCTCATACCATTTACCTATGCTTTAGACTACCAGTATCGAGTTTCACTCGATTCGCCCGTGAGCCGTTATTTTGTGAAACCCGACTTCGATACAGTAGGTACCGAATTTACCCTACAAAACTCCGGAGACCCTTTGTATATGAGACCACAGCTAGTTGGGCAGCAAGAATTTGCAACCACCGTCTACGAGGTTGATAATGGCCAATATCGAGCAATCAACAAGGAGAATGTTTCACTCTTGTTACCTAACACTTCAAAACAATTCAGGGTTGAAATCTCAAGATCTAATCTCACGCTCACTCCAAAAGATTATCTTGTAGACCTTTATATTGCTCTTAAGCCTGTCCAGATCCCAAAAGATATTGGCAAACCACTTATTACTGAACCAAAAATTCATAAATATATCGTATTGAGCGTCACTGAAGATGGTACCACTCCCATCGATCCTAAGATCGCCTTGTTTCAAAACCTCGATGGCCCCATTACTCTGATACGCGAATACAATCAATTCCTCATAACCTTACAAAATAGGGGTAATTACATGTTTGGTATAAACGGTACCCTTACGATCAAGGGTCCTCAAGATTTTGAAGAAACTTTTGCAATTCCTACGACATTTATTTTCGCAAATAGCCAGAAAAATCTATCTCTCGAAGGACAAAGCGGCAATCCATCAGTCCTGCTCTCCCCAAACAAGCTACATACCGGGCAATATACTGCCACGGTCAATTTAACGATTCTAGGGACAGATACACCGCATCTTTATGCGCAAATATCTTATTGGATGGTGTCTCCTATAATTGTTATTGCATCTGTTCTCGTTTGCTTTATTATTATAGTAATAATATTCTTTATAGGAATACGTCATGTATGAATAACCCGCAAACGAACCTTCTTGAACGCTTTCGTCAAATATATGAAAAAGATGAATATAATAGATTGTTGAAGTTTATCCACAACGCACGGGTACCTATCATTATTCTCTCGATTTGTATCCTTCTAGCATTATTTTTCGGTTACAAGAGTATCTTGCTCGTTTCTGCTTTCGCTGATAACAAAAGCTCACCGGCTGGTATTACCCGGAATCCTCCAGTTCCCACAGCCACAAGACGAATATATGTTGATTTAAGCGGTGCAGTCACTAAACCTCAAACATATTCTGTACCCGAAGGAACGAGGTTGTTTGAACTCGTTGAAAAGGCTGGAGGGCTAAGTCCTGAGGCAGACCGATCATTTGTCCAACGTAATTACAACTTCTCTGTGATCCTTAGTGATCAACAAAAAGTCCATATACCTAGCGTTTATGAGGTTCGAGATGGGTTCTTTACAGAAAAACGGCGACTTATCACACTTGACGACGCTAATTCACCAAATAGGTTTGGTGATGAGAAGAGCGCAAGCGATGGTATTTCACGGATTTCGCTCAATAATGCTAACCTTGAAGGGCTAAAAAGTCTTCCTGGTGTTGGTGATGTCACTGCACAAAGAATAATAGCAGGCAGACCATTTGAATCTATCTCTGATATTCTCGATCGGGGCATCGTGAAAAAGTCCGTGTATGATGACATTGTTAGTATGTTGGAACTATAGTAGATCTCTGTGGTCAATATCCAACATTTACTCCAACAGTCTCTCCAACCTAGTCTTGACCCTCAGGCATCTGCTCTAGCGCTGGGTATCACTTTTGGCATAAAAGGATTATTCAGTAGACAGTTCGCAGATGATATACGAACTGTGGGAGTAAGTCACATGATGGTGCTTTCCGGATCTAATATTTCAATGTTTATGAATTTCATTAGCTCACTACTGTTTTTCTTGCCCTCAAAAACGCGGGAAACTATTTCAATATTTGCAGTAATAATATTCCTATCCTTCATTCCGATGCAACCATCGATACTACGAGCTGCTCTTATGAACATTATCCCAAGACTTGGGGTATTTATTGGAAAACAAGCTCATTCAATGTACCTTTTATTGCTTACTTGCGGGCTTATCTTATGTTTTGATATACATATTTTGTACGATATCTCATTTCAGCTTTCTTTCCTGGCCGTTTTCGGAATTATCCTATTTCATAAAGAGGTTAAACACGAAGAAAATAAACCGGTTATAGTAAGTAGCATACTCTCAACCATTAGAAACCAGACATTATTAGGGTTTTCCGCTCAAGCGTTTACGGTACCTTTGATCTTTTACTACTTCGGAAATGTCTCTTTGATAAGTCCGGTTGCGAACTTACTTTTGTCGCCTCTCATAAGCCCAATTATGGCTGGAACTATATTGTTAAGTATTTCGAATAGATTCATTCCTCTTATTGGATTTTTAGTCGGAAAAGTACTAAATACTTTGCTGTATTCAATGATTCATATAATTGAATTCCTTTCACGAGCGAAAATACTCTACATTCATTATTAATAACTACAAGGGAAAATCGTTTTATAGGCTGTATAAATTAGTTTTTTATTCCAAACTGTGAAAAACGATTAAATATCGAAAGATGTATAAAAATACGAATAGAGGGAGTATTTTAGCACTTCAGAGTTGTAAGATACTGTCACAAATTAAATCTATCAAAGAAAGCGAAAGACTGCTAATTTCATTTATTAGCACAATACAAGGTAGATTAAGATAATAAATATGAGACTTTCAAAATATATAGTGTCATTAATAAAATACCTATAGATATGTTCAAAGAAATTCAAAAATTTGATTAGTTTCAAGCTCATTTATACATACTAGAGTGTAAATTCAAAATTATATAGTCTATAGTGTGAAATCG
>CAYUHI010000010.1:0-11685 GCA_964444485.1 uncultured Gammaproteobacteria bacterium | reverse complement strand
ATTTATACATACTAGAGTGTAAATTCAAAATTATATAGTCTATAGTGTGAAATCGTTGAATAATAAGAACAATTTATACAGTTAAATGTGATTAAAGCTAACTATATTATGATTTAGTTTCGAAATATATCCTTCGCTATTGCTGTTCCTATGCCCTGTTTTACATTGGGAATATAAATTAAAATAGATTATTAGATATGTGGAACTAATAAAATCATATCTGATGTGCGTATATATTGCAATATATACAATTATGTGTTTTAATGAGAGTAATTCAATGTTTTACTTTGTGCAATATGTTTATAAAATCTGACTACAAAGATCTATATTTTAAACATCTCAGACATTCTGGATACTCTCCGGCAAGTATACGTATTTTGAAGTCCGACACCCTATCGTTATTCACGTGGTTGCATGCACTCGAATATTCAGTGCCCATTGATGAAGTAGTCACTAGATATGAGAAGTTTCTTATCCTAAATGGTTCGTCTTTGCATACTATTACTCGTAGGTTATCTTCAACAAATAAGTTTATTCATTGGTGTTACTCTGAATTTAACACGCCTTTTACAATTTCTCCAACAGTCCATACTAATGTTTTGCCTGATAAGACAAACCGCCCGCGTAATATATCCACAAATAATAAATTCTTGTATGTTAGTACAATTATTATTTTGATAGGTATCTTCAGCTGCGCATATATAATATACCTTTCATTTTCCTCTCAAATTCCGTATTTCTCTAAAAAAGAGTATCCACCACCTGCGATTCCATCTCATTCTCTCCATTTTAATCTTCAAATTAGTAGTCCTTCTAGAGTTATAGCTAGCTCTACAGATAATTTAATGTTCAAAATATATTCACAAGATGACTCTTTTCATGCTATAGGTATCGTCAAATGTTCTCTTTCGGGTACTACTATACCCAAGGGCTCTTCGAGGCTTCAAATAGATGTTTTATCAAATTGTTCGTCTATATCCGATGAAATACGTGATAAAATGGACCGTAGTGATGCAATTTACGCTGATATTTACCTAAATGCGCAGAAATTGACTGAATCTAAGGTATTGGTTGAAAATAATAATTCTTCAAAAAGTGATTCGAACTATCAGCATGCTTCGCAAGACAGTATAGCGAATCCTAGCAGAAATGCAGTTCAATTGCCAAATCTACCTGCACCGGGAGATGTTCTTGGCTTAGAGATAGCAAATAAGGGTTTTTCTCCTCATACCATTCCTTTGTCACTCGTACAGAATTCAACCTCTTTTAAAGATGGTGACATCGTCGCGATTTACGATAATACCTTGGTTAGGGCCTTACTATCTACTAAAGTCTTGGGTGTTGTTTCTGGAAATTCAGTGGTTACTGAAGGTATTGCATACGTTCACATGAAACAAAGTCCTGACACTATGATATCTAGTGGTGACTATATATCAACAAGCGTCCAGCCAGGCTACGGACAACGAGCGAACAGCGAGTACGATTCTGTCATTGGCATAGCTCTTGAACCACTGATGCCCGGAAATGAGTATCTGAAAGTGCTTATATCACTCCCTTAGTCCTTATATACGAAGTCTATCGGCTTCAGAATTGATTTTTTAAGGTTTGTTTCGTTGATTTGTTATTCTTGGTGATTAATGTGATGCGTCTTCCTATACGATCGTGATCTGGGTTGATTATCTTTACTACATATACTCTCCGGTGTATATGAAATCTCGCCTCATCCTTGAGTATATATCTTCTATTTGTGGTATATAAATATGAGCATGAAACTGTCTACGGACGCAAACCAGGTGTACATCTAACTTCGACAATCTATACACTGAGCAGGTAATTCTGTCTCCTCAATTCGACGACAAGAGATGGGGATTATCAAGTAGTTAGCTAACTATTATGTAAGCTCTGTAATGGTCTTTCCTTCTTTATGCGTTCATTAAATATATACAAAAACATCATTTTAACTCCATACTTTGTGTTTATGAACAATCTTCAGGTAAATGACATAATTGGCAAAGATACATAATACGTGATAAATGCAGCCTAAAGGGTGTTTGAGTTGCTCTGATAGGATAAATATTTCTCCTGCTGTCTGTGTAGATGTTTTAGCATGTTGTAACAAGTAGTTATTGTGGTAACGATCAGTTGTATCCTTTCTTTAGCCTCAATCAAACTCAATGATTTATTATTGTGAGGATAATAATGAAATACTTGATTTCTACAATATTTCCAAGTCATCCAGACCATATCTGCCGTATCTTTCCCTGCTTTTTTTATAAGCTGTGGATAAATAGAGTCGTTGTGTGTGAATGTATTTTGTTCTGGGGATAAAAGTTTACCCACCCTTATGTGATCCGAGTTATATTGTTGGTCGGTAATAAGTCCCATGTCTAGCAAATACTGTTTGATAAAACCCTCAAAAGCCTTTGCGAATGGAAATACAATAAATGAATAATCTTGAAAATTATATCTGCCATCCGCAAATATTTCTTGATAGATATAGCTTCCTTCTCGTATAAGATCGCGCTGGTGAGGTGACAAATAGTCCCAATACGATGCAGTATCCATAGGTATACTGTTAATAGTACAGTATGAGAGGTTGGTTTACCTAAATAATCAAACCAACTGAAGGAGACATGGTTGAGGCAAGGAATGCACTCTTAATCTTCTTTCGTCCAATTGCATCGACATACGCATCTATGTTTGCTTGGAGGTTTTCCGCTGGCATGTTCGTCTTTCCAACAATTACATGAATGATTGGTGATTTTGATTCAGACTTAAAGCGTGTAGTATTTCCAGAGAATTTACGAATGAGTTCGTCTGTATTCGGACCAAGTGTGCCTGCCTTTGGATTGGGCATAAGACCTTTGGGACCGAGAAGTTTTGCATATTTCGTAAGTTTTGGCATCATCATTGGTGTAGAGACAAGTACGTCGAAATCAACAATGCCCTTTTCTAACCTTTCAATGAGTGATTCATCAGCAGCTACTACGCTGATCTTTTTGCCTGTTGAAAATGGCAAATCAACTTCCCCTCTGACGTTTGGTTCCATAAGATTTACATGGAGTTCCATGGTTTCTGGGAAATTGCTGTATACAAGTTTTTGTATAGTATGGATAGCGTCTGCGATCTGCATTGGTGATCTTTTTCCTAACTTTTCCACCGATTGAGTATACTTTTTGCCCCTTTTTCTTGGTGACTGGACAGGTTTAGCTTGTGAAGTCGCATTGGGTTGCGCTTTGCTATCTTCTGTTTTCACCACTTCGCCGCTCTCTTCAAGTTCTTTCTTGAGTACTTCGGACATGGCAAGCTGTGATGGGGATGGTTTTTGATTCTTAGACATAACAATGTTGTCAATAAATATCTACACCCATGCTTCGCGCTGTTCCAGCAACTATTTTCATTGCAGCATCAATATCATTGGCATTGAGATCAGCCATTTTTTCTTTAGCAATTTCTTCCAGTTGTGACTTCGACAGAGATCCAACTTTCTGGGAATTCGGTATACCTGACCCGGATTTGATATTGAGCTTTTTCTTGATCATGGCAGATACTGGGGGTAATTTGGTGATAAAAGTGAAACTTCTATCTTCAAACACAGAAATCACTGCTGGTATGATATTCCCCTTGAGTTTTGCTGTACGGGCGTTGTACTCCTTGATAAACTCCATGATGGGGACACCATGACCACCAAGGGCAGGGCCCACCGGTGGTGCCGGTGTTGCCTCTCCTGCTGGGAGATTCAGTTTGATGATTGTTTTTACTTTTTTTGCCATAATTTAAAGCTTGTGAACTTGGAGGAAATCGAGCTCAATAGGAGTTTCACGATCGAAAATCGAGACAAGCACAGTAAGCTTACCCTTTTCTTCATCTATGGACTGGATAGACCCCAGAAAATCAGCAAATGGTCCGTCGATGATCTTCACTGCTTCGCCAGCGGAAAACTTTGCCTTAAACTTGGTCTGTTTCTGGGTTACGAACTTCATGATTGCTTCTACTTCCTTTTGAGAGATTGGGGTTGGTTTTTGACCAACTCCAATAAATCCGGTTACCCCTTCGGTTGTTCGTACAACAAGCCAAGTCTGATCGTCTAAACACATTTGAATAAGAATGTACCCTGGAAATACGCGTTCCATTTGCTTAATCTTCTTTCCTCTTTTTACCACCACCGTTTCACGAGTGGGAACGATGATGTTGAAGATTTTATCTCCAACTCCAAGTGACTCAACCCTCTGTTGAAGATTTTTCTTCACGCGATCTTCGTGTCCAGTCTGTGAGTGGATAACATACCAACGAGCATCAGCTGGTGCATCGTTAATTGTATTGGCGATTGCTTCTTCTTCCATATTTCAATAATAAACCAACGACTATTTTGTGATGAGCCGGAGTAATTGGGCAAATACTACGTCTAAAATTCCAATATATAAACCTACAAAAAGACTGCCTGCCACGACAACTACTGTCAACTTTATTGTCTCTTGTCTTGTCGGCCAACTGACTTTCTGCAATTCGCTTATGATACCCAAAGGTACGTAAGGCTTCTGTGATGGCATAATTCACTTCAAATTAGAGGGGTATTGTAACATATATCCGCGCATAAGAAAACACTAAATCCTTGGTTGTATCAGTATGTCCACAAATGTCACTATCAAAGAGGACGAATATCAAGTTCGACTGCCTCGCCAGAAAAAGACCCTGGATAGCTTATTGTTTCTGCAGGATAACGAACATTTAAACTAGATTCACCGGTAACGGGGCTAAGAACTAGACGTATATCAACTGGGATTGACTGGGCTGACTTATCTGTGAGGTATTTGGTACATGATTTTCCAGTTTGGCCTAAGTTCTCACAAACTGACATATTGATATTTGCTGAGTTAACAAGTCGCATCTTGAGATTTTTCTCAACCTTATTGCCATCGATTATTGTTCCTTTTGTGTCTAGCGGCGTAATAAGATTAGATATCATGAATTCCTGCTGCTTGACTTCTTTTTTGACTATCGTATCTTCGACTATTTGGCCTGTTCTAAAAAGGGTTAGGTCATCTTGTTGGAGTATGTTTGAGCCTTGAGTCGCCACTGCACGTTCGTCACGTGACACAATAAAACCTGTTGCGTCTTCAAGATAAATATCCCGCATATTGTCCGATGTATCCCGTGAAACGATCGCAGTAAGAACCAATTGAATCGTCACTGCCAAAATGGCGCTTAGGAGTGAAATTATAAAGGTAGCTTTATGGTTATGGATTAGACTGATTATTTGTCTCATCGGAAAAATACCTGAGGGTTTAATGCAACATTCCCCTGACGTATCTCAAAGTGCAAGTGCATTCCAGTCGAACGTCCCGTAGATCCCATTGTGCCGATCTGTTGCCCTTGAGAAACGACAGTACCTTGCTCGACATCACGTCGAGAAAGATGTCCATAGAGAGTGCTGTATCCGTTATTGTGGTCAATGATAATGTGACACCCATACCCCCAGCTGAAGCAACCTGAATATATGACTGTGCCCGCATCTGCTGCAAGTACAGGTGGGGCTCCATTATCTGCTATATCGAATGCCATATGATATACCGTTGGGTACTGAGTGATGACTCCCCTCGTAGGCCAAATAAAGTTACTTGACCCTTGTACACCCTCAACCACTTTAGCAAATGTATAAGTATCTGTTGGTGTCGACCTTGATTCGTCATATTTAACCCCTTCGGGTATAACGAGGGTTGTCCCAGCAATCAGGTTAAAAGACTCATCTTTGAAATCGTTGAAGGGAAAGTTGACGATGTTCTGGGCTTTTACCCCATATTTTTTTGCAACGCTATAAATGGTATCTCCAGGTTGAACCTGATGGATTGTTCCAGTGGTCGGGGGAATCTTTAGGCTGGTGCCTTCTCGTAATTTAGTTGACCTCAGATCGTTTGCCCATGTAATTGTGTTCTCGCTGACTCCAAACTTCGTCGCGACTGACTCTAATGTGTCGCCTTTTTGGACAGTATATTCTTCAACCTTGTCTCGTATCTTACTTCGAATAGTATCCAATGAAATCTGATCCTCATCCAGAGCAATCAGCCGCTCGTTGACATTGTAAGTAATATTCTCAGAGTATAAGCTGTCTTGACGAAATGGGTTATTTTGTGCAACGATCGGCACGGTCACTGTAAGAATAATTGTGAGAACAATGAATGATGAATTGAGGATTGAAATTGAGTATTTGCCCCGTTTGAAGAGTAAAAGTCGGACTATATTGTCCTTTACGATATCGATAGCGAGACCCACATTAAGAACATGATTAAATACATAGTCACGTACAAACAGGAGGAATGCATAGATGTCGTTCATAGGTCGATTATACCGTAAATCGGAACTACGTTTTTATCGTTCACAGGAGCTTCTCGATGGCGATTGTAAATGCGGCGCTTTTGAGGGAGATTTTTTCTGCCTGAGATCGAGTCCACACTTTGTTGAATGACTCTGATATGATTTGATCTAGTTTTGTATTTACTGTTTCTTCACTCCACCTCTCTGAGTGCATGTTCTGGTACCACTCAAGATACGAAACAATTACTCCACCAGCATTGGCAAGGATGTCGGGAATAATAACGACGCCTTTTTTGCCTAAATATGAATCGGCATCCTCCGTGACGGGCCCATTTGCCATACAAAGAATAGTCTGTGCTTTAATTTTGTGCATATTGAGCTTGCCGATGACATTCTCGAAAGCAGCGGGTACAAGAACATCTACATCAAGCTCGAGTAAGTGTTCTTTCGAAATATGCTCCACCTGATCTAACCCCTCTAGTTTTCCATGGGTATTCTTATGTTTTAGTATATGTCGAATATCTAACGTCTTTGTAGGAGAGTAAACAGCAGATTTACTGTCTGAGATTGCGACGACTTTACAACCCATTTCAGCTGCGAACAGTGCAAAATAATATCCTACATTTCCGATACCTTGCACAGCGATAGTAGTATTTTGGGGCTCCTTTCCAGTCTTTTTTAGATACTCTCGAAGTATGTACACCCCACCTCTGCCCGTCGCTTCTGTCCTCCCATAGGTACCTCCGTCATCTATCGACTTACCAGTGAACGTCGCTCTTAGTTGAGAATCGGAGTACTTATGCGTCAAATCTTTCTCAACAGCAATTTTCATATATTCATCGCTCATCCACGACATGGTCTGGGAGTTGGTGTTGAGATCGGGCGCAGGGATATCTACTTCCGGGCCGATTTGGTCAAAGAATACGCGCACGTATGCGCGAGCGAGGCGTTCGAGTTCTCCCTTGCTGAGGGTTGTCGGATCTACGATTATTCCACCCTTCCCCCCTCCATAGGGGAGATTGGCAAGTGCACATTTGAAAGACATTAGCGTGGCAAGAGCTGTAACCTCATGCACGTTGACATGATTGTGTAGTCGTATTCCGCCTTTGTAGGGACCAAGTTTGTTGTTGTGTTGAACTCGAAATGCATCAAATTCAGCCTGATGTCCATCGTCCATCGATACATATATTCTCTGTCTAAAGATGTTGTTGGGAGTAAGGAGTCTTTCAAGCTTCTGTGCTGACATACCGATATGAGCTGCAGCTTCGCGTATTGAGTTTTGAACCGAATCTAGCATGAGATTCATAGGATAGAGGAGAAACTACTAATAACTTTTTTCGATAACCGTCAAAAGAACACTCACAGAGTGAAATGGTAATAATAACAAAGAGAAGTTAAATTACTACAAAGAAATAGATCTGCGGATCATTTCGGCTATTAGTTTTTGCCGAATGGGAGGAATATAGGGTAAGACATCATTGACAAGAACCTCTCCAGTAAGTCCATCTATTGCCCTTTTTACTGCGGATACTTGCTGAATGATATCGTTACAGTCTCTTCCTTCCTCACTCATCTTTTGGATCCCTTTGAGTTGACCGATAATCCTATTGATTCGCTTATTAAGCGCCTGAGCAGTATGTTCAGGTATGCGAGAAACTTTTGGTTTCATGGTATCAAAGTGTATCGTATCCACGCAAATATACAAGGATATGAGAAAAGATGTGTTATCTCGCCAAACTATCTAGGAATTCTTTGTTTGACTTTGTTTTCGAAAGTTTATCAATCATGCTCGTTATCGCTTCTTCTGAATTCATGAGTGATAACATCCGACGCAACGTGACGACTCTTTTATAAATTCCCTCATCGTATAGTAACTCTTCCTTGCGAGTACCTGAGAGTTGGATATCTACAGCCGGGAATATTCTCTTTTCCGCTAGTTTGCGGTCAAGATGTATCTCCATGTTGCCAGTACCTTTAAATTCTTCGTAGATAAGATCATCCATCCTGCTTTCGGTACCTACCAGTGCTGTACCGATGATCGTGAGTGATCCGCCTTCTTCACAATTACGAGCGGCTCCAAGGAATTTTTTTGCGGGAAACATCGCAGATTGGTCCATCCCACCCGACATACTCCCACGATTGCCTCGAGAGTATTCCATACCCGAGTTTTCAGATTGACCAGGTCTGTGGTATCCTCCACCACGTCTGCCGAATCTGTCTTGACGTCTGAAACCCTGATCTAGTGAGTTTCCGTGGTCATCGACTGGACCTGCGAGATTGTATGCACGTGCAAGTCTTGTGATAGAGTCAAGTAATATAACGACGTTTTTGCCCATCTCGACTAGTCTTCTGGCCCTGTCGAGCGCAAGATTTGCGACTTTGACTTGTTGACGGGGCTGTTCGTCGAAGTGAGAGGCTGCTACTTCACCCTTAATAAACCGCTTGATCTCAGTAACTTCTTCAGGACGCTCTCCAATCAGAATCGCCATAAGATGTACATCAGGGAAATTTGCAGTGATTCCCTGAGCAATGTCCTTCAGGAAAGTTGTTTTGCCTGCCTTGGGTTGAGAGACAATGAGAGCTCTCTGACCGAATCCTATCGGAGCAATAAGGTCTATGATCCTGCTTGTATACACATCTTGTTGGTTCTCAAGTTTTATCTGTTTATCTGGATGTATTGAGGTCAGCTCGTCAAACTTGGGTCTATTTTGGCTCTCAGCCTCTGTCATGGCTGATCCATTAATCTTCTGAACAAGAAGCAGACTATGGTACCGCTCACCGTTTTTTGGTGCTCGTGCAAGTCCCTCTACGAGGTCACCTTTTCGGAGCCAAAAACGCTTGATTTGTGAAGGTGATATGTAGATATCAGCAGTAGGGTCTATTTCGTACTCACGTCGGAGAAATCCATATCCCGCGGGAGTAATCTCAAGGATACCCTTTGCTTCATAGCTGACTTTCAGGTCTTCTTCAAGTCTATTTTGGGGCTCTGTGTCAGTCTGCGATGGAGTATCCTCGCCCATTTCTCTTGTACGGATATTGTCATCCTTTGTCCCCCTTGAGTTTTGTCGATGGTGAGTTTGTCGCACAGATTGTTGTGTATTGGTTTCGGTTGCTGGTATGTTCTGCTTCTGGCTGTCTGTGGGTACAATAGGCTTGAATTCTACTGTGTCTAAAAAGGCACTCATGTCGAGTGAGTCCGCAGGTATAGATGAACTACCGGTAGTTTTATGTGAAGACATAAAAGATAAATATAAAACTGATAAAGAATAAATAAACAGACTATGTGAGACTCAAACCATATAAATGGTAATACGACTGTGTAGTATCAACGATAGGAAAGAAATAAAAGCCTCCGAACTTATACGCACGTTGCTTTTTCTCGGGTGAGAAAAGGGTAATGTGTGCCAGCCTGCATTGAGCGAGACTGCAACTCCACATAGACTCGCTTGTCGCGAGTTCCCGAACAATTTGAGTAATCAAGAAAAAGTCTAGCTACGTAAAAAGTCGGAGAACACCATGATTATCTCACTAGAGCTATGAGTTGTCAATCACTTTATGTTTACTATCAGTAACAATGATCAAAACAACGGGGACTCTAGTACAATATGCCCATGATAAAGATGAAGCCTCAATCTTGGCTGCTCCTTGTGCTGCTTGCTATCGTCGCCGCGTTCGCGGCAGGCGTGCGGCAGGGAGTTCACGTTGAGCGTCGCAATATAGCAAAGGAACAACAATTGCGCTCCCAATCAGTAACAATTCTTCCATCCCCCACAGAGCCTATCGAATTCAAGAATGTGGTAGATGACAAATGCAATGTGCGATATCTCCTCCCCTCTTCTCTCGCTTCAGGTTCTGGAATGATTTCAATCAACTGTGACAAACTGGATGCAAGCGTCTCAGCCAAACTTGAGCAACAGGGATTCACAGTAGTATCCATTGCCTCAGCAGGAGCAAAGCTCAAGATGTGGATAAAGGCTCCTAAAAACCTGGAATCATTAATACTTCGAACCATACAGTCGAACAATGCCGATAACTAACTCGAAGATGCGGGGAGGCCCGCTGAATATCGCCTACTTTGGAAGTCCTGATTTCTCAGCCAGTTTGCTACGGCGTTTATTAGACGATGAGAAAGCTTTGGGGCTGAAAATTAAAATAATATTCACACAACCCGACCGCCCTGCTGGACGCAGACTAACACTTCATTCGACACCCGTCAAACAACTGACACTCGAGCGGTCAATACCTGTTTTTGACCAACCATTCAAAACGAACCATGAAATTGTAATACGCCTCCTGAAAGAACACGACGTTGATCTTGCTATACTTTTTGCATTCAACGACATCATCCCTCGTCAGATCCTCGACACGCCTCTATATGGATTTTGGAATATTCACCCTTCTCTACTGCCTAAATATCGGGGACCAAGCCCTGTGGTGTATCCAATCATCTTGGGGGATCAGGAAACAGGGGTGACGCTCATGCAGATGAATGCGAAAATGGATGCCGGCAACATCATCGAACAGGAATCATTTGCCACTTCTGACACTGATACCCAGCAGACGCTCATTGCACGATCTGAAGACTGTGGATTTCGTCTATTAGCAAGATGCATCCGCAATATAGATACAGTGGAGTACCATCCGCAAGACGACTCCCTAGCTACATATACCCGCAAACTTAACCGAGGCGATGGATTCATACCGCTTGAGTCAATCCACAAGATGGTTCATGGACTGACGGTCGACATACAGGTGTTTCGACCTATATATCAATACTGCACTAAAAACCTTTCATATACTCCCCCCCAGTATGCAACATCCAGGAGTTTGTATGCACTTTGGAGGGGATTACACCCTTGGCCCGGAGTATGGACACTCATACCAACAAAAGACGGAGAAAGACGACTCAAAATAGTCGGGATGCAGTCCGTAGACGGAAACCCTGAAGTCACCCAAGTCCAAATGGAGGGAAAAAATATTGTGTCTCTCAAAGAATTTCAAGCGAGCTACCCGGGAATTCTTGCATAATACAAACCCACCTCCCCGAGTCAGACTCGAGACTCCTCCTTGACTAAGGAGAAGAAGTCTCTTGTCTGATGCTATACAACGCCAGTAGATCCTGAAACTAGTTCAGGAATTCAATGGACATATTTTACTTCCGATCGAACAGGAGATTATCTTGTTTGTAATTCCCCTCCTGAGTTGAGGAGGGGTGCAGGGGTGGTTGTTGTATCAAATCTCAGCGGCAGCTAACGAAAGACTATCTAGTTTGTGGTTCCCCTCCTCGGTTGAGGAGGGGTGCAGGGGTGGTTGTCATTGATTCCCTTCGACGGAGTTCACAGTGAGCAAGGTCGAACTGCTCAGGATAAACTC
>CAYUHI010000009.1:0-21652 GCA_964444485.1 uncultured Gammaproteobacteria bacterium | reverse complement strand
AGCTAATGACGCATCGGTATCACACAGGCCACGGTTATTATATCCTGAGATATGATGGTTGTGTAGAGAGAGACTTAATCTTTGACCGGTGGATTCTGGAACGTAAGGTGAGAGTACTTTCCCCCATGGAACTGAGCGAATGCCTCTTGTTCCGAGATGCCTAGCTCGACCATATACAACCGTATTGTTCCAAACCCGATTCCATCCTCAAACCGAAGTCCAAGTAAATCTGTTGTCTTCCGAAGAGTGGATACGTCGTGACATTCAACCTCAATATATGGTCGCAGGCCTGGCCAGATATCAATACTGATCGAAGCATTACCGAGGAGCCATTCTTCGCGTTTCGTCTCCTGATACGCAGATTCGATGAGACCTGTGGCTTTGAGGATTTGTCGGGTACTCTCGAAGTCACTCACTTCAACCATTAGCTCGCGTTGATGATCGATACCCTTTTCCTTCTGAGGATAATCCTTGAGACTCAGAGTCACACGATGTCCTTCATCGCGAACTCGGATATACGCGACTCCCAAATCTGGATTTTGTTCCTGGGTGAAGGCTGCTCTTCGCATGAGCCTCATCGGCTGACTGCATTTGGCGTGCAAAGATCGGAGTTTCTTCCGTATACCTCGCAATGTCACCGGATAAAACTTCAATTCAATTTCATCAGGAAAATGTTGGGGTACGTGATGTTTGGGCATATCGTTCACACATTATAGCTCATCAGTGGAGCTTCAGTACTTTGTTAAACTTTTTTGTCCTATGTCTTTCCGAAAGTGCATGCCGGCAAAATGCACTCCTTCTTTTCCGATCGCATGGTAGATCTTACGCAAACAGAGCCTTAGATTTTGGCCATAGGCGCAGATCCCCAAGACTCGGCCTCCTGAAGACCTTATTTGCCCTCCAACTCGTGTTGTTCCGGCATGAAACACTTTTACGTTTCTATCCTGTATCAAACTTAGTCCATGGATTATTTTACTTTTCTCATATGGGCCTGGATATCCTTTGGCCACAAGTACCACACACCCCCCCGCTCCCCGCTTGAATATTACATCTTTCTTTTTGAGTGTTCCCGCTACGCATTTCATGAAGATCTGATACAGGTCACTTTCTAATAAAATCATGAGTGGTTGAGTCTCAGGATCCCCAAATCGGACATTATATTCAAGTACTTTTGGACCGTTTTTTGTGAGCATTAGCCCCGCATACAATACTCCTTTGTACTCTATCCCATCAGCACGGAGACCGTCAATTGTTTTTTGCATAATTGTGCGAGTTATTGTCGCTAATGCGCGACTGGAAACCTTGGGGTATGGTGTATATGCACCCATGCCTCCGGTGTTTGGCCCCTTGTCTCTGTCAAAGACCGTCTTATGGTCCTGCACGGGGAGAAGTGGTACGGCAGAGGTGCCATCCGAGAACGCCATGATCGATACTTCTTCACCTTCAAGTCGCTCTTGCACAAGGACTTTCTTTCCCGCTTTTCCGAAGACCTTTTTCACTAAGATTTGGTCTACCGCATCCTTTGCATCATCTGCTGAATTACAGACAAATACCCCCTTCCCTGCGGCGAGTCCGTCGGCTTTTATGACATACCCCGTCCATGCCAGCTTATCGATAAGTTGTTTGGCCTTGGCTGCATTTGTATATGTGAATGACGCAGGCGCTGAAATGGCATGACGTTTCATAAAATCCATTGCCCAAGACTTACTCGTTTCGAGGCGAGCCGCTGCGATAGTTGGGCCAAATATGGTAAGTCTACGCTTTTTGAATTCGTCGACTATACCTTGAGCAAGAGCGGATTCTGGACCGACAACTGTCAAATCGATCTCCTGGTGTTTAGCCCATGTTGCGAGTTGTCTAACACTCTCCTGCGTGAGTGATACATTCTCACCAATCTCTTCGGTTCCTCCGTTGCCAGGTGCAAAATATATCTTGCCTACATAAGGAGATAGACTGAGTTTCCATCCGATGGCATGCTCGCGAGCACCAGAACCGATGATGAGTACTGATTTTTTATCTGGAGCATCGTTGCATATTCTTCTCAGAGCATCGACATATAACGCATTTTCTTTCAGTTTGAGTCGTGTGTAGAGAGAATCGACATTATCTCCTTTTCTAATTTTTTCGAAACATCTGCCCAAGACAGGCCCAAAGTCAAATTCATGCGTGAGGAAGTGTACAGAGGAACCTGCGTATGTGGATTTGGTGTTGAGGAATGCTTGTATGGACCTTGTTGACATCATTCCCCTATTCCATAGGGCAGTAGATCCGTCAGGCGCTTTGACAAATCCTTCAGTGGTGTCTGGGATAAGTCCAGGATGAATATTTAATATTCGCGAAGAATATCTGTCGATGAGACTATTGGGGATTATTCTTTTCCATCCAGCAAGAACAAGAAAATCAGGCTTATGTGCTTTTACGATTTTGGTAATATTGTCTTCTGGTTTTGCAACAACACAAGGTAATTTGCTTTTTCGTGCCCGTCTGATTCCATATGCCCGAGCTGATCCACTGATAACTACCACGATCTCTGCATTAAGTTTATGAGCATGAATTGCTTCTATTAATGCCTGAAGGTTGGTTCCTGTTCCGGTATTTGATATGAGTATCGCAAGTTTTTTTCGCATGGAATTATTTTGAATATTTAGTAACAGTTCCATCTTTATTCACGGGATACCTCCCTGTGAGACATCCACCGCAGCCCCCATTAGTCAAAAAAATATCACGTAGATCGTGTGGGATCTGAATAAGATGAGACTGTGCACGCGCCCGAATGAAACCCTTATGACTGACGTAGTAGACGCTCGTAGCCCCAATCTTTTTTGCAATCTTTACGGGGTCTGCTTTGTATTTTGCTGCGATGAGTTCTTCTTTTGAACGAATGCTTACACCCAAATGACAAGGGTGAGTAACTGGTGGAAATCCAAGTATCCAGTGTACCTCACGTGCACCAGCAGCAAGTATGGCTTTGGTCATCTTTGTCGCCACATTTGAGCGCACAATAGAGTCATCTCCCACAACAACTGTAGCATCCTCCCAAATGCGCGGATCTGCAACAAGTGATAACTTGCCAAGAACTCGCTTTTGCATCTTTTTTTTCTGGTCGTCTCTCATGAAAAGCCTCTGATTACCGCTTGGGTCGAAATGATCTCGGATTACGACCTGTCTATAGGGAAGTTTCATGGCGCTTGCATATCCCATTGCGACCCCAAGACCCGAATCCGGCAGACCTACGACAAAATCTGCATTGGGAAGTGGGTTCTCCCTGGCGATAATTGCGCCACATCGTTCTCTAAATGCGAGTATTGAAAGCCAGCTCTGAGGGGTTTTACCTTCGTGTTCTTGTTGACCGGTGGACAAAAGCGAATCTGGGCGACTAAAATAAGCCCATTCGAAATCACAGAAATTACCTTTCCCTTCAAATCCCCTTTTTATTACTGTTATACCTGTGGAATCGATTCGTATAATCTCGCCACGCTTCACCTCCCTCGTCACTTTCGCACCTATTTTATCGAAGGCATGTGTCTCAGATGCGACAATCCATGTCCCGTTTTGCCTACCAAGAATGAGCGGTCGTATTCCTTGATCATCACGAGCAATGTAGAGTCTGTCTTCGATACCGATCATGAGGCTATACGCTCCCTTCACTCTTGAAAGCGCATCGATGACTCTCTTATCCCAGTTGATTCCCTCAGTCTCAGCAAGAAGTTGCGCAAAGAGATATGTGTCGCTAATATCTTTGGGGAACTTTTTTGACAACAAATTCCTCAGCTGATCTGTCGCGACAAACTCTCCATTGTGCACAATTGATATCGGTATTCCTTCTTTGGACGTTACTGCACACGGTTGGAGATTGCGTTTGTCATATCCACCGTTTGTTCCATACCGACAATGCACCATTACCCATCTACATGGACGGTCAAGTCTATCTACAATAGGCGGAGTGAATATTTCTTTCAGGAGTCCGTTACCCGAATGATATTTGACCCCGCGCGCGGTACATAATGCAATCCCAGCACCTTGTTGACCTCTGTGTTGGACTCCCCCTGCGGCAAGAAGTGCTAATGGAAGACTATTTGAGAGGGTTTTACCAAGGATTGCGACGATGCCGCATTTTTCTTGAAGTGGTTTGTCTTGTGATAGTTTACGAGGTTTTTTGGTAATCATAACCATCCTTCGAACCGATGGACACTATAGGGTCTAGTTACCAAAAAGTCAAGGGAGGGAAAATGTGGACCCGAGAAGAATTGTTAAACTGACCGTTGTCGAAGCGAAAAGCAGAGACTTATCTGTCAGTCAATGCCGCTCTGCGGGAAACTCACCGATCTCCGCAACTCGGCGTCGCAACAGTCTGAGTGGACCTACGGGGAATCCCCCGACAGAGTCGGGACAAGTCCCGCTTTGTCCCGATTTTGATCGGGGCTTTGCGGGGGAACCCCCTCCTTTACAACCTGCCCGCCATGCCCACTCGGTGGACCTGACCGGACTCGAACCGGCAATCTCTGCAATGCGAATGCAGCGCATTACCAATTGTGCTACAGGCCCTTACATCGTTTGTGGTAGACACCGTGCGAATGCGGCTGTGTGTGCCTGAGGTGATTCGAACACCCAACCGTTGGCTTCGGAAGCCAATGCTCTGTCCAGTTAAGCTACAGGCACTATTTTTCTCTAGACAAGCTCTATCTCTTACCCGCCGAAGTTCACCATGCGGCGAACGTAGGTGGGTAGTTAAGCTACGAGGGCTCCTGAGTACTCTGTACTCTGTACCATGTACTTACCTCACTAGAACAAGCAGTAGTATACCAAGAGCCAGACGATATATCCCAAAGAGCATGAGGGTGTGCTTTTGCAGATATTTTACAAGCCAGTTTGCGGCTACATATCCCACGATAAACGATAGTATGAAACCAAGGATGAGTAGCATCAGTGAAGTCTCGATGTTCTGCATCAGCAATGCACGGTTTTTGAAGAGATCATATCCTGTTGCTGCAAAAATAGTGGGGACAGAGAGTGCGAGTGAATACGTCGCTGCATCTTCTCGTCGATAATTCATAAGAAGCATGGCGACAATGACCGCACCCGATCGTGAAACTCCAGGCACCAGTGCAAACATCTGAGCTAGTCCGATAAGTATCGCATCAAGCGGACCGACATCGAGTATTCCTCGACTCACCCTCCAGCTATGCCTACTCACCAACCATTCAACGAGGAGGAATATGACCCCGACCACGATAAATACTATAGTGATGAGATGTGTTGATTCGAAGAAGAACTCTTTGATAATGCCATGCATCAAGAAACCTCCAATTAGTGCAGGAACTGTGGAAATGAGAAGTTTCACATACAACCGTTTTGTGAACCAAATCTCCCGTTTGAAAAGAAATAGCAGCGAAAATACCGCTCCAGATTGGATAGCTACCTCAAATAATTTAACGAAGTCGTTTTGGGGAATTTGGAGTAGTTGTGCAGTCTGTATGAGGTGAAACGTCGATGAGATAGGGAGAAATTCGGTAAGCCCTTCTACGACACTCATGATAATCACAGCAATAATACTCATAGAAGAAAGTATAATACAATCCAAACCATATGCGTGACACAAAAGAAAGTGATATTTCAAACCTCAAAGTGGCACTCGTCCATGATCAGATCGCAGAGTTTGGAGGTGCAGAACGGGTACTCATCTCACTGAAAAAAGCCTTCCCTGCGGCCGAGGTGTTTACTTCGTTCGTAGATAAAAATCGCCTTGGGGCTAGCTGGCAACATTTTAGTAATTGGACTATCATAGAGAGCTGGACGTCGAAAATACCGTTCTTTCACAAACTGTATTCTCCGCTTCGGTTTCTCTTGCCATGGGTTTGGTCGTCGTTTGATTTGTCACAGTATGATGTAGTGATAGCTTCAAGCAGCTGGGGAATGAGTAAAGGGGTCTCGATGAATGGTACAAAATACAAAGTACAAAGTACAAAGAAGAAACGAGCTTCTGCTGATATCCATGAACCAAGTTCCGCAGAGGTTGGACCAGTGTTTTTCTGCTATCTGCACGCCCCGCCCCGTTATCTTTATGGATATGACGAGAGCAGGCTCAGGAAATACCTCCCTGTGAGGATATATGCAGCAATAGTGAATCATTTCCTAAGACAATACGACTACCGATCCAGTCAGACTATCGACTATTTCATTTTCAACTCCCAAGAGGTTCGCAGGCGCTCGCTTAAGTTTTACCGGAAAGACGGGGTAGTGATACACCCACCGATCCAAATACGACATGGGAAACAGTCGACAGTCGACAGTCGACAGACTGCGAACTACTTCCTTACTGTCTCTCGACTGGCACCAACCAAACACATCGATCTACTCATCGAAGCGGCAAACATTGGGAAATTCAACTTGAAAGTAGTGGGGACAGGGAATCAAGAACAATACCTGAAGAGAATCGCTGGACCAACCGTTGAGTTTTTAGGCGCTGTCGATGATCAAAAACTTTCCGATCTCTATGCGAATGCACGTGCATTTCTCTATGCTTCGGTCAACGAAGATTTCGGTATGGTCCCTGTTGAGGCGATGGCGCATGGTACACCCGCTATTGCATTTGCTTCAGGCGGGGTCCTAGAAACGGTTTCAGATGGGGTGAATGGTTTTCTATACCGTAGTCTCGACGGTGGGGCCATACGAGATGCAGTATACAAACTGCAATCGCTCAATCAGGAAGAATATGAAGAACTCCAAAAAAATGCATACGATTTCGCCCAAACATGTCAGGAAACACTATTCATCGACGCAATCCGCTCTTATATTGCGACTTGCCGATAAGTTTCTATCACTCGTATCGTATCGCTTCAATTGGTGAAAGTTGTGATGCGCGTCGTGCAGGGAATACTCCAAACACAATTCCTATCGCCGAAGAAACGCCAAGCGCCAAGAGCACCGACTCTGCGCTTATATATGCGGGGAAAAACTTTTGAACGCCCTGTACGATAAGTGCTGCAAGAAGTAAACCAAGAATACCCCCAAACACTGAGAGAATCACGGCCTCTATGAGAAATTGCGCCAAGATATCTGATTGTCTGGCCCCGAGTGCGCGGCGAACACCAACCTCTTTAGTCCGTTCACTCACCGTCACATACATTATATTCATAATTCCTATGCCACCCACGATGAGAGAGATTGCAGCAATGCCCACAAGAACAATATTCAATACTCCAAATATGTCTGTCACCGCTTTTTGGATTTCTGAAAGCTCAACGACTGAAAAATCATCTTCTTTGTATCTCTTGAGGAGAGTCTGGCTAATAACTTTTTTTGCAGTATCTGTTGATATAGTAGGATCTGCGACGAGAATCACCGTTAAAAACTTCTTGTCAGGATTGAAAATATATCCTGTCTTGTACGGGAGATAGATAAAAGAATCAAAATCAGGTCCACCGAATCCACCGCCACCTTTTTTCTCCAATACCCCGACAACACGAAATGAGTTTTTATCGGTTTTTATTACTTTCCCGATTGCATTTTGAGCTTCATCAAATAGTTTTTCCGCAATCACTCCTCCCAAAACAACAACTTTTTTCCGTTTTTCACTGTCTTCACGGGAAAAAATGTTTCCGACACTGGTTACTAAATTGCGCGCATCAAATATCTCATATCCTGCGATATACAAGCTACCCGACTCTGTCCTCCCATTCCCTGTTACTACCACGCTTTTATTAAGCGCTGGTATAACATATTTCAGTTCGCGCAACCGTTTCAGATTTGTCACATCCCGCTCATCGAACCGAATGGTACCCACCGCAGAACCGCCACCAGTGAAACGACCGTTGGAGATAACCTTTCCAGGAAAGAGGATGAGCTGATTGGAGCCAAGACTTTCAAACTGTTCATTGATTGATTTCTTGAGTCCCAACCCAAACGCAACAATGAGCACAACCGAGAGCACGCCGATGAGAATCCCCAACGACGTGAGCAATGTGCGGATTTTATTCCTCGAGAAATCAGTTATGGCGGAATTTACTACAAAAAGCAAATAGGTCAACATAGGTGTTATTCAACAATTGTTCCATCCCTCATCTGTATTTGTCTCCGAGCTCTTGCTGCAATCTCGCGTTCATGGGTCACGAGGACTATGGTGATTTTGTCTTCCTGATTCAGTTGGGTAAAAAGCTTCATTATTTCATCACCCGTTGTTGTGTCAAGATTTCCCGTTGGCTCATCAGCAAGCACAAAATTAGGACTCATGACAAGCGATCGTGCAATAGCAACTCTCTGTTGTTGTCCTCCGGAGATCTTGTTGGGATATGAACGTATTTTCTCTTTCAAACCGAACCGTTCAAGGAGATATTCCGCATGATCTTTGGGGTTATACTTTAGTTTTTTTCTTGTGTAGATTGTAGGCATGAGAACATTCTCGAGAACAGTCAGCTTATTTATCAAATTAAATTGTTGAAAGACAAAACCTATGTATTCATTGCGCAAACGGGACAATTCGTTATCATTCAGTTGCTCTGCCTCCCGCCCACCGATCACTACTTGTCCTCGGGTTGGTTTGTCGAGAAGGCCAAGGATCTGCATAGTTGTGGATTTCCCACAGCCAGAAGGCCCGGTAAGTGCAACAAATTCTCCTGCCTCCACTGAAAGCGAGATACCCTTGAGAGCAATAAAAGTCTCATCCCGGTTTATTGGATATTCTTTCCAGATGTCACGAAGTTGGATCATAAGAGAGTCAATACAAATCGCGAGACATCTAACGTGTAACTCGATACTATTGCTTTTCTGTGTTATGTGTTACACGATTTGTGTCTTGTGACTTACTTAATATTCTCAACGAGCACATCACCTGCCTGTACACCACGTACTATTTCAATTTCAGTGTCTCCCTCATCCCCTGTTTTCACTTCAGTCTTAATTTTCTTGTTATCTTGCATGATGAATACATATTTCTTACCTGCTTCAGTCAATACGAAAGTTGTAGGTACCGCAAATACGCTCGTTTTCTCTTTCGTGACAAACTCGACATCACCTGTCATCCCCAGACGGTACTTGAGCACATTGGTACTCTGTGGAAAGACTAGCTTAACCTCATAGCTTGTCCCCGTGTCATCCGCTCTTGGAGTGAATGCCAAGGCGGAAATGGTTGCGGTAACCTTCTCATCCGGATATGGATCGACAGTAATATCGGCAACCTGTCCCACCCGAAGTTTGGGTATCTCTGTTTGATCTGCGGTGGCTGAGAAATACACGGTATTTGGGTTTACTACATCAAAACTAGTGGTCGCAGAAATGGTGACTCCTGCATACGGAGCGCCTACTTTTGTCACAATTCCTTCTATCGGTGTGTATAAGTAGGCATATTCTTTTGCGAGTGCCTGGAGTTCAACGGTGATAATAGCATTGTTGAGGCCGAACTGTGCTTTATCGACTATCCGCTTCATCTCATCTCCGAGGTCACCATCGGTGTATTGCGCATCTTTGTTGTCGCTTTTGGTTTGATCGAAGTCCCATCGTGAAATCATGAATGAGTTCAGACTCGACTGGAGTCTCTTCTCAAGATCACGCTGGTCAAGAGATGCAATACCTTGGTATTTTTGAACATAATCTCCTTCCTTGACCCCGACCCAGTAGAGCCGACCTCCCGTGGGGAACGTCATCGAGACCCTTTCCTCAGCGTTTATCTCGCCCGATATCGTCAATGTCTCTCTTAGCTTTTTTCTCTCTACCGTATACAGGTTCTCTTTTGATGCAATACCTCCCGGTTGGGCCGATGCACTGCGAGAGTAGGTCCAATAAATGATGGTTCCAACCACCAAGGCGAAAATGACAAAATAAACAAGTCGTTTCTTCATGAGACTCTGGCGGGGTAATGGGTAACGAAAGATTCTCAGGCTCACAAACCCCCAATCTTTCGTTATAATTGTACCATGAAAATAGGTAAAAATGAGCTCTATACGCTCGGGTTTCTCGTACTCATAAGCTTACTTCCTATCATCCTCCTATACCTCCCCTTTCTCCTTCATATGCCATCCTTTTGGGGGATACCCCTGAAGTCTTCCGGAATGCAGCAAATATTTGCAAATTGGGATGGCCCAAACTACGTTTTGAATGCAATTACTCTGTATGACCCATCCGAAATCGCCAAAAGAGCATTCCTTTCTCGGCCTAATGAGTATTACGCCGCACATTTTCCCCTCTACTCACTGCTCATTCGACCTTTAGGGCCGTTTATCGGATATTTTTGGTCCGCTATCATTGTTCAGTTGCTTTCGGGTGTACTACTCAATGTGATATTCTACTACTGGATTCGATCACATACTAAACACGCACTTTGGTTAACGTTCGCCTTCACCATCTTTCCACCTCGTTATCTTATCCTTCGGGCAGTGATCGCACCCGAGCTCCTTCTTGTTATATGTATTATTGGGGCTTTCTACTTTTGGCAGAAAAACAAACCTGTACTCAGTGGCGTATGTGCCTTTATTGCATGTACTGTCAAATTTCAGTCACTCGTGTTTGTACCAGTGTATATAATCCTGATTCTCGAAAAACTCTGGCGCAAAGAGAAGATTCGTTGGCACATGCTCGTAAGTCCGGTGCTCCCACTTGCAGGTTATGCTGTTGTATCCATTTGGTACTACCTCGCATTTGGCGACTGGAATGTATATTTTCGTGCACAGGAAATAGTGGGAATGGGAATGTCGATACCCTTTGCAATGTTTAACTATGCACAGAAGTGGGTCAGCACAGGGTGGATGGAGACGGGCGCGTTGTATTTCATCGTGATGTTTGTGCTCTTAGCGAAACTTTCCAAAGGGTTCCCTCGGATATATTTCTGGTTTACTTTGTGCTATATCGGTATGTTGAGCGTAATTCCTCAGGTTGATATTATGCGACTCGCGATGCCTCTGGCGCCTATTTTCTTTTTAGCTTTTCATGAGATGCTCAGTAGTAACTATTTCAAGTACGGTCTCCTCATGTCTCTTCCTCTCATCTATCTCCATACTATAAACTTTATTATGACCAATCAGGCCCCAATCTCAGATTGGGGATTATTTAAGTAAATATATATGCCGACAGTAAAAACACTTCTCACAAAGCGAAAGGTGCTTCATAATTTGTGGTTTATTTTGATGGTATGTCTGATTGTCGCTGTTTTTTTCCTTCGTTTATACCGCTTACCCGAATACCTCATGTTTCTTTCAGACCAAGGACGTGACGCTATAGTCCTTAAACGACTTGTTACGCTCGAGAAGCTTGTGTTTGTGGGGCCAACTACCTCAATAGGCAATGTATTCACGGGTCCGTTTTATTATTATCTCGTCGCACCTTTTATGTTACTTTCGGGACTTCACCCTGTTGGTCCCGCTATAGGGGTGGCACTCCTAAACTCAATGGGACTTGTAGGAATTGGCTGGTTTCTTACGAAAAAGTTCGGTAAGGTGACAGGCCTCATATTTATGATTCTTGCAGGACTCTCCGCGACTCAAATCTGGCAGTCACGATATTCGTGGAATCCCAACCCCGTTCCTCTTTTCACATTCCTTACGCTTATTGCGTGGCAGAAGGCAGTAGATAGTAGAAAACTCAGGTATTTTATCTTGACTGGAGTTCTCTTTGGATTCTCACTCCAGCTCCACTATATCACGATGATACTCGCAACCCCTCTTCTCTTCACCGGAGCACAAAAGCTGTTTATACAAATACGCAGACACTTTCATCGCCATGAAGCTCCACGGGTTGACACTCGTGGTGCCATGAATACGGCTGAGCGGAATCCGCCGAAGCAAAAGCATTCATCCACAGCTTTACATCCGTGGTCTTCTGCGGAGGAGAATAAAACGGATTTACAAGACAATCTATCCCTCATGCACGGGTTGTATGCGTATTTCTTCCTGGCAGGATCTGCACTTGCCACGTTTCTCCCCCTTATTGTATTTGAGATCAAAAACCATTTTGTGAATACTCAATCATTTTTCCGTGCCTTCTCAACTGGCGAAATACAGGCAAAGAACTCCATATATTTTGATCGTTTGAAAGATACATGCGCCGGATTCTTTCAACACATGTTTCTTACCGAGATAAATCGTGATGTAGCACTGGGGCTTGTATTGATCGTGTCTACTGCCGTTATATTTGTCGTATGGAAAGACAAACGGTCCCGTGCAGAGTTTGTGTTGTGGTCGCTACTTGTCGTCATTGCGAATATCTTCGCACTATCAATGCTTGAAACAGGAAGACATGTACACTACTACAATCCAAGCTACTTACTGGCTTATTTTATTATCGCTTACATGGTGGTATCAATAGGTAGAGGTATTAAAACCATCTTTGTGAAGTGTAGAACTTTTGACACTACAGGAGAATTTTGCGATGATGACTCAGAACATGGAGGACACCATACGAAGCCGAAAACTACACATGCATATTGTGATGCCTGCACCACACGGGCAACTCAGGGATATACACACATGGAGAAGGCGATGCTCGTTTGTTTCACTCTTGTCACAATACTTTGTCTTTTCGAATATTCCCGACACCAAATTTCATCACTCTTCTTTCTGACCGAAAAACCCAAAACAAACACTCAGATTACTCATGCGGCGCAGGTCGCAAAGTATATTATCGGGCAGGTCAAGTCCGATGAATTTCAGGTGGTAGGTTTGCCGTTTTATGAGGTAGAGGGACATTATCGATATTTCCTCGAGTATTATGGCCACCGCCCCATGCCATCTGACGCACTCGGCGATCCCCGAGAGCTTTTTGTAATCTGTCATGAACTCGCTAAACCCGATTGCGATATACCGGGCAACCCACAATGGCAAATTGCTGACTTTCAGAATCGTCACCCTAACTGGCGTGTCGAGAGTTCTGCACTCGTTGAAGAAGTGCGGGTGTATAAGCTCGTGTACTGAGAAAATGACAAAGTCCCAATAACAAATGTCAAATAAAATTCAAATCTCAAATATCTAAACGTAAGGCTCCATTAGCTTTTTCCGCCCAGGGCCAAGCGCCATTGGCCATTTGCTATTCGCCATTCGCTTACTATCTCCCTTTGACATCTTTGCAAGTAATTTCCTTTTCCCCCCTCCGCTGATACAATTGGTATAGTCTCAGGTGTAATTCATCATTTGTCATTTGACATTGGCTATTTGTCATTTGTATTTCCCATGTCCATTTCCCTTATTATCCCCATTTTTAATGAGGCTGCAAACCTTCAAAAGGGCGTGCTTGACAAGATAGGCAACTTCACCAAAGATGACACACGCTTCCTGGAAGTAATATTGGCTGACGATGAATCTACTGATGAGACTTGTCAGATAATCCGTCACGAATACTTATCGCATTTCCCTAAATTCAGACTGCTCACCCTACCTCACGGCGGTAAGGCAAACACGGTTATCTCTGCCACTAAAGAAGCCCGAGGAGAATATGTATTTATGACCGATCTCGACCTTGCCACACCCATCGAAGAAGCGAATAAACTCATCACGACGCAAGAGGATACTCGGGCTCATATCATTATTGGATCACGTGGTATCCGAAGACCTAATGCACCCTTCACTCGCACTATCCTTGCGCTTGGCATGGTTGTGTTGCGATCTATGTTTTTTGGACTTAAAGGTATCAAAGACACACAGTGTGGATTTAAACTGTATGAACGCTCTAGTGCAATCCAAATATTTGAAAAGTTATTGGTATTTAAGCGCAAATCAGTCGGCAAACAGGCATCTGTCTCAGCGATTTTTGATCTTGAATTTCTTTTTCTTGCAAAAAAAATGGGATATGATATTCGGGAAGTGCGCGTAATTTGGCGACATGTAGAGACCAAGCGCGTGAGCTTCGTAAAAGACATGATAGAGTCGCTCATCGATATGGCACGCCTCAAATGGTACGACATGCGAGGAATGTACAAATGAAGCTCCACGGGTTGACACCCGTGGTATCATGAATACGGCTGAGCGGAATCCACCGAAGCAGAAGCATGCATCCACAGCTTTACATCCGTGGTCTTCTGCGGAGGAGGATAAATCGTCTCCCACATGAATTAGTCCTCTTATGCGAAGTCCCACACTCTCCCCAGGTTTGATAAAAATCATAGTGAGCACTTTTATCGTAGTGGTGGCAGCTGGTCTTATTTGGCAAGTGATCATGTTGTCAAACTTTGTTCCATTTCATGATTGGGATGAAGCAATCTATGCTCAAGTAGCCCGTGAGTGGTCAAAATCCCCGTCACTCACCTTACACTACAATGGGGCAGTTTGGTTTGAGAAGCCCCCAGTTCCATTTATCCTTATGGGTGCAGTGTTTGCACTGTTGGGGAGTGGTATAACCACTGTACTTGTCATTCGACTTATCTCGGTGATCTTAGGAGTTGCATCTTTGTGGTGTGTATTTACGATCACCCGACAATTGACCAAGCGGACAATCCTTGGACTTCTGGCAGCATGTATGTATATTACTTCAGGATATTTTTTGGATCGAAGCAGCATAGTGAATGTTGATATCTATCTCACACTCGGGTGGCTGTTGTATGTTATTTCTGAAAATCTTAGCGTTCGAGTTCTTGCTATTCTCCTTGGTGTCGGAAGTAAATCACTTCTGGGTTTTGTTCCTCTCATTGTTGAAATGTGTTATGTCATCGGTAGACATAATCTCACTGCAAAAAAAATTCGCAACTATCTCATCGAAATCATCCTCGGATCTGTTTGGTATGTCATTATGTATATAAAATTCGGATGGTCATTCATTCAATCACATTTTCTCGACCATTTGGTTGCACGCATACTTCGACCAATAGAACTTCACTCTGGTGACAAATTTTACTATCTAGAAAAAATATGGCAGGACCAGGGATTGCTCCTCGTTTTAGCTTTTCTAGGTGCAGTAGTACTTGTATCAACACTTATCAAACAACTCCGGGCAAGCCCCCGTAATAGTAGCGCTACGACCAAGCTGGGGTTCTTGCTAATTATCATCCCTACACTTTACATATGTATATTGACAGTGGGGAAAGCTAAACTCCACTGGTATATCATGCCCATTATCCCATTTGTGTCGATATTGGCGGCTCTTGGTATACAAAAAATTCATGATGTACACCGCGTTCTCAAGATTCTCCCGATATTCGTGTTTGGTTTGTATTTTAGCTTTTTTATTCACCACATTACTGCTCAGGACTTCTCAAAGTATTCCGTTCCAGACAAAACAAAACTCGCGCGTTGTATATCCGAGACTTCTTTGGGGGAAGGTGCCCAAGTCGTATACCTCGTAAGTCCCCAAGAACGCACAGATGCCGGAGTTATCGAGGCCGCAAAGCTCCAGATCGGCAGCTCATTTATATATGGGAGTGCACCATCGTTTGTATTCTATTCCCAAAAACCTGTCCTATTCTATTATTCACCTAGCAAACTTGCGGAAGATATTTTAGCGGGCAAACTCGTAAACTCTCAAGTACTCATCATACATGAGAAGGATCTTGATGGAGATCTCCTCCCGACAATCGCCGATGCATGGGGTGCGAAAAAAATGCAAAGCTCCTGCATATATGGTCCATGGCGAGCCTTTATCCGTGATAATTGATATAATGAATACATGACTTCTTTCACGAGCTTCATTGAGATTTTGGCTAAGAAGGTTCGTCTGATTCAGGTGTTTCAAATACTGGCTCTCATTGTTGGGTATTTCGCAACACGCCTAACAAATCTCCTAGCTCTCCCGGTGTTTTCTGATGAAGGTATTTACATTAACTGGGCTCGTATCGCTTCGTATGACCCCGCGTGGAGATTTATTTCACTGATAGACGGCAAACAACCCCTGCAGACATGGGGCACTATCCCCTTTATCAAACTGTTCCCCGATAACCTTTTGCTCGCAGGGAGGCTTTTCTCGGTGAGCACTGGGTTTGTGGCATTCTTCGGAATCATCACGCTTTGTTGGTACCTTTGGGGAAGAAGAGCAGGAATTATTGCTGGTTTGATCTATGTTGTTTGTCCCTATTTTATTTTCTACGACCGAATGGCACTTGTAGACTCTGGAGTGAATGCCGCAGTCATATGGATATTAATATTTTCGATTCTTCTTGCAAAGACGATGCGTTTGGAAATTGCTATGTTGTTTGGAGTAGTGGCTGGGGTCGGACTCCTCGCCAAGTCGTCTGTGTTTCTTTTTCTGGGTTTGAGCGCAGTTGCACTGATTTTTGTTGTTAATCCCACTCAAAAAAAGTTTACTATACGCCACTTCGTACACACACTTGGCAGAGACCGAAAGCGGGTTATCGATTTTATTGCCCTTTTTACCTTGAGCGTTTTTATCGCTGGTGGGCTCTATCTTACACAAAAGTTTTTCTCGCCATTTTTTCATTACATCGCTCAGAAAAATCTTACATTTATATTGTCACCTCAGGAATGGCTTGCTGCCCCTTTTGCACTGATGGGGACTAATATTCGCTTGCTGCCACTCTATGTTTCCTGGGAAAGTGGTTGGCTCCCGGTAATTTTGGGAATGTGGGGACTTGGGCTTTTGTGGAGTCGTGATCGGAAACTTGCACTTTATCTGTTGGTTTGGATCGTGGTACCTTTCATCCTTATTGCGAATTTTAATAAAGTTTTGTTCCCTCGATATCTCATATTTTTTCCTACATTATTTGTTGTACTCACTACTTATGTATTTGTGGCATATCGAACGTGGAGGTACTCCCATCATGTATTGACTGTCGTAGTACTTGTTCTTATGGTTATCAGCTCCCCAATGCTTTTTAACGTCACTGCGATTTCTTTGCCCCCAGTTGATCGAGGCCAATACATAGAAGGTCAGACTGCGGTGTGGGGTGCCAAAGAACTCATGGAGATCGTTCGCAAACCTACGAGAGATGGAAAGTACTCACTTGTCCTTGCGGAAGGAAATTTCGGGCTTATCGCTGATGTTCTTTCAGTATATGTCAAGCCTCACGATCGTATAGAAATACGTGGAGTATGGCCCCTAAACGAATCAGATATTCTCAAAGCACAATCTGAAATGGATACCAAACATGTATTTGTTGTGTTCTCCCACCGCAAAGACTTCCCCGTACATTGGCAAGAAGAACTTATGACGCTTGTGAAGAAATTTGATAAACCAAATAATCCCAACGATCCAGTATATTTGTTCGAAATGAGACCGAAGAAATAACTTGCTTCTTATTGTGAAACATCATGAGTACTCCAATCAAGTCTGTCATACAGATCATCACTAAATACAGTGTACAGATCATCATAATACTACTTGTAGTGACTACGGTTGGATCTAAATTGCTTCCGGGAGACTCGATGTTTCTCTTTCATGATATGACACAGTACGCGCGAGTACTCGAATTTTCCGCAGCAATTACTTCATTGCACATACCTCCTGTGTATGCTGCACATTTTAATTTCGACATTGGATATCCTATTTTTCTCTTTTATGCCCCTCTTGCATATTGGGTCACATCAGTAATGTTTGTACTTGGATTTACTGTGGTGAACGCAGTCCGCCTGTCAATGCTCGCTGCACTACTTGTTGGAGCGTTAGGGATGTATGCATGGCTCACAAAGCGTTATACCCGTCTTGCTGCGTTTGCCGGGGCAATTTTATTTGTTTCATCTCCCTGGGTTGCAAGTGAAATCTTTGTGAGAGGTAATCTTGCGACCATCTGGTTTCTCGCGCTTGCCCCATGGTCGTTATGGTCCCTCTGGCAAATGCGCCGGAGAAGTATCGCGCCCATTATTATCATACCCCTGACACTCATGACCCATAATGCATTGTCGCTTATATGGGTTTCAGTTCTTTTTGGATACACACTATTTGGATTTACTCAGAGACGGTCATACCGGATGAGATTCCTTTTGCTTACCGTTCTTATTTCAGGTATTTTTTGGATTCCTGCTATCACACAGCTCGGACAGACTCATGCTACTGAAATTGCAAAACTAACGCGATACTCTGATCATTTTCTCTGCATACAACAATTATGGACTACCCCATCTTGGGGTTTTGGGGGTTCAGCACCAGGGTGCACAGCAGACGGCATGAGTTTTATGCTTGGGAAACTCCAGATTCTTTGTGCGATTTTGGGGCTTATTGTAGGCCCTTTATTCATTCTGAGGCGGAGACTGCTTTTTGTTGAAGGTCTCATCGTCATATGGACACTTTTTCTATCACTCCCTGATTCATTACCTTTTTGGAAATTGCTACCTCAACTTCAGGCTATCCAGTTCCCTTGGAGATTCTTAAGCATCACACTCATTTTCCTCGCTGCACTCTCTGCAGCTGCAGTTCACGTGCTTATCGGATATGTCAAGATCGCATCAGATAGGAATAAATTAAGAATCCCCTCCCTTCCGTACACGATTAGTGTTTGTATTGGACTTTGTTTCATCCTCTCCATGATCTTTGCGTCTACTAAATACTTCTATGGAAAAACAATCTCCATTGAGGATATAAATAGGAGGTATGCCAGTGAGTCATACATTTCGCAGTCTGCAGCATACGAAATACCAGAATATGTACCAAAGACTGTTGACTATGCCTACTGGCAGAGATTTCGAACGGAGAAACCATCATCAGCTGACATCTCCAAACTGAGAAAAGACTTTGCACGATTTCATCCACAATCTATGATCCAGATTGGTGCGTCGATATTGGCTCTCGTAAGCATTATACTTATCATATGGCTTCTCTAAAACATAATTCCATTAAGAGTCTGAGTTTCCTGTTCTTTCAAAGTGGGTATTCAGCTGTCTTAGGGTTGATAACAAATCTCATTATTACCGCACTTGCAGCAAAAGAAGTATTTGGAATATATGCGACGACACTTGCAACCATAACCATTTTTAACTACATTTCCGATATTGGACTTGCCGGTGCACTTATTCAAAAGAAGGAGGTGCATGATAGAGATCTGCATACAGTCTTTACTGTACAGCAACTCATTATTACTACCCTCGTGTGTATTGGATTTGTCCTTACCCCATTTGTCCAATCTTTTTACCATATTCCCACAGAAGCGGTATATCTCTATTGGGCAGTGCTAATCGGATTTTTTATATCATCACTCAAAACAATTCCTTCTGTGTTACTTGAGCGGTCAGTGCATTTTCATGAGATAGTGAAAGTGCAGATTATTGAGAATACGTTGTTTTATATTATTGTTTCTGTTTGCATTATCGCTGGACTGAATCTATATAGTTTTGCGGTTGGTGTAGTTATACGTGCATTGGTTGGAACTTCGCTCATGTATAAAAAATCTCCCTGGAAACCCCGCCTGGGCATCCATACACCCTCGCTAAAAGAACTTATGAGTTTTGGTTTGCCTTTTCAAGCGAATTCCTTCCTCGCGCTTATTAAAGATGAACTTATGGTGATATTCCTAGGCAAGACTCTAGGTTTTCAAGGTCTTGCTGAGATAGTATGGGCCAAAAAATGGGCTGAAGCACCCATTAGAATTATTATGGATAATGTCTCCAAAATTCTTTTTCCCGTGCTATCTCGGTTGCAAGATAACAAGGATGCGCTCCAACGCACTATCACTACCACTATTTGGCTGCAAACATTGATTCTTGGTCCGGTGATTCTTGCCGTTGGTGTGGGAATGCCCATATTTATTAGAGTAGTGCCGCAATACGAGAAGTGGAATGGGGCTCTCCCAATATTGTATGTATTTTGCGCTTCTGCTTTTTTATCAACCCTATCTACACCATTCATGAACATATTTAATGCGTTGAAAAAGCCAAGGATTCCTTTGTATTTTATGACATTTTGGACAATTGCTACTTGGGTACTCACCCCATGGTTTATTCGGATGTATGGACCTATTGGGTTTGCATATGTGCAGCTTATGTTATCCAGTACTTTCGTGGCGGTGGTGTACTATGCCCATACAACACTGCATCTCAAGTTTTTCGGGGTAAGACAAATCATAGATGACTTCTGGTATGTGGCAAATATGCTCAAGATACAAATTCAGAAATATAGGCTACTTCGCGGTCAACCGGTATCGCACCATGAGGAAGATAAACTCCAATAGGCGTAGTTGTCGACGCCACCGCCATGGCTGAGCAGTAAGTCGAAATAACCATTCAAGTCCAAGAGTCCGTAACCACGATGGTGCCCTGTGGACATAACCACCATATACATCGAATGACTGTCCTACACCCATGCACACCGTGCCACGTAATTGGTGACGGTATTTCTCTATCCACAACTCCTGCGATGGTGAACCAAATGCGACAAATAGTAAGTCTGGCTTGACGGCAACCACTCTCTCAATAAGAGTAGGATCATGTTTATCAGCTTCAGTAAAGGCGGTCCATGAATGTTTTGCACGATGATGCACTGAAGCGAAGTGTTTCATAGTTCGTCGCGCTGCGTCACGAAATCCGCCTACAAACACGATTGTCTTGTCCTGATATTTCTGGATGAGCGAGTTCATGAGGTCGATACCGGTGATTCTGTCTCCAGAGGGAATCCCGAGGAACTTGGCTGCAATTAAGATTCCTGCACCGTCTGCAATGACGACATCGGCACGATTAAATGCAGATGCGAACTCAGTATTTTTGGTTGCTTCTACAAGATTTTCGGGGTTCAATGAGATGATATGTGCGAAATCCTGTATCCTGACGACACTGTCGATTATCGCGATTGTCGCCTCATGAGATTTGGTCCTCTGTATAAGTTGGAACATGAGACAATTGTAACAACTCTCGGTCGAAATAGATGTTATAATCGTCCTTATGGACATATCTGCACTTGTGGTTGCTGACGGGCCATGTCCCGATATTCACCTCACCCTAAGCAGTGTATCCGACATCGCAAAAGAGACGATTATTGTCGATATTGGGATCAACCCAGATACCAAACAGAAGATCAAAAATGACTATCCGGGGGCCCGTTTCTTTCGGCTCGATAAGCCAGAGTATGTCGAGATAATCCGTCAACAAACGCTAGACTACACTTCGTTCCCGTGGGTGATGCTTCTTGATCCAGATGAATACTTGTCTCCAGATCTCGTCCGTTATCTTAAGGAAATCGATGAAGATGTGATAGCTGAGCATAGTCATTTTAAGATTCCTCGACAAAATTATATCTTTGGAAAGTGGATTGCACATAGCCGATGGTGGCCTGATTATCAGGTGAGACTTTTCAAGAAGGAATCCATCGAATGGCCCCCAATACTCCATGCCCAACCAGTCCTCCAAGGCAAAGGATATATCATCCCCGCATTTGAAAATGAAAAACTTGAAATGAATGCACGGACCATCGTACATCACAACTATACGAGTGTGTTGCAATATCTGGAAAAAAATGTGAGGTATGCAAGAGTGGAGGCGCAGGAAATACTTGGAAGTGGTTCTGAATACACGATTGTCGATGCTATGCGTAAGGCTACTTCAGAATTTATTTCTCGTTTTTTTGCTGATAAAGGCTATAAGGATGGAATGCATGGGCTAGTGCTTGCGCTTTTGCAGACATTCCATTCTTTTTTAGTTTTCCTAGATGTTTGGGAAAAACAAGGTTATCAAGAGGCTTCTCAAACCACTGTACTTCGCGGTGCAGAACAATTTTTCGTGAAAACAAGCAAGGAGATGTACTATTGGCTTCAGCGGGATCGACTCACCAAGGGTAAAGATGCACTCGTAAGTCGTATCCGGTCAAA
>CAYUHI010000008.1:8061-24139 GCA_964444485.1 uncultured Gammaproteobacteria bacterium | reverse complement strand
TTAGAGATAATAGTGCACGTCAATAAAAGCTATAACCCCGCGATTTTCCCCTCTCCCATCATCACCATAAGAAGTCTATCAAGACCCAATCCCACGCCTGCAAATTGGATCCCCGAGTCATGCATTGCATGAAGGGCATTGAGAAATTGGACATCGAGTGGAGATCTACCTTTCCCTGTTTCCTTCTCAAACACTTTTTGTATTTCACCAACGTTTGTATTTTCATTATTTCCATTTGCGATCTCAACTCCATCAAGGTAAAGTTCGAATCGTTCTGCCAGATATGGCTCATCGTCCTTTTTTTTACACAGTGGAGAGATTCTGCTTGGAAAATCGATGAGGAATGCCGGTCCTTTTGGCAGGTGTGTCTCAATCTCATTTACCAAGATCTGGTCAAACACCTCTCTCCATGACGCGTTCTCGACTGTATAACCTCGTTGTTTTGCCTTATCAAATAATATTTGATCGTCGGTTAATAACTTCTCATAACTCACTTCTAACGTTTCTGAGAAAAGTTCTCGGAGAGAAATTGTCACCCAGTCTTTCTTAGATGATCCAACAACCTGATGATAACGAACTTTTGAAAGATCATAAATAGCTGAAAGTCTCCTACTCACGTAGGCAATGTATTCTTTCACCTCTTTCATAATTTCTGTATACGAACTGTTTATTCTATACCACTCCAACATAAGAAACTCAGGGGAATGCAATGATCCAGAGCCCTCAAGGTTCCGGAAGCAGTGTCCTATACTGAAGCAATTGCCAAGCCCATGACCCAGCGCTATCTTCAGCGATCTTTCGGGAGAGGTAGAAAGATAGAAATTGTTTGTAGTACCGTTTCGTCTCCATCTTGTGACGAATGGATAGAGGTTGGATTCATTAGGAATCGCTTCGTTTAATACTGGCGAGATCACTTCATGAAATTTATATCTCGAGAAGAAAGCGCGCGTTGCACGCATAAGTTCGTCGCGGAGTATGACGTGAGTAAGAGCATTTTTCATAATGATGCAAAGACATTTCTCATGCCACACATGAAGTCAGGTTGGCTACATCCAAGACACTTGTTATCGTTTGCGCCTTCCTCCCATAACTCAACACGTGACCGAAGATTTTGAATCAATTCTGATATTTCGTCATCCATGTGTCCTATAGGTTTGGTACCTTCACAGCACCCGTATATTTTCCCGTCGGAGACAAGACTTATTTGGTAGCAGCCAAGCTCGGCTGGTGGGAAAACTTTCTTGTGCGCGTATAGCTCTTTAAGCTGATCTTGTTGGACGTACCCAAAGCCCTTGAGTGCTCCTTCGATGTTTGATATTGGGTGACGAAGTAGGTATTCGGGTGGTTTTCGAGGATGGTAGGTGATGTCGACCTTCCCAATGGTTTCTTCCATTATACTTTCAAAGGCCGATATGTCTGAGAAATTGTCTTGCGTCACGATAGAGAATATTTCGCTGTGAAAACCGAGTGAGATCCCTTTCTTGAGAAATTTGATACTCTTCGCGAAATTACCAGTTCCTCTGTTTGCGTCGTGATACTCCTCAAGGCCGTCTATTGAAACAATAAGATTGACACTATTGGTATTTGTAAACTCGTCGAGTCTATCGATAGTACCGTTAGTGATACACTGGATAAAAATACCTTGTGTGGTTAGCGAGTTTACCAGATGTGGGAAATAGGGAAGCAACATCACCTCACCACCACAAAAAGTGATGACTTTCACCGTATGTACTTTGCGATACTTTTCTACAAATTTCACAATCTGTTCTTCAGTAAGCTTTGGTGCAGTCTTCCTTGTATAGCAGATTTTACATGCGATGTTACATCGCTCAAGCGGATTAATGTACAAATGCTGGAGTATTGTTTGAAAGTGAGCTTCAATATGCGATTTCATAAGATTACAAAAGATTCAGGGCAATTATAACCCGACTTTGAAGTAACGAGTGACAATTCATGAATTGTCACTCGTTTGGATGATGTTACAATGCCCCCATGAAACAAGTAAATACTGTGTTCCACCAAGAGTATATGAGGCTTAATCCAGAGCAGAAACAGGCAGTGGACACTATCGAAGGACCAGTAATGGTCATCGCAGGTCCTGGTACTGGCAAAACACAGATCCTCACACTACGGATTGCAAATATTCTCTTAAAGACTCAGGTAAACCCAAGCAACATACTCGCTCTCACCTTTACTCAAGCTGCCGCCACCAATATGCGAGAGCGACTTCTCAAGATCATTGGCAATGAAGCTCACAATGTAAATATATTTACATTCCATGCTTTTTGCAGCAATATTATCGAACAAAATCCTGATGACTTCTGGAACTTATTAGGGATGAAAGTCGCTGATGAGATTCAGAAAGTTCAGATACTTGAAAAGATCATAGACGCTAATTCCTATGAACACATCAAACCATTTGGAAAGCCATATTTTTATGTATCTGAAGCTCTCAGGGCAATTAGTGATTTGAAACGGGAGGGTGTCAACCCCGAAGAATTAAAATCGTTTGTGGATCAGGACAGAAAAGACTTTGAAAATATCCCCAATAAGGAAAGCACCCGGGTTGCAGGAAGTTTAAAAGGGGAATTTCAAATCCAACTCAAACATATCGAGAAAAACGCTGAACTGCAACAATTATATGCTGAATATCAAAAATCCTTGTGTGAACACGATATCTATGATTATGATGACCTCATAATGTCAGTACTTGAGAAATTGAAGGAAGATGGTGACTTCCGACTCCGACAAATGGAAAAATACCAGTATATCTTAGTCGATGAACATCAAGACTCAAACAACGCTCAGAACAAAATTCTCCAGCTTCTTACATCATTTCACAAAAACCCCAATATTTTTGTGGTAGGGGACGAGAAGCAAGCGATATTCAGATTTCAGGGAGCTTCTGTCGAAAACTTTCGTAAGTTTACCAAGCAATTCCCAGATGCCGTACTTATCACATTAGTACAAAATTACCGTTCGACTCAAACCATCCTTGATTCTGCTATTCAATTATTATCTGCACAAGATCAAAGACTGACTGCTCATACAAAACATACGGAAAAACCTATTACTGTTGTAGAAGCAGAGACTCCAGAAAATGAAATTGCGCAAATAGTTTTGCGTATCCAACGAGATCTTCAGAGTGGAGTGCGAGCTGACGAGATTGCAATATTGACGAGAAGACGAGCCCAGATGAAACCCATCGCGCAGGCACTCGCCCAGGCAAAAATACCCATATTTCTTGATATTGATGAAGATATTTTCACTAACGTAGCCGTCCGAAAACTTATCATTCTTCTTCAAGCTGTGCATAATTATGCACAAGGGGAGGATTTATTCGCTGCGCTTCACCTCGACTTTTTTGCGATATATCCGATGGATTTGTATAAGCTGACGCAACTTGTCAGTAGAAGTAGGGTAGAACTTGCCGATGCACTTTCAGATACTTCTCAACTTCAGGAATACGGTGTACGAGATGCAGAGCGTATCCACAAGATATTTACCCAATTGGGTGCATGGTACATGCTTGCAAAGCAATCATCAGTCCACTCCCTTATCCATACTGTCGTCCAAGAGAGTGGACTGTTGCAGCATATTTTGAAAGATGCAAATCCCATACTCGCAGTCGCTCCACTTCGTGAATTGTATGACAATATCCAAGCAATTGATGTGGAAAACACATGGAAACTCGAGGACTTTTTTACCTATCTTCAGAAGCTACAACAACACAATATCAGAATCAGGGTTAAGATACATACTCAACCAGTCGGTAAGGTACAACTTATGACCGTACACTCCGCAAAGGGATTAGAATTTGATCATGTCTACATCCCGTATGCACAGGATACCATCTGGGGTGCTCAAAAAAGATCAAATCTTTTTAAACTCCCTAATGCAGTATATGATCTTACCACTGAGGATAAAACAGATTCAGATGAACGAAGATTATTCTTTGTAGCGTTGACGCGCGCACGACGTCATGTATGTATAAGCTATGCGAAAGCAAAAATTGATGGTTCTGTAGGACTATCTTCTCCCTATATTGACGATATTGTCCCCGCACTTAAACATGTCGAACAGACTTTCTCGCCTGAGTCCATGACCTTAAATATCCCGATTGATCAAAGCAAAATGATGGGAGAATTTAGTAGTTTTGTGAAAACTGCATTCGAGAAATATGGCATTTCCGTAAGCGCGCTCAACAACTACCTTGCGTGTCCTTGGCGATATTTTTATACGAACCTTGTCAGGGTTCCCTCGGGAAAAGACAAGACTCTTATGTTCGGGAATGCAGTACACAACGCCATGACCTATTTTTACAAACATTTCAAAGAAACAGGAGAAAAGTCTTGCGACTATCTTCTTCAGGCTTTCGAAAAATCGGCAAAACAAGAAATGTTTACGAAAGCAGAAATAGGCGATGCATTAGTTCGAGGGAAACAGATACTCATGGAGTATTACCGTAAATATGAAGAGGTATTCAGTCGTAATGTGCAAGTGAAGGTGCGTATACCAGAGGTACGACTCCCCCATAAAGATGTTGAGGGTATTGACACTATTAAGATAACTGGTGAGCTTGACTTGGTCGAATATTTGGATAATGCACTCACACAGGTAAATGTAATTGATTTCAAAACTGGAAGGCCGAGAACTAGAAATGAGATACTCGGTAAGACAAAAAACGCAGATGGCAACTACTATCGTCAATTAGTCTTCTACAAACTTCTTCTGCATTACTACAAACCAAATTGGGAAATGAAAATGGGAGTATTGGATTTCGTGCAAGCCGACTCGAAAGGGATATTTCACAGGGAAACGTTCGAGATATCAAACGAAGAGATGATACAACTGCAGGAACAAGTACATGAAGCTGCAAGAGACATCTTGTCTTTGGGGTTTTGGAACAGATTTTGTGATGACACAGAATGCCAGTGGTGCGCACTGCGCAAGTCTCTCGACCCAAAAATATTTGAAGAGGGGTTGTTTTGAAGAATGTTATCTGAAGAAAACATTCTGAAAATATGTTTCTTTAACAGGTTTCTCGTCTGTTCTAACTCTAACTTTTTGGACGATGAGCACATTATTGAAGTTCTTCTCTGCAACAACTTCTCCTCGTGTATTAATAATATTTTCTTTCCACCACTGTGCTCCACCCGGGTTCCAAGAGGGCGGGGGATACAAGAATAGGTATACAAACCCCTCCTTTTTATTTTGAATGTGGGTATTTTTCGACCTTGCAAAGTATCTCAGTAAATAGTCCATTTTATATGTCAATTGACCAGGATCATATACGAAATAGTTGACCTCACCTCTCGAATCATTAAGAACATATTCTGCGGCTCCTCGCTGGGATAAATAATCTTCGTATGGCGGTTTTCTCAATAAGTAGTAAGTTTGGATTATCGCAATCCCAAAACTTATAAGGATCACTATTATCATAAAGCTTGCTAGCATTTTCTGAATTTTTCCAAGTAACAATAACCTGCCTACAAGCACTGCCGTAAGTAACGAAGCTGATGTTGTAAGCGCAAACGAATAGTGTGCCCACAATATTTGTTTATATAGCAGAAATGCTACGTAATAAAGCCAAGGTATTGAAAAAATCCAGACAAACTCTTTATTATTCCGTTCAAGACTTCCACGCAAACGATGTGTTAGAACAAATATTGTCCCCATGAGCATTGTTGCAATGAAGATGGTGTTAATAACAATATGCTCCCATGCTAAGGGTCTAATGAAATAATAAAGTAACCCACCGAGACGATCTAAAATGAGCACTCCAACATCTTGAAGATGTTGGCTATCTGGTGGTGGTTGGATTTTTCCAGAAATAATATTTAGTATCGTGTTGGTCATGAGGAAGTTATGACGGAACTCAAATAACAAGTAAGTACATATCGAGAGAATGAAAATGAGAGACGACATAAGTAATGTTTTCCACCTGGGAACTCGCTTTGCTAAAAGGAATTGGAGCAGCATTAACACTGGCAGGAAAACAGCGAAAGCAGATTCAAAATGCACCATAAGCCCGACACAGAGAGCTTGAAAGAGGAGACCCTTTTCGTTACCGCGTATAAAGCTTATCCCAGCAAATAGGAAACCAACGAACACCACAGGTGCCATATGTGCATTGGTCATCATCGAAGAAAACGTGACGATACTTTGTGCAGTGATGAGCATAAGAGCAAATAGCGAGCCCACTAATCTTCCATAGAAATGCTTGGCGATAACATAACTTAGCACCACACTCACACATACATATGCTACAACTGTTAAAATGTTCATAAGATAGGGGTTACCCTGCGCAATGAGTGCAATCGGCACAAGCATGTATAACCACAATGGTCCATGGAATATACCCTGTACTCCACTTCTTCCTCCAATCAAAAACAATTTATGATCAGTGACAATTTGATCGACGAGGATGTAGTCTCGTGCAGCATCAAGGAAAAAGACGAATCTATCCGGAGTTAAAAAAACGAAACGAAGAAGTAATCCAGATATGATGACAACAACGATAATTAATATATCTTTTTTTTCAAATTCGAACATGGATCTGACTGATACAAGTGTTTTCATGATTTAGAGGATTATATCTGATAATCCTATTGTTTCCAATTATTAGAAATAAAAGGGTACGATATTTTGCCTATCATAACGCCCTTTCTCGTGGTATAATTACTTCCTTATGGATCAGATCAGAAACATCGCAATTATCGCTCACGTTGACCACGGTAAGACTACGCTTGTCGACGCAATGCTCAAACAATCAGGTTTATTCCGTGACAATCAAAAAGAAATGAAACAAGAGCTTATCATGGATTCCAATGACCTTGAAAGAGAAAAAGGAATTACCATTCTCGCAAAAAACACTTCAGTTTTCTACAAAGACGTAAAGATAAATATTATTGATACTCCAGGACATGCAGACTTTGGCGGAGAAGTAGAGCGAGTGTTAAATATGGCATCAGGTGCAATTCTGCTTGTTGATGCAGCTGAAGGGCCGCTACCACAGACCCGGTTCGTGCTTAAAAAAGCATTAGAGAATCATTTGAAAATCATTCTAGTAATTAACAAAATCGACAAAAAAGATGCACGTCCTCGTATAGTAACGACAGAAGTCGAAAACTTATTTCTTGAACTTGCCCACAATGACGAATCGTTAAACTTCAAGACTCTCTATGCAGTCGGACGAGATGGCACTGCGCTCCTTGAGCTACCGGAGAGATACGACGCGACGGTTGGGGGTGATCTGAGTCCGCTTTTTGAAACTATTCTTCGCGAAGTTCCGAATGCTGTTGAGAATCTAGATAAACCTTTCCAACTTCTTATCTCTACTTTAGATGCAGATAATTATGTAGGGAAATTATGTATCGGAAAGGTCACGCAGGGTAAACTAACGAAAGGCGATAGAGTATCAGTTGTAGATGAGACAGGACTACGAGGGTCTTACAATGTGACAAAGCTCTATACCAGCAACGGACTCAAGCGCGACGAAGTAAACGAAGTGCAAGCAGGCGATATCATCGCGATAGCGGGGATATCTGACCTCACAATAGGTCACACCGTGACTGATCCAAAAAATCCGGTAGCATTACCAAGTATCAAGGTCGAAGACCCAACCATTAAAATCACCATCGGCCCCAACACCTCACCATTCGCTGGGAGAGAGGGGAAGTACACCACATCTCGACAAATCAAAGAACGATTGCTCAAAGAAAAGGAGACAAACCTTGGGCTACATATAGATGAGTCGACAGACTCCACCGATTTTATATTGTCAGGAAGAGGCGAACTGCACCTAGCAGTCCTCATTGAGACTATGCGGAGAGAAGGATATGAGATGCAGATATCAAAACCACAAGTGATCTACAAAGAAATTGGAGGTAAGCTTTGCGAGCCATACGAAGAAGTCACGATTGATGTTTCTCAGGAGTATGTGGGGGCGGTGAACGAGGAGATGGGTAGGAGGAAAGGGATCATTCAAAGCATGCATAATGAACTTGGTACAGCAGCACGTTTGGTCTTTAAGATATCATCTGCAAATCTACTCGGTGTGAGAAATATACTGATGACAAATACCCGCGGGACTGCAGTCATTTCTACGTATTTTTTGGGATACGAACCAATAGGCGGTAAACTTGAAGCGCTGCGAAACGGTGTACTTATAGCGACACAAAGTGGAGTTTCTGCAACATATGGTTTGGTAGGAGCACAAAGTAGAGGACTTCTTTTTATTGCCCCTCAAGTCAATATTTATGAGGGTATGGTAGTGGGTATCGCGAATAAACCTATGGACATTGAGGTGAATGTGTGTAAAGAAAAAAAACTGACGAATAATAGATCTGCTGGTGAAGGAGTCTCTGAGAGTCTTACACCTCCCACGGTACTTTCACTTGAACAATGTCTCGACTTTATCGCTGAAGATGAATTACTTGAAGTGACACCTGAAAATCTTCGTATTAGAAAAAAAGGTCTCACCGAGGCTGATCGCCGCGTCATAAAAAGAGCAGGGAGAGGAGAATAACTGAGTTTCGTAAAATAAGTTTGTATATGTTATTGTTCGAGCGGAGTGAAACGGAGTCGAGAACCACATTGCGATTCTTCTCGATTCTCCCGCCTTGACGGGATCACTCGAAGAATATTCCATAATTTCTTATCTGCTACAATCTGCAAACATATCTTCTACACCATGAATAGACGAAAGATTGTCATAGGATTGTTACTTCTATTTATAGGAGTACTTTTTATACTCGCGAATCTGCGTAGAAATGCCTTAGTATCGGGTGTAACATGCAAGACGCATCACGACACATATCAAGTAATAAGTTCCAAGTTTCAAATTCCAAGTTCCACACTGCTAGTAGCTGATAGCCCAGCAAAGTGGGAATATGGTCTTATGAATGTAAAAAACAAGAATGACATTTGTGGACACGATGGGATGATATTTACATTCCCGATAGCGATGCCTCAGACATTTTGGAATAAAAATACCTTGGTAGACTTGGATATATATTGGATGAAAGGGGAGAAGACAGTAGGTCAGGATAAACTTCCTGCGATCACAAAATCAGGCCTTACAACGGTCTCATCACCCGAAGCGGTGGATAAGGTTGTGGAAATAATTCGATGAATTCTAATCACTTCTCTAGTGCCTCAATTCCTGGTAGTGTTCCTTTTTCCACAAATTCAAGCATGGCGCCACCACCGGTAGAGATGTGAGTTATCTTATCCAGATATTCTTCTTTTGATATTGCCGATATGGTATCGCCCCCTCCTACCACTGAAGTTGCCCCGGTGTTTTGGGTCAGAGCATAGTACACAAAATCAGTTCCCCTTTTGTACTCAGGATTTTCTGTATAACCCATAGGGCCGTTCCATATGATGGTCTTGGCTCTGGCGATATAGCTACTGAACTCTGCTTGAGTCTCTGGTCCAATATCTAATATACGATCTGTCTCAGAGATATCAGAGATCTTTTTCACCATACTGTCCTTCGAGTCAGGTGAACTCCCTACTATTGCATCCTTTGGGATAATTACCGCAGTGCTTTTGGATGCGGCATCAAATAGAAGCCTGCGTGCAGTCTGAACCTCGTCATATTCACATACACTTTTTCCTATATGTATGCCTTTGGCACAGATAAATGTATTGGCAAGTCCTCCGCCGATAAGTAGATAGTCAGCGATACCTAGGAGTTTCCCAATGAGATTGATCTTACTGGATATTTTCGCACCACCTAATATCGCCAATACTGGTTTGACCGGTGTGTGAATGGCCTTGCTGATCATCGTTACTTCTTTCTTCAGTAACAACCCACCATAGTGGGGCATAAGTTTGGGCAATTGCACGACAGACGCATCAGGTCGATGACAAACACCGAATGCGTCGTTTACGAATACCTCTGCGAGTGATGCGAGTTTTTGAGCGAAGGCCATATCACTTTTCTGCTCGCCTTCATGAAAACGGATATTATCTAGCATAAACAGCGGATGGCCAATGGAGAATTGCGAGTAGTAATTCATATCAAATGTTTTATCAAACGGCACAAATTGCACTGGTTTGCCAAGTAGTTCAGCAAGCCGCTTTGCGACCAATTCAGTGCTGAGCTTCGGATCGTATGCTTTGGGTTGCCCAAGATGGCTTATGACATAGAGTGTATTTCCTGCATCAGACAGGAGTTTGATCGTTGGGAGGGCTTGTCGTATACGTTCATCGTTGGCTATCGTATGGTCAGGGTTGAGCGATACATTGAAATCAACTCGGAGTAATATACGTTTGTTTTCAATAACAATATCATCGATGTATTGAATGGCCATAGGTCATTAAAATAGTTGATAATTTATATTAGTTTAAGACTGGGATAATGACAAACGTTTGTCATCCTCATGAAAATGAGGATCTCTTGTTTTAGGGACTCGATAAGTCGCACCACTCTGGATCACTCTTTGAAATAAGATCAATTTTCCACTGTTTCATCCAGTGCTTTAACTGTTTTTCTCTTGCAATTGCTTCACTAGCTTGGTTGTATTCTTATATGTATACTAACTTGCCCGCTCGATATTTTTGTGTAAATCCCTTTATACGAAAACGTTTATGTTGTGCGATCCTATTTTCAATATTACCGGTAAAACCAATATACAAAACAGTATGTGTCGCATTTGTGAGGATGTATACATAGTACTTTCTCATAAGCAAGAGATCCTCGCATTTCCACCAAAGGCGGACAGGCGCAAGGATGACACATACTCTGAGCTCTATATGTACTTCGCAACTTTCGTGACGAGGTCTACTATGCGACATGAGTACCCCCATTCGTTATCATACCAACCGAAAACCTTTACCATGTTCCCACCTGTTACTTTGGTATACCTTGGGTCAAATATACATGAGTGTGAGTTACCAATTATGTCTGATGAGACGAGCAAATCATTTGTGTATTCCAAAATCTCCTTCATTGTAGACTGACTAGCGATCTTGAATGCTCCATTCACCTCTTCGACAGTTACCTCGCGATTCAGCACTACTGCAAGATCAGATGCGGATCCGACGGGAACAGGGACACGGACGGCAAATACTTCAATCTTCCCCTTAAGTTCGGGCATAACTTTTACAACAGCTTTTGCAGCTCCAGACGATGAGGGGACAATATTCATCACTGCTGCACGCGATCTTTCCATCTCTTTATTTGCATCATCCATCATGCTCTGTGTCATGGTATAAGCATGAATCGTGGTCATCTGACCTACACGGACGCCGAAGGAGTCATTGAGAACTTTGAATAGAGGAGCAGCACAATTTGTTGTACATGAGGCATTAGAAATGATAGGAGATTGCAGTAGTTCCTCAGACTCATTCACCCCTAATACGACGGTCGGTGTATCATCTTTGGCGGGGGCCGTAAGAATAACTTTTTTCACCGTGCTCTTCAGATGTTTAGATAGATCTTCAGACTTCGTAAATGCACCTGTTGCATCGATCACAAGCTGGACTCCATGCTCACCCCAGGGGATATCTTCTGGTTTATCTGCGAGTGATGTAAAGACCTGTTGACCGTCACACATAAAACCCTGCTCGTTCGCCTGTATCTTCTTGTGATATCTCTTATAAATACTATCGTACTCGAGGAGATATGCCATCAGGTCATTTTTCCCTTTACGAGTGTTAATATGGGTGATCTCGATATCAGGATGGTCTAATATCATGCGAACCACTGCCCTGCCAATCCGACCGAATCCATTGATGCCAACTTTGATTTTTGTCATAAGACGTCGATTAGTGAATGAATAATGAGCGATGAGACTTCGCTGAACTCAATTATTGTACACGGGGCGACGTTGCTTTTCAGTAGTAATCTTTTTTCTGAAAATATTATAAGTTATAAACATCATAGTGCTATCGATAAGGTTGTTTTGCCAAAGTACTTTGGAGCAGAGCGACTAGTTGCTTATGAATGTGTCCATTTGAAACGATCACTCCCCGAAGTGACTGGTCGTATCTCTGGTCATTACCCCAAAGGTCTGTAACCTTTCCTCCAGCCTCTTCAACGATCACTTTCACTGCCGCGAAATCATGAGCACTATTATTTGCATACACAACACCCTCCGCCAATCCTGAAGCAACAAGGTTACTCTCCACTGTACAGCAGGCAAAGTTATATACTCTTTTGGTATGGGCAATCAATATAGGGATAAATCCCAAAATATTGTACTTTGATCTTGTGCTCGCAGTAAAAAAACAAAGAGAATCAGCAAGTCTGTTCTTTGCATTCACATGTATTTTTACATCATTAAGGTAAGCACCTTTGCCGATGGTAGCTGTGTAAAGTTTTTTTGTAAACGGCTCAAATATCACTCCCAATACAGACTTTCCTTGGTATGTTAGTGCGATAGAAAAGGAGAAATTTGCTGTTCCCATGGAAAACTGTCTTGTTCCATCGATAGGATCGCAAACCCAGACAAATTCGCTGTTGTTTTCCAGTGAACTTTCTTCTTCTGCAAGGATATCATGATGGGGATACTCTGCATGTACTGCTTGTATCACCATCCGGTTTAACAGTGTATCAACCTCTGTGACAACAGACTTATCTTTCTTCATGGTTGTAGGAAAGCCATGAGGATTATAGTATTTCATCATTTCTCGTCCTGCACGCTTACTCAATTTGAGTGCAAACGCAAGATATTCGTTGTAATCATTTTGGTATTCGGATTTTGAATTTCTTTTGACATTTGACATTTGTAATTTGAATTGAATTACTGTGTCGTATAGAGTGCCATAGCTTCGTCGACTGATTTACCCTCCACAGTCACAGCATGGATGGCGTCACAGAATCGAAGCGCCTCTTGAAGTGGCTTCTGATGAATGTTACGTCCAGTTGCATTCCCTGAACATCCGGCAATATGTATTTGATCGTGTAGTGACTGGAGAAACTGCTTGGCACTGGTGCTGCCCCCTCCAGCACAAATTACTTTTGTTCTTCCCGCCGCTGAGACTGCCTCTTTTAAGAGTTCAGGTGAGCTCACATTTTCTCCCTTTGGAGCATTCACTTTTACGAAATCTCCTCCCAGACAAGCTGCAAGACCTGCAACACCTGCGACAAGATGACCATCTTTTTCGTTGAGGACTGCCTTTCCGCGTGGATAGGACCATATGAGTGCTACAAGTCCAACTTGGTGTGCTTCAAATACGAGTCTGGCAGCTTCCGAATACATTTGACCTTCGTACTCGCTCCCTGGATATATGGTATATCCTACCCCAGCAATCCGTAAGCCACTGGACTTTTGAAATCGCAAAACAGCGTCAAGATCCGTCCATGTTGTGGAATAAGGATCCCTTTGGGCAGTTTTGATAAGGTCAGTTTTAGAGTTCAACTTTATGATATAGGGTACATGACTGAAATCAGCTCCGTACCGAGCGATGAGACCAATTTGCGATGCAAAAGCACCAACTTTCCCTTTCCCTGCAATCGCAAAGAGATGCTCAGGTGAAGCATCATCTGGGGATATTCCTTCTCCGTAGAAATCGTTATTCAGGTGCTCGACCTTCTGGTCGCCCGCGAAAAGAAACAACCTTCCGCTACCTTTGGTAATCGTATCCATGTTTTCACTGTATGTGGTTCGCGCTTCTTTTGTTACATCTGCAGGTACTGGAAATTGCATAGGAAAAAAAAGAATGAATAACACAACACCTATACCATGCTCATTCTACAAGTATTTCTTTCCTCATACAACCTTATATACAAAAAACCCTCAACCATTCACGAACGTGAGATAGCTGAGGGCCAGACTACAAAGCTATTTTCTCTTGCCTTTCTTTGCTCCCTTCTTTGTGGTCTTTTTCTTTGCTTTTTTCTTGGCCATAGTATGTTGCAAATCAATTTGTAACAATACATGTCATAGTAGAGTATTCTAGGATTAGTGTCAACATGCTTATTGATATTCTACTAGTATACTAGTATAATGTACTACAAAGTACAAAGTACAAAGTACAGAGTACAGAGTACAGAGTACAGAGTACAGAGTATCAAGTATTTAGTATTAGGTATCACGTATCACGTATCATGTATTAAGCATTATGTATTAAGTATTATGTCTAAAATAAACACACAGCACGTCGATGCACTGGCAAAATTATTTCTCCATACACGGGGTATGGCTTCTATGAAAAATCTTGTGAGAGGACTTTTCACGGAGGGTGAAATCGAAGAACTTGCTCGACGCATCGAAATCGTAAAAATGATAAAGAAAGATATCCCTCAACACAAAATCGCCTTAGCACTCGGCGTCGGTGTCGCGACTGTCACCCGCGGTGTGAGGGAAATTAAATTAGGGAGGTTTAAGAATATCTAACACCTCTTATGCATTAGACATTTTGAAATTTGCGATATGTTTAATAATTTTCACAGTGGTTTTCACAAAATAGAAACTTATCAATATTATTCCTAATAAATACACAATATCCATAACCAAGAAGAAATCGTCAAAACGTGAATACGGCAATGACGTGCCCGTACAACATGTATGACATTTTGAAATTACTTCGTAGAAGGTGAATGGCCATCCATACTTTTGAGATTCAGAAAAACACCCACCCAACGTAATTGTTTCTGTAAACGGCCACCCAAATCCCTCAATGAGTGTTTCGGCAAATTGTATGAATCCGAAACCTACAAGCACTAACATTTGCATAACATTAAATACAATACGAGGAAATGAAGTTCGCATGGTGATTATCATTGTATAACATTTGTCATTCAACTCTCACAAAGTCTCTTTTCATCTTCGAGAAATATTTGTGAGATACCACTACAGTTACCAATGCGAGTAATCCATTTATCACGAGTGACGGTTGGATCCCCCACCATGCAGCGGTCAACCCGGCCTCAAAATCACCCAGCCTTGGTCCACCAATGAAGAGAAGCGACATTATCGCGACCATTCTCGCACGCATATGTTCAGGTGTAATGATCTGTCGTATGTTATTGCGGATGATAGAGCTGATTTCATCCCCAATACCAAAGAAAATTAACGCAATAAATCCGACGGTGAAGTATGGTACGAGACCAAAAATAATGGTACTTACTCCAACGACAGCAACTGCAATAATAAGAAGTGGACGGTAGTTTTGTATCTTACGTCTTGTAGAAAAGAATACTCCAGGGATAAGTGCACCGAATGACAAGGCAGCATACAGAAGTCCAAGCTGAATGGGATTTCCGTGATAGACATCTTGAATAACTGCAGGAAGAATCGTCTGTGCTGATGCAAAAAGCATAATAAAAAAATCCATGATTCCCGTAGAGAGGAGCAGTTTATTTGAAATAACAAAGCGAATGCCTTCTTTGTAGGAATCAATAAAAGAAAGATGAGTAGATAGATGAGAAACAACTACTTTTGGCGTTTGGTATGCGATTAGGGCGAGTACGACGAAGGTAAGGGTATCAATTACATATACTGTCTGAATAGGGAAAAATGCTATCATGAAGCCTCCTATCATAGGACCCACGATCCTACGCACACTGAGAATTGCAGAGTTGATAGTGATTGCATTCGGTAATAGTGTATTGGGGAGGAGGCTCGGGAATATCGAAGATTTTGATACGTTGCCAAATGAGTCAACAAAAGCAAGAACCCCAGCGAAAGTTATTAGTAACCAGGGTGAAGTAAATCCTACAGAAACTGAGATAGTGAAGACTATCATAACTACAGCCATAAGTGCATTACTGCTAGCCAAAATCACTCTTCTGTCTACTCGATCAGTTACGACACCTGCAATCTGTGTTCCAAATAAAATTGGCAAAAATCCTACGAGTCCCAAAATTCCAAGAAGGTACTTTGATCCAGTAATATGATAGAGCTGCCATGCGATTGCGACTCTTGTCATCTCACTCCCAACCCCGGAAACAAAGATGCCAAACACAATATTTCGATATGCTCTGATTTGGAGTGCGGGAAAACGTGAGAACACCATAATAGTTAAAAAGTCAAAGTTCAAATTTAAAAATTATCATAATTTTATAATTCCCTGGCACCTGAGTAGTTGTCTGAATCCTGCATGTAATCCCTTTCGTATTCCA
>CAYUHI010000008.1:5227-7961 GCA_964444485.1 uncultured Gammaproteobacteria bacterium | reverse complement strand
TCCCTGGCACCTGAGTAGTTGTCTGAATCCTGCATGTAATCCCTTTCGTATTCCATATCTCTCTATCGACTCTATCATGTTTTGTGAACAACTTGGATTGAATCTACAAGGGTGGTATGGAAGATGCAGGTTTTGACCAATAGCATACCGGAGGAAGAATGTCCGTTGATACATTCTGATAAGCCAGATGATAAAACGTCTTGCCATGATGCTATAATAGCTCCATATGACCAAAAATCAAATCTGGTTCGACAAACTAACCCAAATTCTCTTACCTGTACTTACGGTTGGTGGATATTTCCTCACGGCGAATAAAATGCCAAAAGCAGGGTTTATCATCGCCACGATATCTCAGGTTTTTTGGCTGTATACCTCATACCAGTCATATAAGAAGGCGGGCCAGGTAGGTATTTTAATTACTACTATTGTCATGACCATCATAAACTTGTACGGAATATACAATTGGTGGTTCAGATAATAACAACGGGCAATTATTAATGAATAATGGAAAATAATACAAAACTAAGAATTAGCATAATTACATTATTCCCTTCCATGATCACGGGATTTCTTACTGACAGTATCGTCGGTAAAGCAATCAAAAGGGGACTCGTCGATCTTGATATTATCAATCTTCGTGATTTCGCCAAAGACACCTATGGCACAGTAGACGACCGACCATATGGAGGTGGAGCGGGGATGGTGTTGAGGGTTGACATCCTATACGAGTGTTTGAAGTCGGTGGTGGGGGAGGAAATACACAAGAGTACAGAGTACAGAGTACAGAGTACAAAGAAAGGAATACACAATAGTTCCAAATTCCAAGTTCCAAATTCCAGTACAAGGATCATTTTAACTTCTGCGAAGGGGCACACATATTCGCAGGCGAAGGCGGAAAAATATGCCAGCAAATACAGCCACCTTGTCATCATCGCGGGGCATTATGAGGGTGTGGACGAGCGGATACTCAACTTCGTTGATGAAGAAATCTCAATAGGACAATATGTACTCACAGGGGGAGAGCTACCTGCAGCGGTCATCGCAGACTCTGTCGTTCGACTGTTGCCGGGAGTGCTCAAGAAAGAAAACGCAACACAAGAAGAGAGCTGGAGTGCATTTGATGTTACAGACTTACAAAAAGTCACAAAGAACCTCGGTTCCATTGCAAAAAAAGGGAAAGTCCGTCTGCGTGAGTATCCGCACTACACAAGACCCGAGGAATTTATGGGGATGAGGGTGCCCGAAGTGCTCATGAGTGGCGATCACCAAAAAATTCGCACATGGCGACTCCAGCAACTACTTACCAAAACTAAATAGTTAAATCAGAATCCACATAACAATGCTATTGAAATCCGACACCTTACCCCTTACCATGTGCGTATTGTTGTCATTTCTTATTCACTATGTTCACACATCATGCTGCTCGAACTTTTTCGCCAAAGATTTATGAGATGAAAGGTATATCCAAGAGGACCGTAGAAGAACATCTCAAGCTCTACACGGGATACGTAAACAAATACAACGAGATAAACGACGCACTTGCAAAGCTCACCGATGATGATTATGGCAAGGCGAACCAGTCCTATTCGCTTATCCGTGAGCTCAAAGTTGAGCTCTCATTCGCCTATGGAGGTATTGTGAACCATGAAATATATTTTGCACATCTCGGCGGTACAGGAGGAACTCCCAGAGGAGATTTTTCGAAACAACTGACCAAAGACTTCGGCTCATTTGAACAATACAAAAAAGATATGAAAGCAACTGGTATCTCAGCACGTGGGTGGGTGTGGACTGCGTGGAATCACTATGAGAAGCGTCTCTTCAACTACCTTGGGGATGCGCAGAATACATTCCCCGTATGGGGCGCAACTCCCGTTGTCGCAATGGATACATACGAACATGCATACTTTATCGATTTCGGCTCAGCAAGGGCGGGATACATAGATGCATTCTTCGAAAATATGGATTGGGATGTGGTTGCCCAAACTTTCGAAAAAGCGACAGCTTGAGTTTAGGACTTGCAAAAATGACCATTCATTGGTACAACTCTATTCTTGTATGATTGCACTCCATAATGTCACGAAACATTTCGGTCAGAAATCAGCTGTTGACGACGTATCATTAGAGATCAAGACAGGTGAGGTGGTCGGATTCTTGGGCTTAAACGGTGCAGGAAAAACTACCACCATGCGCATGATCACCGGATTTCTCTCCGTGACCAAAGGTACAGTTACTGTTGATGGACATGACCCTGTCGAAGAGCATGTCACGGTATCTCAAAAGGTTGGGTACCTTCCTGAAAACAATCCTTTGTATGTCGATATGAAGGTGTCAGAATACCTCCACTTTATCCGTGACGTGAAAAGCCACGGTGACATAAGTGGCATCGTGGCAGATATTGGGCTGAGTGATATGATGGAGAAGAAAATAGAACAACTCTCGCGCGGATACAAGCAGAGGGTTGGCCTTGCAGCAGCACTCCTGGGTAACCCTCAGATACTGATTTTGGATGAGCCCACTTCGGGCCTTGATCCCGTAGAGCAAGACAAAATTCGATCTCTTATCAAAAAGTTAGCAGAGACCAAGATAATTGTTTTCTCTACTCACATACTATCGGAAGTAGAAGATGTCGCAACAAGGCTAATAATCATCCATATGGGGAAGGTAGTATACGATGGAGATAAGCCGAAAGGGAAGGGTGCGGTAGAGAAATTGTTCAAAGAAAAGGTGACAG
>CAYUHI010000008.1:3718-5127 GCA_964444485.1 uncultured Gammaproteobacteria bacterium | reverse complement strand
TATGAAATCACTCATCAAAAAAGAACTCGGTCACTATTTCAATAATCCATTTGGATTTATCATCCTTATGGTATTTGGAATATTTGCTAACTTCCTTTTTGTCAAGGACCTGTTTGTCATAGGAACCGTGAGTATGCGGCAATTTTTCGCGATAATTCCTTGGGTCACCATGATATTTATTCCTGCTATTGCAATGCGAAGTCTCGCGGAAGAAAAAAGACTTAATACCATTGAGGTCCTGCGTACACTTCCCGTCACAGAAACCCAGATTATTCTTTCGAAGTTTGTTTCACTTGTCATTGTATCCACTGTAGGTCTGGTGCTCACCATAGGATTGCCCATAAGCCTTTACTCATTAGGCTCAAGTGTGGGAAGCTCGCTCTACCTACCTGAGGTATTTATTGGGTATGTAGGATTAGTTGCGTATTTTGCGATGGGACTCGCAATATCGATGTTCTTTTCAGGAATGACGAATAACCAAGTAGTAGCTCTTCTCCTTTCAAGCGTGACGCTCTTCGTCCTTAACCTTGTCGGTACTGATTTCGTGGCAACGGTTCTCCCCAAGATAGCCCAAGATATACTTGTCAACTTAAGTCCGATAAACCATCTCGATGTCTTTGTGAAAGGAATACTCGACATGAGGTCAATATTCTATTTTGTTAGTACGACAACCATTTTTCTATTTTTAACTATTATTGATCTAGAGAAACGGACATAACGATTTTTTTGATTAAGGAAAATATGAAGCTTTCAAAACTACTAACAAAAGTAAAACTTGGTCAGACATCCCGCGATGTGGTGGTGGGTATTGCTATTGCGGCACTTGTGGCTGCGAATTTGCTAATCACATCAATCCCCATAAGATTGGACCTTTCGCGGGGAAAAGCGTATTCGTTATCTCCTTCCACAACAAAGATACTTTCTAAATTGAAAGATCCTGTGGAGATAACCTTTTTCCTAAGTGACAACATCCCCTCGTCATTCCTCACAACGAAAAATCAGGTGAATGATTTGCTTACCGAATATCGTAGAAACTCTTCTAAAGTCTCCGTCAAATATATTGATCCGCGCAAAGCAAGTAAAGATTCTGCATCTGTAGCGCAGGAGTATGGGATACAAGAGACGCAATTCTCATCCCTTGATAGTGATCAATATGCTGTCTCCGCTGGTTATTTTAGCCTTGGAATCAAAATAAAAGATTCAAAAGTTGCAATTCAACGAGTAGACCCAGCCAATCTCGAGTACAACATAAGCTCCATCATTTTCAAGCTTTCACAAAGTGGTGATGTAAAAGTGGGTCTCGTAGGGATGACACCTGCGTATGTTACTGCAAATGGGCAACCCCCTTCTGAGAGTATGCAGTATCTTGAACAAATTCTTGGACAACAGTTCTCGGTTGAAAACAGTGA
>CAYUHI010000008.1:0-3618 GCA_964444485.1 uncultured Gammaproteobacteria bacterium | reverse complement strand
GTATGCAGTATCTTGAACAAATTCTTGGACAACAGTTCTCGGTTGAAAACAGTGATCTTACCAATACTGAAGGGGTTAAAACCATCCTCGTGCTTGATGGTCAATCACCGCTGACAGAAGAGACAGCCACCGGCCTCAGAAAATATTTGGATAATGGTGGTAAGGTCATAGCGTTCACGAGTAGTCTTGAGATTGGTGAAAGTATGGTCGCTGCATCACGTGAATCGAAGCTCAAACCAATTCTTGATGCCTACGGTATTAAGGTGAACGATGATATGGTGCTTTCCAACCAGGCGGAGGTTGTGAATTTTGGAAACGACGTATTCAACAGGGGAAAATATCCTTTTTGGCTTATGACCAATGTGTTCAATCCTGATGCGTCGTATACGGCAAATGTGAACTACCTTATGTTCCCATGGACATCTTCCATAAGTCTCAAGAAACTTCCCAATATTACTCAAAAAGAAATCGTCCGAGCGACAAAACAGTCTTGGGTACGATCAGGGGCTGTTGATGTACGTCCTGAAAGCATCACCTCTCCACAGCAATCAGAATTGAAACAAGCATTGCTTATTGCCTATGCAAAAGATAACAGGACAAAAGGGGAACTCATGGTGATACCCAGCACACGATTCGTGCAAGACAATTTCCTCGGACGCTCCGGTAATCTTGAATTTGTGGTGAACTTAGTAAACGAGTTTGCATCCGATGGAGCACTCTCAGGTATCCGATCACGTGCCATCGCATCATTACCGCTTCCCGTACTTGAACCCAACACCAAAGATGTCTACAAATGGGCCAATGTACTCCTGCTTCCAGCGCTACTTGGAGTGTGGGGAATCTACAGATTGAAGAAGAGAGGCTAGGCTAAGAACCAATTTTCAAACTCCAATGACGCGTAAGTACTGCTATTAATAGTATGCTTCGAGTGTAATCGAGAAGTAATATTTTGCTATCTTCCTCGAAGGTATTTTCTGAGGGTCTGTTTGATGACGGGGAATGCAAGTGAGTCCCAGGGTATTTCATCCTCAGCAAAAAACCTGAATCCACTAACATCGTCGTGAGGTTTCATAGTACCCGACTTGATCCTAACAGAAAACACAAAACCGAGGGTATGGTAATTCAGACCTTTATAGACATACCGATCGCATCCAGAGAATATATACCTGAGAGTATCAACCTCGATCCCCAGTTCCTCTCTTGCTTCACGGATGACTGATTCTTCGATAGTTTCTCCCAAATCGACAAATCCACCAGGTAGATCCCACATTCCCTTCGAAGGCTCAACCGCTCGTCTAACCAATAAGATTTGGCTACTTGCATTGGTGATAATGATTGCATTGCATGGTCTTGGATTCACATAGTAGTCCAAACCACAGGCATCACATTGTGTATTTCTTGGTGATATTTTTCGTAATTTGTTACCACATTTTGGGCAAAATGGAAAATCAATTTCGTCAATAGTAGGGCTATCCATAAGTGCAAGTATCCCTCTTACCACACACTTCGTCAAGCTCAGTGTGACAATGGTGGTGTTACAATACTACCTGATTGATTTTCGCGACTTTCCCAGGGCAGAAATCTAGAATGATGCAGGCTTTTTATCATTTGGGCTTTGAATTTCATTTGTCATTTGAATTTCGTTTCATAATTATCCGCTATAATAGCTCCATGATTAGGACTCGTATCGCCCCGTCTCCCACGGGATATCCACATATTGGGACTGTGTATCAGGCCCTTTTTAATTGGGCATTTGCAAAGAAAATGAATGGGAGATTTTTAGTAAGAATCGAAGATACGGATAGAGAGCGGTTCATCGACAATGCTGAACAAAAGATTTACGATGCACTCGACTGGTTTGGTTTGACCGAAGATGAGAGCCCTCGGAAGAGCGGAGATTGCGGGCCATACCGCCAGTCCGAAAGACTTGAGATATACCAGAAATATGCGCATGAGTTGGTAGAAAAAGGACATGCATATTATTGCACTATTGCCCCCGAAGAGTTAGAAAAGTTGCGTCAGGAAAAACGAGCACTTAAGCTCCCTCCCGTCATAAACGAAACACTACGCAAACAAAACCATACAAGAGAAAGTGTAGAAGGTCACAAACATGTTATTCGCATGCGTATGCCAGATAATGAAACCATCGTAGTACACGATGAGATACGGGGAGATATCAGCTTTGAGTCCAACCTTATCGATGACCAAGTGATTCTCAAGTCGGATGGATACCCTACCTATCACCTGGCGGTTGTGATCGACGACCATCTTATGGGCATCACTCATGTACTGCGTGGTGAAGAATGGCTAAACTCCGCGCCCAAACATGTCCTTCTGTATCGGTTCTTCGGATGGGATGAACCAAAGTGGTACCACACATCACTTCTGCGCAATCCCGATAAGTCGAAGATGAGCAAACGCCACAGTCATACAGATGTAGATTGGTATAGGAAAGAGGGGTATTTGCCCGAGGCGATCCTCAACTATCTTGCTCTTATGGCGTGGAGCCATCCTGAAGGCAAAGAGATATTTGCGCTCGATGAATTCGTGCGTGTTTTTGATTTTGCAGATCTCAAGGCTGTAGGGCCAGCATTTGATCTTACCAAGCTTGCGTGGATGAATGGGGAATACATACGGAAAGTACAGAGTACAGAGTACAGAGTACAGGTTGAGAATTATTTGAAGGAGTTTAATGTAGAAGCGCATGAACTAATTCATACTAACACTGAATTGTTTGAGAAGTCGCTGCCGCTCGTGCAAGAGAGGATAAAGAAGCTATCTGAGTATTGGGAACTTGCGAAGTTTTATTATTCGCGGCCTACGCAGTATGAGATTGATCTGTCCCAATACAAAGATCAATTGCATACGACGTACACTACCTTAGAGACACTTACAGATTGGACCGCAGAGAAAATAGGTGAGGCTATGCAGGGTGTATGTACTGACCTTGGAGCGAAACGAAGCGAATACTTCATGATGGTGCGAGTGGCTATCACTGGACGCAAGATCTCCCCACCTCTGAATGAAAGTATGGAAATACTCGGGAAAGAAAAATGTCTACGAAGATTACAGGCAGGTCGATCATAGCAAAGTTTTGTGTCGTATTACGATCACAGTAGTGTAATTTTATTATGCAAGTTACAGACACAATCTACGGTAGTTTCAATATTGTCGAACCAGTGCTACATGATCTCATTGTTAGTCCTGAAGTTCAGCGACTCAGGGGGGTGTGGCAACACGGGATGCCTCCTCGGTATATTCCCTCAGTCGCGCACACCTTCACACGCTATGAACACAGTATCGGCGTGATGTTATTGCTTCGAATGCTTGGTGCGTCACTAGAAGAGCAGATTGCTGGACTGCTTCACGATGTATCTCATCTTGCGTTTTCCCATCTATACGATTGGGTGGTGGCTGAGGAACTATTGAGCGGCGATCGCCATACCTCTGGTCAGGATGCTCGGCATGAGGACTATCTTTTGAAGTCTTCACTCCCTACTATTCTTGCTTCCCACGGACAATCTATCCTTACATTTGCATCATATAAGCTGTTTACGTTACTCGAACAGGAGATACCCGAGCTTTGTGCAGACAGGGTAGATTACTGTCTCCGCGAGA
>CAYUHI010000007.1:0-26225 GCA_964444485.1 uncultured Gammaproteobacteria bacterium | reverse complement strand
TACCATCCTCAGAAGGTCCGGGAACGCTGCTTGATACTGAGGTAGTTCCTGCCTGGTCCGTCTCATAAAAAGTGTTTTCCGTGCCGTCAGGACCAACAAATCTATAATACACGCCCTCACAGCTGTCGTCGAGTGGGTTGGCAAATGCGATCTGGAGTTTTGACTTCGTGTTTGATGATTGGGTGACGGTTGCCCTCAGAGAATGAACGAGCACACCTTTTCCGAAGTCTTTGATGGGTGAGGTGTATGTGGAATACAAAAGTTTTTGAACTTCTTGAAGCGTCAATGCCGTGTTGTAAACCTGCACATCGTCTATGTCACCCGTAAAGTTTCGGTTTGTTGATGTGGGGTCCTTCCCTATATAGAGAGGGTCTGTGTTTTGACCAAGTTTATTCACTCCCTCACCCCTCACATCCCCTTCGTTACCATCAACAATCACCAATAACGTTGACCCGTCATATGTAACGGCAATTTGATGCCAAAGATTGTCAATGATTGGTTTTGTGTTGTTTTTGGCGTTTAGGGTGGTGGTTCCGTCACCCACAAGCGCTGACACCTTACCTTCTTGATCAACCCCTATCCTATACCCGCTGCTTGTTGGAGAAAGCTTATGAAGTATTGCGGCGTTGTCGGGCATATTTGTAGATCTTACCCACACAACAAGTGTTAGTTGTCCTGCGAGTTCAAGTGATGCGGAGGATGATGCAACAAGATATTTGGAGTTTGTGTTCAGGGCTACTTTGTTGCCAAACCTCCCAGACCCAAATACTGGATTGCCGAAAATTTGTAAATTGTTTGCGCCGTTGGGTGCCGCGTCGACTTCAGCATGCGATGCGCTGTACTCACCTGTCATCTTCCACCAAGACTTAAGACTTATTACTGGGTCTGGTTCACCCGGGCCTATGGCTATTTCGCCCTCATTTGGTTCAGAAGACACTATTTGAGTACCCGCGTATAGAGCAGAGTCTTGCGCAAATTCTTGGCTACTCGACACTACATAAACACCAAACGTGTCGCTCCTCGCCGCATAAAAGGTGGTAGAAACGGGGTCTTGAGTCGCTCCCCAGGTCACCTTTATGGTAATTTTCTTTGTTGCGCTATCTTCAACCCCACCCTCATCCACCAAAATTCCTCCCTCTCTGTGTGCAGATTCTATCTGGATAGTTTGTATGAGGCCATTGGCGTTTGGGGTTGGTGTGCCAATGAGGGGAACGAGCACATCTGCACCATTAACGTTGTTAAGCGTGTATTCGCCGTTTGTAGAAACAGTATTCCAATCTGTTGACTTGAGTTGTTGAATGGTGTTTTTCGTGTCCTCAATGAGAACAAGTGCATCAAAGAATACATTTCTCTGGGGTTGCCCGCTTGCCAACGCTCCCATCGTATACAGTATGGGAGGGAGCACAATTGAAAATATGGCGAGGGCAAGAAGGATCTCAAGTATTGACTCCCCTTTGTTGGTATTATTTATGATGATCATATTAAACTAGGGTAGCCGGGTACTTTCAATTGTCCCTATCTTGCTAACTCGAATAATTGTTTCTGTGTTGTCATACTGGTTTTTCACTACAACCGAGTTGTTGCCCTCCTCATAATTTGCTGTCTCTCCACTGTATGGCGCGAAGACTATCTGATTTCCTGGTAACGAAACAGTCGAAAATACTGTTGACTTTTCCATGGTGTCAACAATGTTGGTGCTTTTATACGGGATGTATGAACAGTCTTGTAGTTCGTCACAAGAGAAAAGCGTGTATGAGCTGGTGTTTGGAGCAAAATATACGCCAAGAGGCATCGACTTCGTTCCTGTTGTGCTATTTCCAAGCATCGCATAAATGCGCTGGGTGCGTATCGACCCCAACAATCTGTCAACAGATGTTTGTGTCTCGGTGGAGATTTGTAGTTTGCTCATCGAGAAGTAGCCGATCGTCGACATTAACCCCAACATGGACACAACGACCAAAAGCTCAATAAGGGTAAACCCGTCGTTAAGGCGCCTTCTAGCGACTTCCAATCGAACTAATAAGCCCATAGATTGGCGCAATAATTGCTAACATCATCCCGCCCACCAGTCCTGCTACTAGCACAAGCATCATGGGCTCAAGGAGTGTGGTGAGTTCTTTAATCTTCTTGCTCGTTTGGTAGTCAAGGAAATCAGAAGCGTCTTGCAGGGACTTATCGAGTGAGCCGCTCTTCTCACCCACTTCAATCATTTTTCTCAATATTCCTGGAAACATTTTTCCTCTTTTTGCAATTCCCTCTGACAATCGGCCCCCCTGGACCACTGCCTGGTATCCGTCGTTTATGGCGTCGCGCACCTGAGGCTTCACAACAACATTTACCGAAAGCTCAAGAGCGCCAGTTATAGGAATTCCTGAAAGAAGCAAAAGTGACATGCTTCGCGTGAACCGAGTAAGGTCAATATCCCGAACGAGAGAAGACACTACGGGCAATCCAAATAGCAACTTTAGTATAATGTTTTTTTTATACCGATATACCAGGATTATGGTGACAACGAGTCCAATAACCCCAACGATTGCGCCAACAGTGTTGTTTACCAGGAAGTCAGACATGGCAATCAGAACCTTGGTTACGAGCGGGAGCGGCATTCTTAGGGACTTAAAGACGCCACCTATCTTTGGGATGATGCCATACAACATCCCCACAAGAACAAAAACGAAAATGAATAGTATAAACACCGGGTACATCATGGCCCCTTTTATCTTGTCCCTAAACTCTATTTCTTTGACGAGTGTGTCGCGAAGGTCTTTGAGGGCTTTGTCCAGTGTCCCCGATTCTTCTGCTGCTTTTATGATGCTTGTGGTTACCCCGTCAAATACTCTTGTAAATTTTCCGAGGCTCTCATATACCTGTAGGCCTTGCTCAAGATCTGTCTTGAGACTTATGAGTATATAAAGGAGGTTGCCCTTCGCGTCTTCTGCAAGCGACTCTACAGATTCGATAATAGAAATTCCTGACCCGAGCATTGTTCCAAGGTTTCCTACAAGAACTAATTTCTCGTCATTTGAAAGGGTGACTGATTTTGGGTTTCGTGTTTTTGTTGCCATATAGTTATGCGCTTTCTGCCTTGGTAACCCTCACAACCTCTTCAAGTGTGGTGAGGCCCTGCATAATTTTAATAAGTCCGTCTTCCGGCATGGTGGTCATTCCCTCGCTTATCGCAACCTGTGCGATGATATCAGAGTTTGTTTTTTGAATAGTGAGTTCGCGGATTTTGGGTGTTACTACCAAAACCTCAAATAGCCCAATTCTCCCTGAGTACCCCGTGTTAGAGCATACTTTGCAACCTGTGCCGTTGTATACCTCAATTTTTTGGTTTTCTTTGATGTGCTTTTTCGCTATAACCTCTCCAAAACAGCTTGTGATCTGCGCCGATTCGACCATGCTTGAAACCCTGCAGTTGTTGCATATCTTTCTCACAAGTCTCTGTGCAATAATTACATTCACCGTAGAGGCAACAAGAAATGGCTCAACCTTCATTTCTGTAAGTCTCACGACAGTGGTTGCCGCATCGTTTGTGTGGAGCGTGGACAAAACTAGGTGCCCTGTGAGAGCGGCGTTTACTGCAATATTTGCTGTTTCGCTGTCACGAATTTCGCCGACAAACACAATGTTGGGGTCTTGCCGCAGGATTGAACGTAGCCCTGCTGCGAAGGTAAGATTTGTCTTGGGGTTTACATTGATCTGGTTTATGCCTTTCAGTCGGTACTCCACGGGATCCTCAATTGTGGTAATGTTTTTTTCACGAATATTGAGCACCCTCAATATGGAGTAGATCGAGGTTGATTTTCCGGCGCCGGTTGGTCCTGTTGAGAGGATAAGTCCAAACGATTTCTCATACGCCATCTTTACGCGGTGCAAGTCGGGTGGACGCATCCCCAAGTCAGTGAGAGTGAGTGGCCTGCCGTGCGTCGACAAGATACGCATAACAGCCTTCTCGCCGTCAACAATGGGCAAAATAGAGAGACGGATATCTATCATCTGGCCGTCTATATTTGCTCTGATTTTGCCGTCTTGTGTGCTGTGATGCTCATCTGTTCGAAGCTTCGCTAGCACTTTAAGTCTCGAGATTATGCGCTCATGAACAGCTTTGGGGAAGGCTGCGATATCATGCAGTATGCCGTCTACGCGATATCGTATGATCCCTTGGTTGTCTTGAGGCTCCATGTGGATGTCAGACGCCGTTTCACGATATGCGTGTTCAAACAAAATATCAACGAGTTGGGAGATGGGTGCTTCTTCGTCTTCTTCGTTTTCGTTTTCAACCCCCTCATCCGAAAAGTCTTCAAGTGCCTTCTTTATATCTATTTTATAAACCTCAAGCGCCTTATTAATACTTCGCGGTGTTGCGAAGTACACAACCACTTCCGTTCCCGTTTTTACTCGTATGAGGTCGACGGTCTGCTGATCTTGCGGGTTCTCCATTGCAAGTTTTATCGAATCTTTTGAGCGATCAAACACTATGCATCTCTTTTTTTTTGCAACGCGCTCAGGAACAACGTGGAGAAGATTGTCTGGAATGTTGATCGCGGATAGGTCAACAAAAGGAACATGAGAGGTGCGCGCGATCAGCTCACCAATTTTTTCATCTGTCAGGAGTCTCTTATCGAGAACGGCCTCGTAAAGCGAGGTGTCTGTAGAAGAAACAAGCTCGTCTACCTCCGCGAGTTGTTCGGGGGTAAGAAGAGACTCGCGAACAATAGCTTCGCGTAATTCCTTTTCGGTAAGCTGCATACATTCACTCTACCAGATCTTACTGCTTCACTCAAGTGAGCTTTTGAGATGTTGGGCTGTGAGCTAGGTGTTGTTTGAGATTTTGTGGAGTCGTCTCCCAAGAAGTATCCCAAGACCTGCAAGTGGGACCAAGAGTGTTTCAGCACCCGATGCGGGATATGATGTGGGGGAAGTTGAACCAAAAGGAACAACTGTCACTGCGACAGTGATCGTTTGTGTCGTTGGCTGTGTTGTTTGGGGTGTTTCTGGAAAAGAGTCTGCGGTTGTTGTTTGTTGGGTAGGTGGTTGCGCTTGTTTTTGTTGGGTTGGCGTGGGAGTCGTTTTTTCGCCTCGGAGTTTTGCAATCCATCCCAAAAGGCCCGTTTGTGCTGTCGATGGGGTCGGGCTCAATAGGGGAATCGGGGTGCTTGTTGGACCCAGGCTATTTGTGACTTGTGTATTTGTGGTTTTTGCTGACGGGAAGATTTTCCCCAACAAACCAAGGCGAGAAAAAACAAAGAGTGCTAACCCTACTGCAACAATAAGCAAGAGAAATACTGCAAGTATTTTATTAAACTGGTCCATGCCCTGTAGTATATCAAATGGCTCAGCGGATTACTCTATTTTTTCTCGGGCTAGGCATAGTAGGTGGGGGGCCGATAGTCTGTGTTTCCTTAGTTCTTTTGCCGCCTCTTGTGCAGTTGCGCCGGTAGTTGTCACATCATCGACCAAGAGAACGGTCCTTCCTCGCAAAGCCTCTGCTCGTGTCACCTCAAATGCCCCTCTCATGTTTTGTGTCCTTTCTGTTCTGGATTTGCAACGTGCCTGTGGTTGAGTTTTTTTTGATCTGCGCATCGCGGAGCACTCTACCGGTATTCCGGTAAATATTTCAAGCGCCCGCGCAATAAGAAGTGCTTGATTGTATCCCCTTTCTTTCTCTTTATCTGCGTGAAGCGGTATTGGAAGGAAAACTGGGTTTGTATATTGTTCCTGCAGACAAAATAGCCTAAGCAATGCTTTGGGTGATGCAAGTTGGAAAAGCTCTGTAATAATATTTTTGTCGTTTTTGTACTTGAGCGACCAGATTGCGCGCGAGACAGGTTGTTCATAAAACCAAAACCCAAGAATTCTCAGGGTGTCTGCTCTTCCAAAACAGTGCACGCAAGGAGCCGTTGTGTCTTCCTCGTTACCACAATGAATGCACCAGTCTTTCTCAATGGGACGGGCTGTTTTTAAACATCTCTTGCATACCCGCGGTCCAAGAGAGCCACAGCCGACACACACTTCTGGAAATATGAGATCGAGCACGCCCATGTAACTATCATACACAGCTGTTTGTTTGTGATCTCTTCTGTTGCCCTTGTGTTTTGCCGAATAATGTTTATTATTTGTGGATAAACTATCCACATTTTAATCACATATGAACCCCGGTGTTGAGTATCAATGGAGAACATTTGTCGACTCTTACCTACAGAAGGCTCCAAAGAACGACGTTTGGTCGCAAACCATCACCCAATTAACTCTTCAAAAAATCGGTGATGGGGTCGCATACTTTACTTGTCCTAATGCAGGAGTTAAGACAATCGCCCTCAATAAGCAGGCTCAATTGGTGAGCATTGTTTCTGGCATTACTCAAACCCCAGTATTTTCTGTGTTTTGTGAGGTCGTAAAATCACAAAGGTCGGGAAACCAAAAAAGGACGGTGGATCTCCCCCCTCTTCTCAAGTTTCAACCAACTCTAGATGACGTTGCGCAGCAGGTGGGGTTGAATCCAAAATATTCTTTTGATAATTTCGCCGTCTCCTCGTGTAACAATGTTGCGTTTGCTGCCGCACAGGTGGTTGCTAGGCAGGTTGGGAAGGTGTACAACCCATTATTCGTGTGGGGAGGGGTTGGTGTGGGGAAAACACACCTGATACAAGCCACGGCTCGACGAATACTTAACCTTAATCCACACGCTAGGGTTGTGTTTTGTCCAGGAGATAGATTTACAAACGAAATTATTGACGCAATCCGGGGTAGATCGACCGATCGATTCCGGCAGAAATACCGAAAGCTCGACGTTCTTGCAGTAGACGACATTCAGTTTATATCAGGAAAGCAGACGGTTCAGGAGGAGTTTTTTCACACATTCAATGATATTGTCTCTCGGGGCGGGCAGGTGCTCCTTATTTCGGATCGACCACCGCAGCAAATTCCGGACATTGAGGATCGTCTTCGCTCTCGGTTTACAGGGGGGCTCATTATTGACATCTCGCCCCCTGATTTTGAGCTACGCACCGCAATTGTGCTCATCAAGGCCCGCGAAAGGGGTATAGAGGTCGACATTGAGGCGGCGAAGCTCGTAGCAGAGCACGCAACAGACAACCGCGCCGTTGAGGGAATTCTTCTCTCTTGTTATGCAAAGGTTGTTGCTCAAAATACCTCAGACAGCCCCCCACCGCTCACGCGAGCTGACGTTGAGAAACACCTTCGTGTGCAGTCCATACAAGAGCAAGTTGCTGCAAATACCCTTCCCACCCCCGACATGGTCATTGATGTTGTTTGCTCGTACTACGGCCTTAAGCCTATTCACCTCAAACAAGCAAACAGAACAGAAAATGTTTCTCAGGCCAGGCATGTGCTTATGTTTGTTTTGCGGGAAAAGCTGGGATTAAACTACGAGACTATTGCTCATGCCATTAAAAGAAAAGATCACACAACAATTATTCATGGCGTCACCAAGATAAAACAGGTAATCATCCACAATCAATATGTACGCAATGACATTGTCACCATATGCCAAAACCTCAACCTCCCCACAAACCTTTAAATTCTCTCCACACACACCGCACGACCAAGGAGATTGTGTTGAAAAGAAAAGGGGTGCGTTATACACTTGTCCACACGCCTACTAGTACTACTAGTATATGAAAACTACCACCCACAGAGAAACCCTCGTAACAGCGCTGTCAAAGGCGATTAAATTCTCCACAGGGGTTCGCACACAAAACGAAAACCTAGGGATGTTCTTAACCTTTGAGCCCAACTCCATCACGGTTCTTGGAATAAGTGAAACGCGGTATTTCCAGGAAAAAATAGCCTGTGGTCTGGATATACCTCAAAAAATCATGGTTACCCTTGACACAAAGAGGCTTCTTGAGTTTTTACAAACTATTACCTCAGAAGAAATCCATCTATCCCTCGAGAAAAACGGTGTCAAAATACGCGCAGAAAAGACAAACGCACTGTTTCCTATTGTGCCGAGGCAAACAATTCCCGAAGTACCTCAGGGCCACACAAACTCAGTAACCCTTGATCCCAAAGTTGTTCTTGCCACTCTCCCTTACCTGCTTTTTTGTGTTGCATCAGACTCGGCTCGGCCTACACTAGGCTCCATTAAATGCATTCCGCAGGGTGATAAAAAGGTTTTGTTTGTTACCACGGACGGATTTCGTTTGTCACTAGTTCACACCTCTTTTCCAACGACCCTTGAACAGAGCCTGCAAATCCCCGCAACCTCTTTCCGTGATGTGTTCTTTTCTGTGCTTAATGAAAACGAGAAAACAAACATGTTGTTCCATGAGGACGGAAAACTTAGCTTTGCACAAGGCGATATTCTTGTGGGAACACAACTTGTTTCTGGGGACTTCCCACCCTATGAACGCGTTTTAGTTCGTAACTTTCAGCAAAACATCATAGTTTCGAGAAAAGACCTTATTCAGTCGACAAAAACAATCGCAATTTTTGCAAGGGAACACTCAAACATTGTGGTGTTTGAGCCCTCAACAGACTCCTTGAGGATTAGACCAAAAAAAGAGGCAGGTACAGAGAACAACACCGAGCTTCCTATAGAGCTGCAGGGACAAGACCCCTCAGGTCTTGTGGTTGCGTTTAATCACCGATATCTCTTAGACTTTCTTTCTGTGGTTGAGGACGACTTTGTAACAATTCGCATTAATAGACCAGACTCTCCGATTCTATTTTTGGCAGGGAAATTTGATGCAGCAGACTCTCATGAAGGAGCTTCCTTTCAACACATTATAATGCCGGTGCGCATTCAGGAGTAGAGTGGTTTAGAGTTCTCCAAGTTTTTCTTTTCTCTCACCCTCTGTTTTAACAAGGTTAAGAAACCTTTCAGTAGAAGACAATCTTCGATGACCCACTATCTGAGCAATATACTCAAGCCCAGCCCCGCTTGTAAGCTGGTGGGCGATAAAGGTGTTTCTCAGGTCGTTCACTGTTGCGCCCTGCACCCCAACGTCCAAAAAACACCTGTTTATGATCTGTCGTATATTCCTTATACGCATGGGCCTCCCGGTGCGGGTAATAAAAATATGTGTGTCTGGGAAGGGTGGTCTCACCCGGAGGTACTCTTTGAGTGCGTTGGCAGCGGCTTTGTTGAGAGGGACAGAGCGAGTCCTGTTTTTTCCGGACACGACCGTGACACTCGTGGGGCTCACGTCCTCAAGCTTTAGTTCAGCAAGTTCCCCAATCTTCATGCCCGTTTGAAGGAGCAACTCCACCATTGCGAACGTTCGTGGGTCATCTTTTGCAACATCACGAAGACCACGATACTCAAGGCGAGACAAAATCCGAGGAGGAGCCTGTTCATATTTGGGATGAGCAATATCGCTTGCAGGATTAGAGGAAACCAACCCACCACCCTTCAGATACCTGAAAAAGGTTCGAATAGAATTGAGTTTGCGAGAGGCGGATTTTTTCGTATAACTTTTGTCCTCAATAAGGTTGCGAATAAAACCCTCTATATCTTGTCGCTCAACCTGTCCAACCCCAGATTTATTTTGAGAACTCAAGTAGTCAGAAAATTGCTCAAGATCCTTTTTGTAGGCAACGAGAGTATATTCAGACTTACCACCCTTTTTTAGGTCGGCAATAAAACCCGCTACAACGTTCTGCATGCTGCTGTTATCCATATATGACCCATAGTTTATCATAATAGGGACCCCTTTTCAACCTCAAAGCCACAAACCGTTCTTTGTTGCACCCCAACCAAAACAATGTACAATGTTCAGGCAACTTTTAGTCATTTGTTTATTTCATATGAGCGGAGTATCAATCTCAACAACCACAGAGTTTAAAAACACAGTCCTAGACTCAGTAAAGCCCGTCTTGGTAGACTTCTACGCAGACTGGTGTGGACCATGCAAAATTATGGCACCTGTGATTGAACAGATTGCAGCCGAAAACCCTGACCTTGTTGTTGTCCAAGTTGACGTTGACGCCGCTTCTGAGCTTGCAGCAGAATATAACATTTCCTCCATTCCCACATTTCTAGCTTTCTCGGGTGGAAAGGTAGTGGGACACGCGATTGGCGCCGTAGCAAAGGCACAACTGATGAAGCTAGTCGCGCTGGCACGGACAAAACCTACTCAATAACAGACCGTTCCTGGTCGCTTGCGATAACTCGAAACCCAACGTGGTTTTGTGATGCAAAAAAGAGCCCTTCTCCCACCCCAGCTGAAAGCAGAAAGTGTTTCTCACCACCAGTAAGATAGAAGGTTTCTGATACCTTGTCAACCGCAGCGGTTGACTGTTTTAAAATAATCTGAAGCGAGGAATTCGTGATAATAGCCTTCCCGTCGTCGGTACTCAAAAAGTCTTCCACATCTTGAGTGATGGTGGTCATCCCCAGCCCATATTTTCTTGCCCTTTTTGCAAAATTACGAAGGTACCCTGCAGAATCCTTATTTCTTATGAGATACCAGGCCTCGTCCACAATAAGAACCCTATTTTTCTTCTCTCTACGGACACGATTCCAGATATAATCAAGCACAATATACATTGCAATCGGTCTCAGGTTTTCTTCTAGATCACGAACACCAAACACAGTAAACGGATTCTTAATATCAAAACTTGATTGCTGATTAAAGATGCCAGCCGCAGACCCTCGCACATACTTTTCAAGCCTGTCTGCAAGCTCTTTTGCCTCTGGAGTCTCCATCCCCAAGAACACCTTATACACATCCTCCAGGTATGGTGGTTGATTTTTGAAGGTTGACGGGTCGGGGGTGATTCCCCGATTTTGATACACAGCGACCAAAGCCCGATCAAGCATGGCATCTTGTATGGGATTAAGCTCGCCCATCATGACGCGCATAAGAGAATGCAAATCGAGTATTTTGTTTTGCAACTCATCTGACTCCACAAAATCTTGAGGCAACTCGAATGGGTTAATCTTGTACTGTGATGTTGTTGAAAATTCAACAAACTCCCCACCCATACTATTACAAGTTTTCTCGTACTCATTTTCCGGATCTATAATGATCACATCTACACCCATGGTCAATAACCGAACGCTTTCGAGTTTGACAAGGAAACTTTTTCCACCCCCTGACTTACCCAAAATCACCGAGTTGGCATTTTCGAGAGTAAAACGGTCAAAAATAATAAGACTTCCATCATGCTGGTTCACACCATAAAGAATACCCTCGTTCCTCGTGAGAGAAGCGGTAGAAAACGGAAAAGTCATAGCGAGAGATGTGGTGTCCATGTTGCGCCAAACCCTCAGTCTGTCTCCGAAAAGCGGAAGGCACGACTTGAAACCCTCTTCTTGTTCCAGAATTGAACTTTTCGCGACGATAAGGAGTGACGCAAGTGTTGAGTCCACCTCCTTTGTTAACACATCTAGCTCCTCCTTAGAATCTGCAGGTATAGTGACATAAAGCGCAAATTGAAAAAATCGCTCAGCTCCTTTGGCAAGCTCTGATTGGACAAGCAAAGCGTCATCAAGTTGAACTTGTACCGTGGGGTCTACAACGTGACCTGCCTTTATATCTGACTCGATAGTTGCCTGCATTTGGGCAATTTTTTTCTTAAGTTCGTCCAACATCTCCTTGCTTTCTGTTGGGTAAATGTACATTGAGACAAATAAGGGATTGTCGAATGTAATCAGGCTGTACAACCAATTTGCAGAGACATATCGGGGGTACCCCACAATATACAACGTTCGGTAAAAACGTGAATCAATCTTAATTTGATTAAAATCTACATCGACAAGAGCAGGAGCGATGAGATCTTTTATAGACACAGCCCCCTCTGCGACAACCCGACCCACAGAGTTTGATTCAGGTACTGCCGCCTTTTTATTTTTATGAAAGAATAGTCCTGACATAGTATTATTGACTCATGATAGGGTTGGTATAAGTGTCAATTGGAGCAAGTTGTCTGCCGACTGCCGACGGGTTATATAGGTTGTAAAACATCTCAACAATTTCCTGCTTCTGAGCTATTGTTGCGCGCAAACCTATCTTTGCAAGCAACCTGAGGAGATGGTCACGCTTTGGATATAGAGAGGTCTTTGCTCGGCTCACTACATACTCTTTGCTGAGTCGCTGCATACCTGTAGCACCCATCTCCATAGGGTTGAAAGGTATAACAAAAAAGAATCTTTTTTCCAAAACACTATTTTTTTTAATAACAGTTTTTATAAACTCCTGGTAGCCATCAAGCTGTTTCACTAGGGCGGGGTTTTTTTGCTGCTGGCTCTTGATCCTTAAATATTCCAGATAGTTTGAGATGTCCATTTTCTTCGACAATATCACGATTTGCACGGGGAATGACAGCGAATTAAGCAGACCACTGTACGCATAGATGATAGAGTTTTGTTCTTCGGAAGAAAGCAAATAAAAATTCACCGCTCCCACCTCAACTATGGTGACTGCAGCATTACCTCGCAGCAACACCACATCATCGACAATATCCTCTATCTCGATGAAGTCTTGGGTAGTGCCCTTTATGGGGGACGTTGGTTTTTTGGTTGACATATCTTTATAAACAAACACATATTAGTGCAAAGGTGACAGAGTTGCAATGGACGCCAGAAACCACTCAAATAGACTCCTTGCTAACAAACTCTAAGTTGGTGTGTGGCTGACCACTAACTGTGATGGGCTGTTTTTCGAATAAATAATTTCCTGCTGAGTCAACAATCTCAATGAGATACTCACCTTCCGGTAAGGGATGAAACGTCGCAAATACTCCGTGAGGATTTGTTTTGAGAATCCGAAGAACGTTGCCAGACCTTGGATCACGGACATAAAGAAGTATCCCGGGAAGCGGGATATGCCGCTTGTTGTATACAATTCCTCCCAACACCGGATGTTTAGTGGACTCTGACTTTTTGACTTGCGGAGGAACCTCTTTCGGATTTGTGGGTTGTGCCGAAACACCAGGTGTGTTCGCGGGAGCAGGTTTGGCAGGAATCTGGGGTTTCGTTTGGAAGAGGGCATGAATATGAGCATGATGGGGGTCAGTGACCTCGCCCTGCCCCAAACCGCTCTTGCTTGCCATATATGCAGCAAGCTTCTCTCTGCTGTCTACATGAGCGAGGACTATGTGAGGCTCCACATCAAAATACAACTCTTCAAAAATCCCCATAGGGGGGTTTTGCTTATGAAAAACGTATTGCGTAGGTGAATTTAACCGCCGAAACAGATTACGGACAAAAACATCGAGTGGACGATCGTTTATTGGTACAAAAGCAAACAAAGGACCAACAGAAAAGATCAAAACACCCACAAATATATTAACAAACTTAATGGGGATGGCAAGAAAAAATAAGTACCCCACTACCCCTGCCAAAAGCACGTACCCAAACTGTTTTACAGTCATAAAACCAATGAGCTTAAACTCAAACGTAGTAATCTGGCGGGGTATAGGGTGTAAGTCCATAAAAACAACATCTCAGTGTAACAAATAGCCACACAAACGGGAAGGTTATAACGAGAGTACAGCAACCTATCGGTATAGGAGTGGTTTTTGTGTATCAGGCAACACGAGGCTCATTCGTCTTTCTGCAGTGTTAATTCGCTCAACATACACCTGAATCTTTTGTCCTACCTGGAGATTCTCGCTCCCTCTGAGTTTCGAGATATGTACGAGGCCTTCTACGCCGGGGGCAAGGCGTACAAAGTATCCATACCTCTCCTGGCGCACAATCTCACCCTCAAGGAGCTTGTCTTTGGGGTAGGCAACCTCAATCCCTTCCCACGGGTCGGGCGTAAGCCGCTTGAGAGAGAGGTTGAGCTTCATGTCATTCTGGTTTTTTTCTACAACATACGCACGAATTGTGTCTCCGGGGCGGACAAATACCGCCGCATCAGTAACCTTTTCCCATGAGATTTCTGATATATGGATAAGCCCCTCAACACCGCTCACTTCGCAGAAAATACCAAACTCAGAAGTACCCAAGACCTGAGCATCATAAACTTTTCCAACCTCTATATCGTCAAACTGCTTGTGGAGATCGCGACTTGATAGAGTGCTCATTACTGCCTTTTGAGAAACAACAAGTCTATTTTTCTGCTCATCAACCTCAAGAACCCTAACTTTAATTTTTTGGCCGGACAACTTTTCTGGTGCGTCCATGTACTCCGGCAAAAGTTGAATCTTCGGAACTACCCCCCTCACACCCATAAAGTCAACAAACAAACCACCCTTCCCGTATTCGCCACAAATAACGTCAATTGATTCCTCTGCCCCCTTCTTGTCTGAGAGGATTTTCCACTTGCCGGTATCGAAGAACTTTGACAACGAGACGACAGGATGGCCATCGCGACTCTCGGGGGAAATCACCCGAACGTGGATCTTCTCTCCAATTCGCAAGTACGGAATATACGTACCGATCTCTTTTGTCTCCCTTTCCCCGAGGATTGCCAAGGCTTTGCCGCCCACATCAAACCACGCACTGCTTTTTGAGATGCTAACAATTGTTGCATCGAGTTCTGTGTTTTTTTGGAGAACCGGTTGTTTCGTCTGTGATTCGCTAAGAAGCTGATTCATAACAGAGAGGGTTTGGGTATGTGTCGTTTTTTTTGATTTTTTTTGCATAGAGTATAGACTCCTTTTGTCTGAGACAGTCTGAATCCTACTATATACCCCTCGTTTTTTCAATACGAAGCACCAAGACAGGACATTTTCCGCACATTTCCCGCAGTATTCCCGAGAGAAACACACCATCTCAAAGAAGCGTATTGGGTGATAGAGTGTTGCAAGATCTGGTAAAATCTTCATATGAACTTTTGTCTTGACACCAATATCCTTTTTTCATTTCAAAAAAACATTAAACTGGGTGATTCTCCTCAGATGGCCGCACAAAATCTTGCAAAAGCCGCAAAGACAAAGAAGGTACGATTTTTCATGCCACCACGGATTGTGGAAGAGCTTCGGTACATCACAGAACCCGACTCTATGCCCCACATAGACGCACTTATTGCAGAGTGCACCATACAATCTCCCACTGTTCATACTCAGACAGTCGGGGTCCAGGTACTGTACGACTATGTGGACGAAAGCAGGAAACGAAACCTACAAGGACTCCATATTGCCGAAGAAGTTATTGTCCATACAGCGTTGGACTACATGCAAAAGTCAGAACTTCCCAAAATAGAATTTCAAAAATCACTTCAACCCACAAAAGAAAACCTACGCACACGCTATCGGAAAGCCACACGCACAGGGTTTGTTGACAGTCTGGCTGATTTAGACCTTATCTTCCTTTGCAAGGAAACAGACTCCCACCTCATTAGTGCAGACGAGGGGGTGGTGGTGTGGGGACGTAAAATCGGAGTGAAAGAAATGAGCCTTCCAATCTTTGGTGAGACAATAAACCAAGTTCTTTCCGCATCATCATAATGGAGCGCCAGCACTACCCTGGGTAGACGTTGTGTCTGTTGCGCTGGTAGACTCTTCGGGCACAAGCTCAGAAAGGAAATGTACAAGTTTTTCTGTGAGTGTTTTCGTTGGATTAGTCATGAACATAAGATGTTGATTGAGAATGGTGTTCACAACAACCTTTATCTTTTCGTCGGGGATCACAAGGTAACTGTGAGCAAAGTAGGGCCCATGAGTCACAAGCACTAGAACCTGGTACCCAAAGCGTTCGTCGAAATAATAATGCGACAACACATCCCACCGAAGCATGACCCCTGCGTTTTCGATACCGAACACCGTAATCCGATTCTCTACAGTAGGAGGGGGTGTAATAGAAAATATGTAAAACAGAAATAAAAGTGCCCAGATCGGAACGATTGTAACCAGATCACCGAAGAAAAAAACAACCGCAGAAACAAGGAGTGCAACCGCAAGGAAAAAGCGCAACAAAGCCACGGACCGCTTCTTAAAAGGCCTGAGAGGCGCTTTCCACACGAGCAGGGTCTGATCCTGAATCTCTGGAGGGGAGCCTTGCAATTGATCCATACTTACATAGTACGGTGTTGATTCTTCACTGTCAAGCTATGAGGTTTGCTATAATGAAACACACATGAACTCCATAAACCTATCAGTACGAACAATCCTAAAGTTGATAGTAGTCCCTGCTGCTGTGTACCTTTTGTGGGTGAACCGGGACCTGGTATTTTGTCTTTTCATCGCCTTCATTCTCATGAGCGCCTTGAGGCCGATTGTGTTGTATCTCCACACCCAAAGAAGACTGCCACGACCAATAGCGTCATTAGTAGTTATCTTGGCAACCCTTGTCTTTGTTGCCTTGTCAGTTGGCACCATTCTCCCCCCCGTTGTGACAGAAACCGTTGGTTTTATTGAAAAACTCCCCGACATCGTGAGGAACATGAACCCCGCTATCTTAAAGTATATTCAAATCCAGGGGATTACCCAGTATATTCCCGACTTCGCAAATCAGGTAGTGTCTATTGCGGGAAACATATTTAATAATTCACTTCTCGTTGTTCTTACGGTCTTTTTCAGCTACTATCTTCTCGCAAACGAGCGAGTTATTGACGAAGAACTCATCAAAGGATTTTTAGGAAGACACATAAGCAATGATAAAGTGAAAGAGATAATCAGGGTAATGCACTCAGCGCAGACGCGCCTTGCTTCGTGGTTCTGGGGTGAGCTTACCCTTATGTTTGCGGTCGGTCTTTTGTCATATATTGGATTCTCGTGGATCGGAATAAAATTTGCCTTACCCCTTGCTGTTCTTGCGGGCATCTTTGAGGCCCTTCCCAGTATCGGGCCAACCATTGTGGCCTTTATTTCAATACTTATCGGGTTTGGACAATCCCCTGTTGTCGGGTTTGCGGCACTTGCTGTGTCGTTTGTGGTGCAGCAGACGGAAAACTATTTCTTGGTACCATATATCATGAAGAAAGTGGTGGGTCTTAACCCTATTATCACCATGCTTTCGGTTATTATGGGAATGCGTCTTGGAGGGCCACTCGGAGCACTGCTTGCCATACCCACGTATGTACTTGTCGAGTCTATTTATAGAGAAATTTACCGCAAGTAGACACGGTCGAGCAAGAATAGCTCGGTAAATATGCGGGAATTGTTTTCGTATAACTATTTATATGCGTATTGCCATACTCGGTGGTGGAATGACAGGTCTCGCTGCCGCACACACCATCTCCAAAGACACCAAGCACACAATAACGGTTTTTGAGGGAGCCCAGACACTGGGGGGGCTAGCCTCAGGTTTTTGGGGTCAAGGATGGCAATGGCCACTCGAAAGGGCCTATCACCACATTTTTTCCTCCGACAAACACATTATTAGTTTTTTGAGTGCACTAGGCTATAAAGACATTGTGTTTAGTAAACCAATTACCGCTAGCCTATATCGTGTAAATAACGAATACAAAACATTCGCTGTTGATACCCCCCTTGATCTGTTGCGATTCCCTCTTTTGAGCATTCTCGACAAAATTCGTGCGGGGATTGTTCTTGGTTTTTTTAAGATCTCTCCCTTTCTCGGTGCGTATGAACAACTCACTACAGAAAACATTCTTCGCAGCACCATGGGAAAAGAAGCCTTCGAGACACTCTTTGGGGAGATGTTTCGGAAAAAGTTCGGTAAATATGCGGGAAATATATTAGCCTCATTCATTTGGTCACGGATCCATATGAGGACCAAGAGCCTTGGATATATGCGAGGAGGATTCCAAAGAATGGTCGACTTTGTGGGAGAGAAGTGTAGAGAGTCAGGGGTGTCAATCCAACTCCAAAAAAACATTACCTCAATACGTGTAAAAGAAGACAAAACGCTCAGTCTCGCAACGAATGAGGGTGAGGTGGGGGTGTATGATATTGTGATTTCGACTATTCCTTCTCCGATACTTGCTCAAGTAACTCGCGGAGTTTTAACTCCAGAAGAGCGGGATAAGCTAACAAAGATACACCATCTGGGAGCAGTAAATCTTATTGTTGAAATGGATACGGCAATATTTGACAGAGAATACTGGGTATCAATCTGCACACCCGACATTCCAAGTCTCGTATTTGTTCAGCACACAAACTTTGTGGACAAATCACAATATGGTGGCCATCATTTGCTCTATATAGCAAGCTATTGTGAAGACGAAGACCCCCGCATGTCTATGTCGAAAGAGGAGCTTTTTGCCCTCTATTTGCCGACCCTCCAAAAAATAACAAATAAACAGTTTACTGTTCTTAACTTATACAGCTGGAAAGCACAACATGCACAACCAATATTTGACAGAGACTTTCTCTCGGTGATGCCCCATTTCACCACATCTAACCCTAGATTTTATATTGCGAACCTTGATATGACGTATCCCTTTGACCGTGGGACAAATTATGCAGTTAGGTTGGGTATTGATGTTGGTGGACTTGTGCTTGCCTCTACGGGAGTGTAATATACTCGTTTCGATCTCCACAATCCCCAGAGACATTATCGGGAATAGAAAGGGAGATTACCACACTATGAGTGTACTAGTTGTGCAAAAACCCCGGCCAAACGACATCACTGGCATTGTTGAGCTTGTGAATGCAGACAGCGAACACCTAATTCCTAGAAAAAGATCAGAGGTGAGAAAAAAACTTGCATTTTGGCGCATCATCAAGGTGAACCGCAAGGTAGTCGCGTGCGGATGCCTCGAGAAATACTCACGACGGATGGCAGAAGTTCGTTCGTTTATCGTGCACCCCGATTATCGGGGTAGGGGATATGGAGAAGCTATCCTGAAGGAACTCCTTAAACTTGCATTACCCAACCAGAAAGTGTTTGTTGTTACCTCTCTCCCGGACTTTTTCAAAAAATACACGTTTTCTGAATGTCTTCAGGAAAAATATATTCTCTTCTACGGATGAATTAATTTAAGGGCAGCGGAACCGCGACATCAGGTGATATTGAAGGTGCTGAGGATGGGGAAGTGGTCTGACGCCCCCTTGTACTCATCTAACCGACTAGTGCCCACACAGGAGAGTGTTGGAGAGTGCAGAATGTAATCAAGTTTTAGGTTAGATCGGATTATAGATGAATATTCTGTATATGTTAAATTCGATGTGGCCTCCAAGAGGTTATATTGGTCCATAATCTTTTCGAGACCGCGTTTGAGGAAGGGATAATTGAAATCTCCCATCACCAGTATCCGCTGATCAGGATCAGGCTTAATCTGCTCAAAGACTTCATGTAACTGTTTGTTGCGGGCACCGTTGGTTGCCACATAATGGGTAAGGTGAAGATTAAAAACAGATATCTGTTTTTTGAGGTCATCCTTCAAAACAAAATCACTTTGTAGCACACTTCTCGGGCCTTTTTGGGTTATGAGCGTCAATATTATTTCATAATATGTCTTGGGAAGCGGAATAACCTGAGATCCAATCTGATAGAACCTGTCCTGACGATAGAAGTTTGCTAATCCGTACACTTTCCCTATACGATAAAAAGAATCAGATGTTGCACCGAGTGTATAGCCTGGTAGTAAGCCCTGATAATTATGTTTACTTCCGAGGTTTACCTCCTGCAAACAAATGATGTCAGGGTTGTATTTTTTGATAAGACCCGGCATCGCTGCGAGCGCGCGATTGAAATACACGTTATATGTGAGGACGGTAAATGAGGTCATGATATCGGAATAGTATTTAGGTTTCCCCCCTAAGCTGTGCCTTAAAATAGTCGACGTAGGGCACCTCTTCTGGATTCGTTCCGTAGATTGCCGCAAGATACATAGTGACAAACGAGGACAAAAGCAACATTTCAAACACCTGTCCCAATTTCGTTGCCGATCTAAGCGCATATCGTACAACGCGGATCTTGTTTTTCCTCACCACATCTTCAGTTACATCAACCCTCTTTTGCATCTTAGCGCTATAGAGTGAACTAAAGAAAGTAACAAAAACCGCTATATCTCTGTGGGCTTGGGGATACTGCAACCCCTCCATGAGATGATGATTCAGCTCTGGTAAGACTCGAAAACTGGAAATATTTTTTGCCGTTTCGTTCGTTTGGTTTTGCATGCAGTTTCCCACTCCTGTCAAGTGTTCAGCAACAATGTAATAGGGATAACGATTCTGGATTTCTTGGGCAAGCTGTTTGGCAGGATTGTGTTTTTGGGGAACATCAACATCGAACATGCGGGCGGTTGCTGGGACAGCATCTACCTCTTGTCTTATCTGATTTAGCAGTTTACCCACTGGCTCATCTTGCAACAGTGATAGATTAAGGAGAATGCCAAGAAATGACCCGAGCGCATACCCAAAACCCATGCGGGGTTGACCCGAGGGGTTATGTGTTTCATCGAATACGTAATGTGGATATCCTTCTGCTTTGAGCCACTCACCAAGCGGCCCGCCTCCGCAGAAGCCCGTAATATAGGCAGACTTCTCTTTTGCGTCCTTAGCGCAACGGAGAACCTCCTCAGTGGTTCCTGAATAGGAGCTTAAAACAACAAGAGTATTCTTCCCCACAGAACCAGGAAGTAAATAGTCGTCACACACCTCAAATGGAACACGGAATTGTTGTTTGTAAAGATAATACAAAATAAGACCAGGGAAGCGTGAACCGCCCATGCCACAGTACACGATATTGTGTATGTTGTTATACTGAGAGGGGAATCGCAATGCAATGGTTTCCTCAAGTGACGTTGAGATTTGCTTTGCCATCCCGCGCACAGAATCTACAACCTTTTCACCCCCCAAATTTTCGAGCAACTCCTTTTTGTCGTCAATATTTTTCATAATACAGGACGTATAGTACCAAAGTGCAGGTGTATAATGCAAATACTTAGGGTAGACTATGCAAACTATGGTTTCTGAAGGACTTGTTAATCTCGCTCGTATCGTCCGTCTGAATCAGTGGACGAAAAACCTCGTGGTCTTCGTTGCGATAATTTTTTCGGGTAAGCTGTTCGATGCAGAACTCTTTCTTAGAGCATTGTTTGCTTTTGGTATCTTTTGTCTTCTCTCATCAACATCTTATATCATAAATGACATCATTGATGCGCCTGCAGACCGCAGACACCCCGTGAAGAAAAACAGACCTATCGCGTCAGGTGCCATAGCTGCATATCAAGCGACGCTCATCTCCATCTTGCTTGGTGGAAGCGCTCTCTTGCTTGCGGTTGTGTTTGACCTCCCTTTCTTCTTGCTTGCAGTAGCCTTTCTTTTTTGGCAAATATTATATTCATTTGTGCTTAAATCCTATGCAGTCATCGACATTTTCGCCATTTCGGTCTCTTTTATCCTACGTGCATTCGCTGGTTGGGTAGTGACCGGATTCCACATACCGGTTTGGCTTTTTCTGACGATATTTTTTATGGCACTATTTGTCGCGGCAATCAAGCGAAATGCAGAGCTCGCACTTGCCGGATCGGAGGCTCGCCACACCCTAGCAAAGTATAATCAAAATTTCCTTAACTTCCTTATTTATACCTTTTCAACCGCAACCATTATCGCCTACAGTCTCTATAGTTACATCGAACAGCCCCCCTATGTTATCACCCCCATCTCTATATTCTTTGCCTCGATGTTTCCTGGAATCGAAGGTCGCAAGCTTATGACGCTCACCATACCACTTGTTGTGTATGCGATCGCACGATATGGACAGCTTTTCTACACACGCATCGAAGGGGAGAGACCAGAAAAAGTGGTCATCTCCGACGGCCCGCTTATCACTGCTATGGCGCTGTGGGGCGTGATGGTGATCAGCTTCATCTATCTTCTTTAATACGTGAGAGTGATGTTCTTTGATATCTTGCATTCGCCTCGATTTTCTCGCATACTTCAGCAACTCTATTAGTTTGATTTATTCATTATGTCTGTATCCGCTAAAGACCCAAAAGACCCCCGTCAACAGGCGGTCTCTGCCGCACTCGAAAGCATTCAAAAACAGTTTGGAAAGGGGTCAATCATGCGCCTGGGAGACTCTCCGGTTGAGCCGATAGATGTAATTTCGACAGGTATTATGCCGCTTGATAGTGCGCTTGGTGTTGGTGGCATACCAAAAGGTCGAATAGTTGAGATCTACGGACCTGAGGCTTCGGGTAAAACCACCATTTGTCTTTCTATTATCTCTGAATTACAGAAATCGGGCGGGGTAACTGCGTTTGTTGATGCAGAACATGCGCTCGACCCGGCGTGGGCAAAAGTGCTAGGGGTCAGGCTTGAAGAACTGCTTGTATCTCAACCCGACACAGGAGAGCAGGCTCTGGAAATAGTCGAAACACTCGTGAGATCTGGAGGCGTCGACCTTATTATTGTAGATTCGGTTGCGGCTCTTACTCCCCGTGCAGAAATCGAGGGGGAGATGGGCGACGCAGTGGTGGGATCACAAGCGCGTCTCATGTCACAAGCACTTCGCAAGCTTACTGCAGTTGTGAGTAAATCAAGATGCACCATTCTTTTTACCAACCAACTTCGACACAAAATCGGGGTGATGTTCGGTAATCCAGAAACTACTCCCGGAGGACTTGCTATGAAATTTTATGCATCTATTCGCATGGACGTTCGCAAGATTGAGACGCTCAAAAAAGACAGCATGGTGTACGGCTCCCGAGTAAGAGTGAAAGTAGTAAAAAACAAAGTTGCCCCACCATTTCGTGAGGCAGAGTTCACCATCACAGGAGCGGGAATTGACCGTCTCGAAGCGCTTATTGACACCGCGGTGACCCAAGGCGTGCTAACAAAGTCCGGGGCGTTTATAAAATATGGAGATAAGGCGCTTGGTCAGGGTAAGGAACAAGCCAAGGATATTCTTATGCAAGACGACAAACTCCGCCAAAGTATCGTACGCGAAGTGAGAGAAAAGCTGAAGAAAACATAACGAAACAAAGAACACTTGTATATTTTGTGCGACTGATTCATAATAACGAGTGTTATGAACACCAGAACAAAGGGACAGGTACTGCTCATTGGTCTTATGCTTATTGCCCTTGTGACCACGATCATAGGCACAGGAGTCCTGCGATCTACCACCTCGACTAAGACCACGAAGCAGAAAGAAGAAGCAAACAAGGCATCAGAGGCAGCTAGAGGAATACTTGAGGGGGGGCTGAATGACGAGGGTAACCTCAGCCAAAACTTTACCGGAGTCAACAAAGACGCCACTTCGCTTGAAGTCGTCAACCCTCAGACCACTCAAGAATTTTTGTACAATGATATCGTGGGGAAGGATGAGCAATACCTCTTTTATCTTACAGGGTACGACCCACAAAACAACTCCTTCTCAACAACAGATTATTTTACCCAAAACCTCACCGTTTACTTTGGGAGTGAAACAGGCACCTGTCCCCTCGTAGAGCTTATCCTCATAGGTGCGAATGACAATATACTTGCAAGGTACTACCCCAGCACCCCCCCTGCATGTCCCACCAGCTCTTTCAACTACCCATCGAGCAATCCGGGGTATCTTTTAACAGGTACAATACCAAAGACCATTACTACAGGCAATGGTGATAGCGCAACTTTTGCCTTCAACACGACCATTTCAAGCCTTGGTTCTTTCGCGAGTGAAAAAGCAAAACTACTCGTAGTTCGGCCGTTTTTTGCAGGCACAAAGCTGGGGTTTGGAGCAGGAGCCGGCACACTATCACCACAAGGCAGAGTGGTCTCAAGCACCGCCCGAACTATTGATGGAGCACAGAAAACAGAGACAGTGTATCAGGCATACCCACAGATTCCCCTTTCACTCTTTGCGACAATATTTTAGTTGAATCTCTCAAAATACACAGGAGAATTCGGGAACTGTGTAGTTATTTTGGCTTTTACATCGAGCACAAATTCCTTCCCCCCACAGATGTAAAACTGATAGTTGCGAGGGACAAGTTTGTCTAGAGACACCTGAATACGGCCAAGAGCATAGCACGAAGACATGGGTGCCGGGTCAGGAGGAAGCATGGTCTCTCTTGAAAGGCATATCGTCATCTCGAAACTACCAGCGTTATCTTCCCACAACTTTTTGTACCCAGCAAATTCATCAAGCAAATAGACGCTTTGTATTGTTTTGAGACCCCAAAAGACATGAATACTGGGGAATGTTTTCGTTCCTGCGAGGTATTGAAGCATCGGCCGAAAAGGTGCGATACCTGTGGAATTTGCACAAAAAACATAAGGAGTATTTTCATGATCAGACATTTTCATAACGAGATTGCCGGCGGGACCCGTTGTCTTCAACACACTTCCCAAGGGAAGCTCTTTTAAAAGGGTGGTCCCCTTGCCATTTGGTACATGTCCAATGATAAGCTCAAATTGTTTACACTCTACGTTTCCGGATCGCATTGTGGTTGTTGGGAGTAAGTCAACTGGAGAACCTGCAATAGAGTATGACCTCACAAAACGAGCGCCCCCCATTGGGTCAGCAAATACAAAAGATACAAATTGGCCAGGAGCATAGGTGAAGGGACCATCTTCGGCCTGAAACCGGTATAGATCTGTATCATCTGTCAATGGAGTACGCGCAATAAGACGTGAATTAAACTGTTTCATAGGGTAAGAATGGTGATTGCAAATACTGACTTAACTGAGTAGAATACCATATCCGATTACTATTTCGAAGCAGAAATACAAATAGAAATCGCCAACACATTATTTTATGGAAATTGAACCGACTTTTTGTATACATCCCCGTTGTTTAGTTCGTCAGGCAGGAGCGTTTTTGTATCTCAACGGTATATCTCCATAGTGCTGTGTTGCGTGGTGTCTCGATATCTGCTTCGTGTTCCTCATGACCTATGTTTAAGTTTCTAAAAGATCTTTTTTTACCCAAAGAAGCACTCCAGAAGATTGTTGACGAGGCAAAGCAGAGAGCCCGAGAAATCATACTAAAAGCGAATGAAGATGCGGTTAAGGTCCGTCAGCAAGCAGAAGCAGACGCTCGTCGCATCACTGCCGAAGCAGTACAGGCTGAAAAAGAGCTCAACAAAGCCCGATCACTTATGGGACAGGAGAAAGCAGAGGTGTCAAAAGAACGACAAGCGGTTGAAGAAGAAAAAAAGCAGTTAGCGACTCAGAAACAGCAGACAGAAGTGCTTAAGAAAGAACTCGAAGACCGCCGAGAGTCACTTCTTACCAAACTCGAACACATCGCACAGCTCACCAAAGATCAAGCAAAGGATCTCATCATCAAAGGTGTAGAAGACAAGATGAAGGAGGACGTTGCTAAACGCTATACCACTTTTGAAGAAGAATTCAAAGCGAAAGCAGCTGACCGTGCGAAAGAGATGTTGGTAGATGCAATGCGCTTTGGTGCAGTGGATTACACTGCAGAATATACACTGTCCGTTGTGCAACTTCCAAGCGACGATTACAAGGGTCGAATTATTGGCAAGGATGGACGCAATATTCGCTCATTCGAGTTGGCAACTGGTGTTGATGTTGATCTTGATGAGGAAGGGGTAATAAAACTGTCAAGTTTCGACGCTGCACGACGGGAGATAGCACGGGTGTCACTTGAACGCCTTATACAAGACGGCCGCATCCAACCATCACGCATAGAAGAGATTGTTAAGAAAACTCAGGGCGAAGTTGAGAAGGAGATGCTAAAAGCTGGAGAAGAGCTTTGTCACAAATGTGGAGTCTACAACCTCCCCATTGACCTCATGAGACTTCTTGGAAGATTTAAGTACCGTTTCTCCTACGGTCAAAACATGATACTCCATACACTTGAAGAAACGCGTATAGGGATCGCACTCGCTCATGAGCTGAAATGTGATGTGAACACCGTAAAACTCGGCTGTCTATTCCACGACATCGGCAAAGTCATCACTGATAAAGAAGGCAACCATATTGACCTTGGAGTTGAAGTACTCACTAAGTATCGCTTCCCCAAAACAGTCATTGACTGTGTTGCGTCACACCATGAGGATGTTCCATTTAACTCTGTTGAGGCTGTAGTAGTATATATCTCCGATGCAGTATCGGGTGGTAGGCCTGGAGCACGGCATGAAGACGTCCAGCAATATGTTCAACGTATAGGTACAATCGAAGAAATCGCAAAAGCGAAACCTGGTGTCAAAGAAGCGTATGCACTGCAAGCTGGTCGCGAACTACGAATAATTGTGAGACCTGAGGAGGTAGGAGATGCAGAAGTGGTTCTACTTGCTCAGTCAGTAAAAGACGATTTGGAAAAACAATTTGAAGTGTTCCCTGGACAAATTACGGTTACTGTCATTCGAGAGAGTAGAGCGCAGGCAACAACGAAGATTTGACAACTAGTATCAGTAGTTACGCAACTATCTTTCGAGTGGAGCGCTGTAAAGCGCGGAATCGAGAAGTTCGACATAATAATTCTCAACTCAGTTTAT
>CAYUHI010000006.1:18760-26285 GCA_964444485.1 uncultured Gammaproteobacteria bacterium | reverse complement strand
AGAAAAGCTTATACAAATTATTGATAGGGCTCTGATCCACGATTGCATAAGAGTCACCGAACGATTCAACTTCCCAAGTTCGTATCTTGCTGATGTCCACACCTTGTTTTGCTATGAGGAAGAGTTCAGAATTTGAACTATATTCTTCCACGGGAAGCGGCTGTAGGACCGTTTTATCAAGTGAGAGCAGATAACGCAGGGGCATCGCCCTATTATCTTGTTGGGTATCTTGTGTGACGTTATAAGACAACGATAATCTGGATTGTTTCTTCCATTTTATGATCTGTGATACGGCTTTCCTTTCGTCAACTAATCCGAACCCATCTTGGTCTTTTGATAGAGTGAAGAGTCCTGATGTTCCTGAAACAGTAAAAAACCACACAATGTACCCAAGACTCATAGCAGCGAGCCATCGAGATGGCACCACGCGGGAAACAAAACACGAGAAAACGACGATAAAAACCGCATAGAACCCGATAATGTAGTGACTGTGCATGAGACCTCGATACACTATCGTACTAATCAACAAAGCAATAAGTGAGCATGCATATAGCATTTTCAGCCTCATATCGAATTTTTTGTATAGATACATCCCGCTTATACAGATGAGGATAAAAAGTCCGACAAAATTGGAAGACGAACCGAAAAGATTAGTGATTGCGACTCCAACCGATCCGATGCGACTCCAAATGTCGACAGATTGTGCCATGAGTGAACTGGAAGACAATATTGAACGAAGATTGAAAAAATTATGTCGGAGTTCAAAAACTAGAAAAGGTGCTAACCCAACTCCTGCACCTAGTAAATAGTACACACTATCTATGAGGTGTATCCTACTATTCCAAGCGCCAGAAATATGCATCCTCCAATCCCGGAAAGCAATATACAGCAGATACATGAACGCATACATATACAAAAAGTAATGCATCTGTACGAGCATACCGGTGAACAAACCCACAAAGAGTGCAGTGATATGTGTAGGCTTATGTGTTGTTATAAGGTATGCAATGAGCGTCGTGAAGAATATCGCAGGGTATGCGTTAAATGTGGCGCGTGAATAATAGAGGAGAAGTGGTGAAAAGGTAAAAATAAGCAAACCTACCAAACCTGCTCTCACACCGCCAAACCTTTTTGTTACACCATAGAGAAACGGCATACAGGCGATCTGCAGGGTAATCTGAAATATCGTTCCTGCGAGTGGATCGTTTCTGAAGATCAGGTAGAACGGAGTCATGAGATAGTAGACGATTGGGCCGTTAAAAAATTGTCCGACAGACGCTCGGGGACCAAGCAGTGTGAAGTTTCCAGAGAGTATATTTTTGACCGCAAACGAGTCTATGGCCTGATCTGATAAAAATATCGCGAGCTGATCTATCTTGTAAACGCGAAGTAATACCGCAAGAATAACAAATACTGCCACCCACATAATTTCTTTGTTTCGATATTTACTTATCATCTGTAGAGTGGAGTGTGTAATTACCAAAAAATCTTCCAAATGCCTTGGTAGCAAGTCCCATATATTGCTGGTGAACTACTTTATATCGTATATGTGCGTTGAGCATCGAATAGATTGGTCTTTCGTTTGTTCCTTCAACATTTTTATGGAAATCTCGGACGAGTTCGAGTATAGGAGTACATGCGCCCAAAAGAATTATGAGAACAACTAAAACCGAAACCCAAGACTTGGCTGCAAAAGACTTCTCAATATGTAGCAGAACGAATATAAATAACAATGTGAGCGCAGGGATAGACACACGCATTACAAAATCATTTGCGACTCCATACATCACTTGAGAGATCAAAACCAAGAGAATACATATCCAAACTATGAGCTTTTTGTCATGAGCTTGTATCCAGTCTTTCACGATGTACAGGATTATTGCAAATACATACAAATCCAAAATGAGAAATGCCAGCATGGTACCAACGTTGTTAAGGAAATGGATATTGGATAGAAGGTATATCTTCATATCCTTCCCCATTACATAAATATTACTTCGATAGTACAGCAAGAGTATGGCCGATATTGCAGTCGCGGGGAGCAAGTACACATTAAAAACCCAATTCATTTTTCGAGATACGACCAATGGCCCAAATAACAATGCAATACCCAAACTTACAAAGGGAGACCACAACAAAGTAATTGCCACATACCATGGGAGTGTCTCTGCAAGCTTGTTATCACGATAATCCTTGTATGCCAGCATACCTACAATCCAACCCGAGATTGCATGTTGGGGTACCCACATGAGTTGAGTCATAGTTGAAGAAAACTGCAAGCCACTCGCATACTGTTCGAGATAATAGTAGGGAGGACGTATTATCCGCTCCAGTCCCTGAAATAAAAGGACACCCACAATGTCCATACCACTTAAGAAAAAGAAGAGTATGAACTTTTTCCACGAGAAGCGGGTTAGTCCACCTAAGAGTTGTGCAAAGATAAACAACCCCAGTAACGACTGAACAAACAATCCGATTTCACCTGCACGCCACCCAAAAAGTTTTCCCACCAGTGCCGCAGGAAGGTAATAAGCAACATAGTACACAAGAGTTGTCTCGCCGACATAAGCACCCGGTCCATAATTTACTGGCCATCGATACTGTATAAGATCATTGAGTACTACATTATGTTTAGTCCAATCTGGCTTCTGCCATACAAATCCACCGGCACCCGACAACATAGCAAAAACTACGCTGAGACCTAATGTCAAAATTACATACCGATAATTAACACTTTTGTGAGTGCAGGATCTCGAGACATCCAAACTATATTTCAGACCAACTCCAATGATCACAGTAGAAAATATGAAGTTGTATGGAGCTCGTAGCCATGATATGAAAAATATCACTACCGGTAACGTGAGGTACCAGAGTGCAACAATACGCCATGAAAACTTATATGTGAAATGCATAGTTATCTTCGGTTGATAGATTAACTACAAACAGTCTCGTCACCACCAGCAATATGAAATACATCACATAATGCTCTCGTCTTGATGCTACTTATTATTCGTGGTGTGCACGAAATTTCTGGCTAATCCAAATAGCACACAACACGATGATATTTAGTAAGCACCCCCACAAGATAATGGTTCTTTTCGTCCCCACGTCCCCTCCTTGTCCCCATTCACCTCCGACGACGTACGGATAATAGCTTAGTAATAATCCAGTGAAGAAAATTGTGAGCTTTTCAAATAAATATGGAGCAAAGGGGAGAAGTACGAATAAGTTCAGGAAATACCAAGGCTGAATTTCTTGACGTAATATCAGAAACATGAGTAACCCTATCATACACACCAACACCAGATGCCACGTCTGTATGACAGCCTCATGTGTTTCAGTGCGAATTTGCCAGACCATACCGTGCCTTTTTCCAAGCAGTGAAAGTAGTATTGTGGGTAAGGTAAGGTATTTAATAAGACCAGAGGTAAGAAATACCAACAGCCCAATCCACCGCTTTTTATATACGTGTATGACATACAACCCAATTATCCCAAGAGCAAGTGCTATGAAATCATTGTGTGTATTGATGAGGCCTTCAACAATGATAAGCGGGGATGAGGCAAATATAAGACCAGCTTTTTTGTTCATTTTATATAACAAGTATCCCGCAATCACAAAAAACACCACATGCATCGTTTTAAATAACAGAAATGTCAGTGAAAAAACCCCCATTCCTAAAAAGGACGGCACGAGGCTTATGAGCAAATATGTTGGACCATAGGGGTAGGTTCGGTGCACCCAATGCATGAACCTGAGCATGGGATCCGCGGGGAAATCAAGTGCCGAATGCAGGTAGGGATTTGCGTGGTAATGAGTAACGATACGCGCATCAAAAATATAATTGAACAAATCGTGGGAGAGTGCAGGATATGAGAGGAGCCCGCATACCAAACCCACAACGACTAGAAGTGGCACCACTGATCCTCTATACCGTCTGACTATACATATGGAAACTAACGTGAGCATGAGAATGAGGAAAGTGTACGCATGCACCGACCACTGTCTCTGGAAATAGCCGATTGAAATGGCAAGTTCCCTAAATCTAGTCCAGTCTGCATGCGCAATCAATGTGAAGTTGGTGTCTACCAGTACCCATGACCAAAGGGACATACCCATCAGAAGGAAAGCGAAAGCTCCAAGAATTACAAAGTAAAATGTTCTCGATTTCATGGTCAGTCATCAGTATACCAAGGTATAATAGGTGAACTATGGTAACTGTTTTGATATGTACTGCAAACGAGCACATAAACATAGGGGATTGTGTCCGTTCTGCAAAGCTCCTGACTGATCACGTCATGGTTTTTGATATGGCAAGCACTGACGACACTGTGCAGGAAGCCCTCAGATCTGGGGCACAGGTGCTTAATGTCCCCCCTTCTGGATATGTTGAACCCATTCGGCAGTACTCAATAGAACAGGCAAAGGATGAGTGGGTGTGCATCTTGGACGCAGACGAGCGGATGACTACAGAACTTGCAGAGGAGATAAAAAACGCGATCCAAGCGAAAGGTGAATCTAGCACACAAAAACCTACTCATTACCGCATACCACGCAAGAATATTTTTGGTTCTACATGGCTTAAGTATGGGGGATGGTATCCCGATAGGCAAATTCGTCTCATTCAAAAATCAGCTTTTCGAGACTGGCCCAAACGCATCCACTCTACCCCTCAAATTGAGGGTCCCGTTGGATTACTTCACAATCCCATCCTCCACTACTTTCATGGCAATCTCACCCAAATGGTCGCAAAAACTATAACATACGAGAGGATTGAGTCTGAACTGTTATTCAGTGCCAAGAGATCCGTGAGCACCGGAACATTCTTCCGAAAATATATCGGCGAGCTTACTCGGCGACTGCTCAAACAGCAGGGCTTCCGAGATGGTATGATGGGGTGGATCGAATCGATATACCAAGCTTACTCAAAAACAATAACCTATCTCTATCTCTATGAAAAAACCCACATCTCAGACAAAGCCAAGTAACCTTACAGTCAGTGATCTCGAAGAAGACTGGGTTTTTTGCTCGATTGATTATTATTTTGTCTCCGTCTCATATGTCTAAAAAAATTGCACTCTGGAATCCGTATCTTGATGTAGTTGGAGGCGGCGAGAGACACGCCTTCCAGATCTGCAATTACTTTATCCGTCATGGGTATGAGCTCACCATATTTTGGGACGCTGACTTGCGCAAGACTCTCGTTGATAAACTCTCTATTAGTTTGCCAGCCAACATCAGATGGCTTCCTAAGCTCACCAGCTATAAACCACTTAAGCGACTTTCGATACTTCGGGAGTTTGACGTGCTCGTGTATGTCACCGACGGCTCATATTTTTTCTCAACTGCCAGACATACCATCGGATTTTGTATGGTGCCCGAGCGGAAACTTTACAAAATGGATCTTAAGAATAGATTGCGCACTTTGAATTGGCTTTGGGTGTGCAACTCGCATTTCACCCAACAACATCTCCTGAATTGGGGGGTAAATGCGCATGTGGTATATCCTATCGTAGAACCGCATCAAAATCCCCGTACTGGTGAGCATCCTGGAACTTCGCTCACGTTTTTGAGTGTTGGAAGATTCTTCACTCAGCTCCATTCAAAACGACATGATGCAGCGGTTGCATGGTTTGTGAACTTCGTAAACCAACACCCATCATACGCGAGAAGTAAACTTGTTCTGGTAGGCGGTCTTAAAAAAGAAGATCAAAGGTATTTCGAGTCTCTCCGTAAATTGTCGATTAACTACCCCAATGTAATCTTTAAAACCAACATTCCGTCATCTGAGCTTGAGCACTGGTATTCACGTGCAGATTATTATTTGCACTTCGCAGGTTGGCAAGTGAATGAGTCCTCTCACCCCCAACGGACTGAACATCTTGGGATAACACCGCTTGAAGCGATGTCTTATGGATGTATTCCATTTTGTTACAAATCAGGAGGTATACGGGAGGTGATAGAGGATGGTGAAAACGGATTCACATTTAAAACACTTCATGAGTTGAATGAAAAAGTGATACATGCCAATCGCAACGCTAAGTTGCAGTCAACTGTTCGAGAAAATGGACGTAAGACAGTGACTGAAAGATTTTCAGCTGAAGCGTTTGACAAAACAATGGCAGAATTATTTCACGTTAATTAGGGATTATGGATTCGATAGGTTCCGATTGTATCGTGAATGCACGACGAAGTCGGCACTCACCATGACATGTAACAACGACGTTGTCCTACAGAGCCAGATCCCGCTTTGAGGGACAATCTAGAGCTTGTTTCGAGTGCAAGAACTGCTCATTATTTACAGTTCATTCTATATGCAAGTTTCAGTAGTCATACCGGTTTATAAAATGTTGAACAAGTTCGTCAAGAATCTTCAGCATAACATGCCCTTCTTGCGAGATTGCGAAATAATTATTGTGAACGACAATCCCCTTTCCCATCTACCTGAGGATTTACCTTCTCTAGATCTTACCGCTCGTAGTATTACCTGGATCAATAACAAAGATAACCTGGGCTTTAGCCGAAGCGTCAATGTGGGTGTCAGAAAGGCATCAGAAGAATATATTCTCTTGCTTAATAGTGATGTAAAACTCATTGACGATTCGTGGGCGAAGGCCCTACCTGCATTCGCAGAAAACCCTGAACTTTTTGGGGTAGGGTTTGCCCAAAAAGAAAAAGATGGTCGGATGGTCGGGCGAAATGAGCTCTATTTCAAAGACGGTCTTTTTCACCACAAAGGTTTACCCTCTGAATTGGAAATTGCTCGTCCCGTAAGCAGGGAAAATTGCTCGTCCCGTAAACGGGGGAAATTGGAGCTTCAAAGCACAGCCTTTGCAGAAGGTGGATCTTCACTCATTAGAAAATCTATGTGGGACAAACTGGGCGGATTTGACGAAGCATATAGTCCGTTCTACTGGGAAGACGTTGACCTTTCGTACCGTGCAAAACTCAGAGGCTGGCACATACGTTTCGCCTCGAGTATTATCGTTGAGCATCACCACGAGACAGATATCGGAGCCGAATACTCAAGATCTCAGATCAATGCTACGGCATTCCGTAACCAACTGTATTTTACAAACAAGTTTGCACAAGGTATGCAGAGAGTTGAATATCTCTTTTTCAGATACATCCGACTCCCACTACAGAAAATGAAAGGGGGGTGACATCACCTCGGTGCGATGATTAAGAAAATTGTGAGTCTGGCTTGTGTATGAGTGCTGCAATACAACGTGTTAGATCATCGTTTCGTGCAAAAAAAATACCTGATTGTGTAAGTAATATCCAAAGCGAGTTAGGCAGATGAACAAGATTCGTAATCGTCGTTACACGCATGACTACACCAGCATACTCATAAGTAAGAATGAGTACAAAAATCGGATGATAATGACTGGTACGAGACTCTTGCGCCACAAGAATACCACTGTCAATACTACGCTCAAAGTCACATCCGCTATAACAAAGAGAACAAGCTTATTTCCAAAGAGTGCAGGAGTTGTCATAATACGAGGTATCCGCAGAAACATGT
>CAYUHI010000006.1:4774-18660 GCA_964444485.1 uncultured Gammaproteobacteria bacterium | reverse complement strand
TTATTTCCAAAGAGTGCAGGAGTTGTCATAATACGAGGTATCCGCAGAAACATGTGCATGATGCTGGATTGAATTACGGTTTTCACGACACTATGACTTTCCTCCCAGATATGCCTCGCCACAAATCCCCGCGATAGCACTTCTTCGGAGATCGACATGCCAAACGCAATGACTATGAGTAATGGAACCGATTCCAAAGATACCTGACTCCACCCAAAGATGATACATACGAAGTACAACACTGCTGCCGGAATACTGATAAGGAGTGCTACTTGGATATGTTTTAGTGCGTTTTTAAGGTCAACCCACAGTCCCTCTGCCAGTGTTTTGTGTTCAAACGTCTTGATATAGAATAGAACAGGAGCGATAAAAAGAAGAGGTTTCAGGATAATCTCATCAAAAAACATAGGTGCTGCAGCACCAACAGTAGCCCGATACACCGCCCAGATTGCGAGCACTATCCCCCACACATTGAAAGCTTTTTGCGTCTGAGAGACATTTCGACGGCCCTGAGAGTTTTTAGATTCTTTCATCGGTTTAATCGTATCAGAAGATGTCGAAAAACACAGCAGCAATCTATTCAAGGTAGTCGCGTAGCTTCCGCGCCCGTGTCGGGTGTTTGAGTTTTCGTATTGCCTTGGCTTCGATCTGACGTATCCGTTCGCGCGTGACTTTGAATTCTTTTCCTACTTCCTCAAGTGTCTTTGGTTTTCCATCGTCGAGTCCGAAGCGCATGACCAATACCTTTTTCTCACGAGGAGAAAGGGTCTCGAGCACATCAACCACTGCGTCTTTCAAGAGTTCGCGACTCACACGGTCATACATGGTGGGTTGACTCGTGTCTGCCACAAACTGCTCGAGGGTTGCTTCTTTATCCTCCCCAACAGGTGTTGAGAGTGACTTGGGTTGCTGTGATATCTTCATGAGATTTTCTACATCATCCACAGGTATCTCCATCTCTTTGGCGATCTGTTTCACATCGGGTTCTTTGCCGAGCTTCTGCGCGAGTCTACGTTGAGTCTTATAGAATCTGTTGATCTGATCCACCATGTGCACAGGTATTCGGATAGTACGGGACTGGTCAGCTATTGCGCGAGTAATTGCTTGACGTATCCACCAGGTGGCGTACGTTGAAAACTTATATCCACGACGCCAATCATATTTCTCCACACCTCGTATCAACCCTTTGTTCCCCTCTTGGATAAGATCAAGAAATGAGAGACGTCTCCCGAGATATTTTTTGGCGATAGATACAACTAATCGCAAGTTGGCCCGAGTGAGTTTCTCTTTGGATGCCATGTCACCCTTCTCATATCCTTTGGCAAGGGCTATCTCTTCTTCAAATGAAAGAAGTGGAGTTCTCCCTATCTCTTTCAGATATTTTTTGATAGGGTCGAGAGACTCGCCATGTTTGAATCCTACCAACTGTTCGAGCTCGTGCTCCATCTCTTCTGCAGATTTGAAGACATCTGCATCGTCACGGGTAGAGATGGATTCAAATATATCGATGCCTTGCGCAAACGCTTGTATGAAAAACTCATCAATCTCATCTATATGGTGTTCTGGCTCAGGATAGATCATCATGATATCATCCTGTACGAGGAATCCGTCTTCTTTCCCTTGGCGAAGCAAGTCACGTGCTGATTTCAGCAGTTTTACCTCTACGTGTTTGGATGCAGATGTCTTTTTTCCGAAAGGTTGTAGGACTATCTTGGGAGGTTTCGAGTGCTTTGTTTGTTTTGACTTCGGGGGCGACTTGACTACTTTCACATTCTTATGAGGCGCCGATTTGGATGATTTCGATTTTGACGCAGACTTTACCACCGGACTACGGGTATTTTTTTTCTTTTTAGGAGATGTTTTCTTTAGTTTTTTCGTAGTTTTTGTTTTTGCCATAGAGAGTGTTATTTTCCTGCACTACAGCAAAACCCATACGGTTACGTGGGCGATTTGTCCTCCTATATGGCGGACCGCTGCACGTGCATGGAAATACTAACCAACCTATATTTTACAGTACAGAGAGTCTTTTTTCTACCGCAACAAGCTGCGCATTCAGGTCCTGCAGTCTGGCATCAATGCCATCTCCCCCCTCACTTTTTGCGAGGATTTGCATGGCTTGAGAGATGTTGAATTTTTTAAACTCGAGTGCCAGACGAGTGAGATACTTATCATCACTCTGTTCGATGGTTGATGCATAAAGATAAAGCTCATCTGACACCGGGCGTAACTCTGCGTTCAGTCTTGCAGTAAATGTCGACGGCTCAAAGTCTGTATGTTGTGTGAAATACTGTTGGAGGTTCTCATATATGAGTCGGTGAGAAATCAATGGAAAATCTTCTGGAGTGAGCAGTTCAAGTACCATTGTCCGGACGTTGGATGAAAGTGTATTTGTCAGAAGCACCGAAAGTATACGCTTCGCCAGTATTTCGGATCTGTCCTGATGCTTATTCTGATCATCATCCGGTAGCACAGTCTTCACAAGAGTACGTCTGTTGCCTTTTTTGTAATCCCGCAGAAGTGTGAGTACCGCATCTTCATTTGATTTGAGAAGTCCTGCAGTTTTCTGGACATAGTGGGTACGTACGATGGGGTTTTCTATCATATCGATGAAAGGGATAACACCTTCGATAAAGTGTTTTTTGGAGAATGGATCTTTTTCATCTACTCGAGCGTACAGGGTATCAATAATATGGTCGTACACAGGAACGGGGTGGTGTATGGCTTCTTTAAATTGTGCGATGTTCCTGCGAGCAGCGTCATCTGGATCCTTTCCCTCAGGTATCGCACACACATATAACTCAAAACCAAATTGTTGTGCATCGAGTGTTGATTTGCGCAACGCCTCAAAACCGGCAAGGTCATTGTCCAGTGCCAATATTATCCGACTACAGTATCGCCTGAGTATGCGTAACTGATCTTCGGTAAAGGCTGAGCCCTTGATAGCAACAATGTTTGTAATACCTTTGACATATGGAGTAAGCATGTCAAACTCCCCTTCGACCACAATCGCTGTGTTACTTTTGCGGATATCGTCTTTCGTGTGAAAAAACCCAAACAAACTCTCACGTTTGTGGTAGACCAAAGTCTCTGGGGAGTTAATATATTTGCCACCGTCTTTTTCTGTCACATTTTGTTTAATTAGACGTCCAGAAAATCCCACGACCTGACCGCGGGTATTTTGGATCGGGAACATTAGTCTCCCTCTGAAACGGTCATATATCCCCCGTTCTCCCTGGATAAAAAGTCCTGAAGGCATAAGTTCCTGATCTGTGAATCCCTTTTTTCGTAAATACTCAGTCAGATTGGCCCAAGCCTCAGGAGCGTACCCAATCTGAAATGAGCGGATGGTCGCCTCAGGTAACCCCCGGTCAACAAGATACGCTCGCGCACCTTCTGCTATGTCAGCATTTTGAAGTAGATATGCATAATATTTGACAGCGAGTTCGTTGATGGTGAAGATCTTCATTTTCTTTTCTGTCTCAGGATCCTGATATCCTGCGACTTTTGTCTGATCGTTCAAAGATACTCCCGCTCGCTCCGCAAGCAAACGGAGCGCTTCTGCGAAGGATACCCCCTCCCATTTCATCACAAACGTAAAGATGTCTCCGCCCTCATGACATGCTCCGAAGCAATGCCACCTCTGGATGTCGGGCGATACAACAAATGAAGGGGTTTTTTCTTGATGAAAAGGGCAGTTAGCCTTAAAATATTTGCCTGCGTGTTTCAGTGAGATGTATGAGCCCACCAAGTCGACGATATCGACTTTTTGTTTTATCTCATCTACTACCGATTGACTCGCCATGCTCGAATTATACAGGAACAGTCCAAAGTCAACAGTCGTCAGACTTGATCTATTGTGTTTCGCGTTACATGTCTCGTGACTCGTGTTCTTGCCATTCGCCAGGAGTTTACCCTGAGCTGAATCGAAGGGCCATTCGCTATTAGCTATTAGCCTTCTTTTACTTTCCTTCTTGCAAAACGATTTGGATTGTTCTACTATGAATGCATGATTTCTCTCAGTATTAAAGCCCAAAAAATACAGGGACTCCAGATTAAGAAGGGTATGCTCGGGAGTGTAGACTCCTATTGGAGTGAGAAGACATTTGAAAAGAAATTGATTGACGGAGGAGAATTTGGGTCAGTCGAACAACTCACTTCAGCACTCAAAGAAACACTGTCTGTGAATGGAAAACCATTCAAGGATACAGAAGTTACACTTGCATTGGATAGCAGTGTGTATACCCTCTTTCGTACTGATATACCGATGGAAACTGATAAGACCGCATATCACGTCTACCTCAAAGAGCAGTTTCAGAGCCAGCACAAGCTTACATTGAACGAATATACCTTGGAGATGTTTGTGCGGGAATTTGATAATAAAAAAATAGGTTTTGTGTATGCCCTGCCAAAAGCACAACTTACCACCGTCTCGCTTGCCCTTGAACTACTTGAGTATAAGCTTGTGAACATCGTGCCCGAACACCTTGCATATTACACAACATTTGAGCGTACATTGCGGTTGGATAAGTTAGAGCATATTCTCTATGTATGCTACGAAAACAATGATGTTAATGGTATGGTCTATGATACATATGGACCCCTCACTGAAATGGCTCCGTGGTACAAAAGAAACATCACCCGAGAAAACCTTGAGGCTTTTCTCAACCAGAAAAGCAATGAGGTATCCGCGAAGATATCTAAACTCAGTCGCATTGTGATATCAGGAGGAGACTCAGAGAAGTTGCGTCAGGATACATTCACGAAAAATGTTGGCGTTTGGACTAACCCTCTCAAAAGGATTATTCCGAATTTCTACAAAGAATATCTCGATCAAATACAAGGAAAGGGGGAAGGAGCGATACTGTTCCCTGTGCTAACGTATAGCGAGGTCTTCGGAGCATTCGTCGCTGTTTGTGATTCTAAAGCCTTTCCATATGCTAAAATAGGGGGGAAGCAGCAAAACGTAAATATTCAAAACCCAATTACTCATTCCTCTAAAACATCTATGATCACCAGCGAAACTACCAAACAATTCCGATTCCCGAAAGAGATATTGCTGTTTGTAGTTATTTTTCTCGTCACGTTTGGGGTCTTCTATCTCATCGCAAACAACCGAAATGGCGGAGGAATTACTCTGCCCTTTGCAACAGCTCCAACCGCAACACCGACACTTGAACCCACCGAGCCTCCACCAACACCTACTCCAACCGTACAAGTAAAGAAAGAAGAGGTATCGATAAAAGTACTCAATGGTACTGGGGTGGCTGGACAGGCAAGTGGTGTCAAGACACTTCTGGAAGGAAAAGGATATACCGATGTAACGACGGGGAATGCGAGTAAGTACGATTACGAGCAATCCGAAGTGCAGGTCAATCCGGATAAAATGTATCTCAAAGACATAATACTCGGCGATGTGAAGGATCTCCTGACGAGTCCAAAAGTCACTGATTTGCCAGCAGAGGAGACCGTAGATGTGATCATCATCATTGGGAAAGATATTAAATGACGTCACGTCTCACAAGCAGGTGACGTGTATCCCAGGGAGTTGGATGAGTAGCATGTTTGATTCCTGTTGTTCTTTTTACCACGTAGTTTCCTAACTACCGTTTACTGTTACCGTCTACTGTTTCTGTTTACTGGTGCTATTGCTATAATTGCCATTATGGACGACATCCACAAACAGTATGAGGCCATTCAACTAAAGATTAACCTTCCACAGAAAAAAAAGGACCTTGAAGCACTCGAAGCGAAAACATATGACAGTGCACTCTGGAGCAATCCTGACGAAGCGAAACACATCATGCAGCAGATTGCGAAAATCAAGAAGACTATTGATGACGTAGAGATGATGCAACTGTACCTAGAAAGTGACGAGACCGAAGAAGCACGCAAGCTTATCGAAGCGTATGGCACCCAACTCTTCCTCTCAGGCCCTCACGATTCGGGAGATTGTATATTTGGCATCCACGCTGGACAAGGTGGTACCGAAGCCATGGACTGGGCTCAAATGCTCTACCGTATGTATCTGCGCTATTTCGAAAAAAAGGGTTGGACCACAGAGACTATTGACTGGATCGATGGTGAAGAAGCAGGTATAAAGACAGTAGTCATGAACGTTCGTGGAGAATTCGCCTATGGTCTCTTACACTCAGAGGCAGGTGTCCACCGACTTGTTCGCCAATCACCATTTAATGCTGACAAACTTCGACAAACATCTTTTGCGCTTGTTGAGGTATTACCCATCATTGACCAGGGCGATGACATTGAAGTGAAAGAGACAGATATCGAGTGGGAGTTTTTCCGTGCGGGTGGACATGGAGGACAGAACGTGAATAAGGTTGCTACTGCGGTACGACTTACTCATAAGCCAACAGGAATCGTTGTCACCTGTCAAACCCAAAGAGAACAGCGCCAGAATCGAGACACTGCACTCAACATTCTTAAGTCTAAATTATGGCAAATGAAACAAGATGAGTTGAACTCAGCACAGGATCAGTTTAAAACTGAAAAAATTGCTGGATGGGGTCGCCAGATACGATCCTATGTGCTGCACCCTTACAAGCTGGTAAAGGATCTGCGCACACAGTATGAAACTTCAGATACGACAGCCGTGCTAGACGGGGAACTCGACCCTTTCATCGAAGCATACCTGAAACGACCAGGAACATAGCATATTTGGCTATCAAGCTATCAGGTTTTTATGATATTAGTGACTCATCGTCGTTGCATGTTATGCTTCGAGCTGGTCGAGAAGTTCTCGACCCCGCTTCGCGGGACTCGAACCATAATACAGCGTTATCTTGAATGTCCTTTGATCCTCTTTCCATCCCAGATTGCCTCTGATTGCTGACGACTTTTTTTGCTGCCATTGCATAACTTCAGATGTTTTGCTATCCTGAGCAATATCTATGTCAGAAATTCAAACATCAACCCCCAATGAGGTTATTCAACCCGTCGTTGAAAGGGCTCTTGTTCCGCCGTCTGTTGTAGGGGCGATATTGGTATTTATTTTTCTTCTTGGTTCGGTTACCGGGTTCATGTTAGCGAATCTCAGGACTCAATCGGGGCGACCTGGAAATACGAAAAATGCCGTAGAGGTAGTGCAGTCAGATACCAAGGCGGGCATTATTGACAAAAAGACTTTTACCGATACAGCAACTGGAGTGTTACGAGAAGGAGGATTTGAGGGGGAAGGAAGTTTTCATCTTGAACGAGGTGCCAAGGATCAGACTGCGTATCTCACTTCAAGCACCGCAGATCTTTCAATGTATGTAGGTAAAAAAGTCCAGGTGTGGGGCCAGACGTATGCAGGTGAGAAAACTGGTTGGCTCATGGATGTAGGATATGTCGAAGTGGTGAAATGATTTATTTCTTTCCAAGATTGCAATGATTTCTTTTTCACATGTCACCGTGACTTTCGGCAATGGTCATTCTGCGCTTCGGGATGTTTCTTTTGTGGTGAAAACAAATGAATTTGTTTTCTTAGTAGGGCCTTCTGGTGCCGGGAAAAGCACCATTCTTTACACTGTTATGGGTATGCATAAACCCAATGAGGGAAGTGTTGAGGTGGGTGACCCTGCCGTGAACGTATACAAACAAAAAAGAAATAAACTCGCAGAATTGCGACAAAGCATCGGTTTCGTTTTTCAAGATTTCAAGATCCTGCCATATAAAAATATTTTTGAGAATGTACTCGTTGCCCTGAAGGTCAAGGACGTTCCCACCCAATTTTACAAAGCAGAAGTCATGAATAGCCTGAAGAGTGTTGGTCTTGAAAACAAGGCATTGGAATTCCCACTTCAACTTTCTGCAGGCGAGTTACAGCGCGTTGCGATAGCAAGAGCCCTTGCAGGTGACCGACGGATTATTCTCGCAGATGAACCAACCGGTAATCTCGATCCAAAAACTACTTGGGACGTGATGAAATTATTTGTCACGCTTGCAGATCATCGCACCATCGTCATAGCAACTCATAATGTGGATGTTGTAGGAAGTTTGAAAAAAAGAATAATTAAACTTGACCAGGGAAAGATTGTTGATGACCATGGTGCAAAGAATGAAAGTTAATCTGTGTTCTATGAGAGATATTTTCAACAACATACGTCGCACACCATTCCAATCTATAAGTGTGTTTCTTCTCCAGTTTTTCGGTGCTTTCCTCTTGCTCGTTTCACTCTCTGCGACCGGTTTCCTCATGTCTATATTCAACAGGGTTGAGGTACAGATTCCCGTTATCGTGTATTTCAAACCTACCACACCAGAAGGTGATATATTCCGTATTAGAGAAAATCTCATGAAAACAAATAAGATAAGTACCATCGAATATGTCGATAAACAAAAAGCTTTTGAGTTTTACAAATCTCAAAATAAAAACAATCCGCTACTCCTCGAGATGACGAGTGCTGAAAATTTCCCTCCTTCACTCTATATCCAGGCAAAGCGTCCTGAGTATCTTGATTCAACGGCGAAATATTTGGAAAAGGAACAGGGTATTGATGAAATTCAGTTTGAGAAGGAGACGGTTGACAGACTTGTGACAATTACGAAGATACTTCGTATGAGCATTATAATCCTTGCAACATATCTCGCACTCATGACCTTCATAACGCTCATTACCATGGTAATGTTCAAAATTGCATTACGAAAAGATGAGATAGAACTGCATCAGCTCTTGGGGGCGACCTCAGGAAAGATATCAAAACCTTTCTTCGATGAAGGGATTATCATATCCTTTGTATCTTCGATGGCTGCTTGCGGCGCATACGGAGCTTTGCTGTTTGGGGTACGGGACGCAATCAACAGTTATTTGACAGGAATCAACACGCTAACTATTATGATACAACAAGTACATATCCAGATATGGCCTTTGAGCCTTGCGACGGTCGGTGGTCTTTGTGGTCTCGTAATTCTATATGTTATCTCCATTAGTATACTTGCAACCCGCGTTGCTACTCAAAAATATATCCAATAATTGACCCATAATTCTTCCTTGCAGAACTTGAATAAATATGATACGGTGAACCTATGCCATTCGTGGTTTCATTTTTTCTAACTCTTCTGCTTATTGTCTTCCCCATCTTTGGGGGTGTTTTTGCCCAGACAGATACCCCAACCCCATCTCCAACCTCGGCTGCAAGTTCGCTTGCAGACAGTGAAAAAGGAAAGCTAGAAGGGAAAATTACTGAATATCAGCGCAAGCTAGAAGAGACTCGGCGTCAACGCAATACCCTCGCAAGTCAGTTGGATTATCTTGATACACAAGCATATGTTACTGAACTACGCATTCAGGAGACGGAAAATAAGATCACGACAGTGGAAAAAGAAACAGCAATATTAACCGGTAGAATCGACTCTCTCGACGTACGGCTGGATGAGCAGTGGAAGATGTTTCTCGCAACGACCTATGAAACATATAAACAACGTAAGGCTACACTCATAGACCTCTTATTGAATTCTAAAACAGCCAACGAGATGCTTAACTCTGTGAAGTACCATACACTCGCCCAAAGCAATAGACAACGTCTCCTTATCCAAACGCAAGAAACGAAACTTAATTTCGAGGAGGCAAAACAACAACGAGAACAAAGAAAAATAGAACTCACGAAGTTACAAGATGTTCTTGCATCGCAAAAAGCAAACCTTGAGCAACAACAGACCGCAAAAAAAATACTCATTTCTGCCACACAGAATCGTGAAAATGAATATCAAAGTATTATTTCAGAAGCACAACGACAACTTGCAGCATTCAAAAACTTTTTCGCTTCCACCGGAACTAATGTGATAGCAGCGAATGCGCTTGGTACCGGTGAAGGTGGTTGGTACTACTCGCAACGTGACGAGCGATGGGCTGGGATGCAAATTGGTGACTCTGGTGAATCTGTGTTAGATGTGGGATGTTTTATCTCGTCGCTTGCCATGGTACTCAAGCAATACGGACATGATGTAAACCCCACATATTTTGCAAGTAATGCAAAGTACTTCTATGGCGGCCCCTCTTCAGGTTGTTTTCCGACTTCATACGCCACGGCGTATGCTTGCGTGCCGAACACATTCAATGGCTCATGGCCAGGAGGACTTCGCTACCATGAAATATCATATGGTGATATTGATGGCTATCTAGATAGAGGAATTCCCGTTATCACATCGGTACGAAACCAGGGACATTATGTTGTGCTTAAGAAAAAAGTAGACGGTGATTATATTATGAATGATCCAGTATATGGACCAGATCTTAAGCTTTCAGATTACTATGCCTTATCAGGTCGATATGCGGTATTTGAACAATGAGTTGTAAATTTGTATTTTTGGATTAATGCGAATAACGAATTGGAAAATTGTTCTTTTGCTTTTTTTCATCTTCGCACTTTTATTCTTCATTCCAGAGTCAACCTATGCCCAGATAGTTATTAATGAATTTGACACCTTTGCCAATCCCCAGGCAGTTGAGCTTTATAACAATTCATCTCAAACAATTGATATTAATAGTTGGTATTTAGATGATAGTGGAGGCACAACCTATCTAACCATCGCCAACCAGCCTCCCCTCCAACCACAAACATGCGTGGTGATCAGAGGCTCACTCAATCTCAACACGTCCTCTCCTGACACTGCAAGACTCTTTGACGCTACTGCCCCTCCGACATCTGCTGCAGGACACCTTATCGATAGTTATGCATATACGCAAAGTGCACCGGCAGGCACAAATTATTCCCGAAGTCCCGATGGAGAAGGAGTTTTCACATTACTTCCTAATTCATTAGGCCTTTCAAATGATACACATACTGACTGTACTCTATTTGTCCCCTCTCCTACCCCTTCAGATACTTCAACCCCAACCCCCATAAACACTCCATCACCTACCGCTCATGTCACGATCACCCTCACACCTACACCGAGTTTTTCTCTCACCCCCTCTCCCACTCCTTTCAACCCATCACCTTCCTTCACAAGTACACCAACTCCTATTCCACTCATATACATTTCGGAGGTAATGGTGCATCCTTCTACCGGGTACGAATGGGTTGAGTTGTACAACGACGCAACAGAGCCATATATCCTCTCAAATTGGTATATCGATGACCTTATTGATGGCGGTTCACCTCCAATACGTTTTAGTGTCACTATTCCTGCACATGGATACATCGCAATTGATGTTCCTAGTCCCATCTTCAACAATACTGGAGATTCTATACGGCTAATAAACGCGGATGGACATGAGGTTGAGATATTTATGTATGATACTTCAGATATTGATATTTCGTGGGGTCGTGAGTCGATATATGAAGATATGCTCTGCGCACAAACACCAAGCAAAGGTTCGGTCAACAACCCTTGTCTTAGTTTAAATCGTGCCAGTACAAACACTCCCACACCCACACCTTCTCCACTGACAACTCCAGTCTCAACACCAAGTAACGTGTATCTCTCAGAACTTTACGTAAACCCGAATAACGGTGAACATGAATGGCTCGAGCTCTACAACGACAATCGCTACCCTGTCACCCTCGCAAATTGGAAGATTAGAGATGCCGCAGACCAAACAATTGCATCTGTAAATATTACACTCGAAGCATATCGATATGCTATCGTGGAGCTAACCAGTGACAAAATGAATAATACAAATGAGGAGATTCTCCTGTTGTATCCTTCAGGTGATGTCGCGGATCATTTCGCGTATGAAAACTCTGATAAAGGAGCCAGTTGGGGGAGATCACCTGCTAGTTTTTCGGACTGGTGTCTTCAGAATTCCTCGCCAGGCAGGTATAACTATTCTTGTATCGCGCAGCCAACAAACACCCCAACTCCGACCCCCGAGCCGACCCGTACACCAACGCCAACGAAGTCAAAAACCCCGACTCCAACAACACGCGTAAGTCTTGGCAACATGCAGTCGACAACTGGAGGCTCTAAACAGTCAGGTGATGTACTCGGTCTTGCAACATCACGCACCCCAAGTGACGGAAGCGAAAGCCTGAACTATACTCCTCAAACGAGTGAAACCTCTGAAGATGCACATACGCCGAATGCTTTTTCGCAGAGTTTGAATGATAGTGGTAGTGCTGACCAATCGGAAAATATTTTGCCGATTGTTCTCTATCTCTTTCTGATGAGTTTGTGTATGATGGTAGGGGGTTTTCAATCCTTTAAACTATGGAATTTGTATCACGAATCCAATCCCGTATACCCCGATATGTTTGGATAGTATTTTCTGTCGTATGGATGGCTACAATATTCATTCTTTCCAGTAGACAAAGAGTCGAAGTGAGCGAAGAATATTGGACAAATTTCTTTTTTTTTAAATCACTTCATGTCATCGAATATGCCATCCTCATGGTGCTCAATACATTCGCGTTTCTAAAAAACATGCATGGTATCACCCTCAGAAAAGCTGTTATGTATGCCGGGGTATGTGCATTATTATATGCAGTCACTGATGAGCTGCATCAATTGTTTGTCCCGACAAGAACTGGTAAGTATCAAGACGTTCTTATTGACTCTATAGGAATCTTTTCTGTATACTGCCTCATATTGCTTTATGAAAAAACTCAAAAGAGTCATCCGTCATCTCTTCATACCAGGACACCATAACAATCACCAACCCGGTCTGCTATCACATACTGCCCTCACCGCATATTTAGTGATTGCTGTTATGTCATTTGTGATCCTTCGTAATATCGCATCGCAAACGAGTAATGTGTTAGGATTTGCAACAGACATAAGTCCCGATCGGGTGATAGAGCTGACAAATGCTCAAAGACAATCATCTGGACTTGGATCACTCACTTACGACAGTCAGCTTACTTCAGCAGCACTCGCAAAGGCACAAGATATGATCGCTCAAGGATATTGGTCACATTTCGGACCCAGTGGTGAGACACCATGGAAATTTATTTTGAATGCTGGATACCAATATGAATATGCCGGGGAAAATCTTGCAAAGAATTTCATGGACAGTGGTAGCGTAGTAAACGCATGGATGAATTCTGAATCTCATCGGGCCAACATCTTGAACGGCAATTACAAAGACATTGGTGTAGCAATTCTCAATGGCAATCTTTCGGGAGAAGATACAACTCTTGTTGTTCAGATGTTTGGAAGCAAATCAGGTGTTGCTTTACAAAACACAGCTTCTGCACAAAGTACACCAGTCGTTAACAGTGCTACAACCGATGCTCTGACGCCGATCCCCGTTCGTGGACGAGTGGTTCCAACCCGATCACAAATTTCGAAATCTGGTCTGCAGGCCGATGTTCCTCGGGTTTCTCCCGCCTTGACCAAACAAGTCAATGTAGCTCCGCCATCCGGCGTTAACATAAAGACTGGGAGTCCGTTTATCAATCTTTTTCCGGTATTCCGATTCCTCTCAGCAGTTGCAATCGCATTTCTGATCCTTATCTTTGTTATCGACCTCTTTCATGTAAGTAGGACACAGTTTTATAAACATCGTGGAAAACACATTGCACATATTATTTTCTTGATTGGTGTACTTATTGGAATTTATTTCCTCGGACGGGGCGCAATACTTTAATATGAAAATACTCCTCAATCACATACGACAAGAAATGTGGCACAAGCACCTTTTCGACTATCTGCTTATGTTCACTGCCACAGTATTTTTCATTCTTACGATTCGGATCTTTGCTGGCATACGCGGGATGCAAATATTTTTGTTTATTGCATTCACTATCTTTTATATTTGTTGGGGTATTTATCATCACATACTCACCAAGACTCTTCGTTTAAAAGTGATCCTCGAATATATGCTTATCGGCTTTGCGATAATTTTTCTCGCACTCACGCTTGCCAACTATTGATCGCACGTTTGAACTTGCTTTTCATGCGAACACTCCTACAATATTCACATCTATGAAAGGAATCATACTTGC
>CAYUHI010000006.1:0-4674 GCA_964444485.1 uncultured Gammaproteobacteria bacterium | reverse complement strand
TGGGAAGATGCGGGGACGTTTGACTCGTTATTACGTGCAAATATCTATTGGTCAAAGAAGGAACAGTCCTGATCAAATCGATGGCATATTGACCCCTTCTAAACGGGGTGGTTTTTGATTGATAAAATACAGTTGACATGACATATACATTGAGTATAATGACTACCTCAGACGGCGGTGTCTTCTGTTGTATGCTTTAAAAATTGTCAACGGCTTTTCCATGCTTCTATGGCAAAAACTCAAGTCAATCATAACCCCACGTTACCAATGCTTCAGCTCGGGACTCGGGAAAGCGGACTTGATAAAATCGACCTCATAGAAGTCCAACGACAGTCATGGAAAAACTTCGAAGATAATCTCCTCCGACAGACAATCCAAGGCTTTTTCCCGATAGACGACTACACGGGTAAAAAGTTCACTCTTCAATTTCTCGACCTTTCATACGGCAAGCCTCGGTACGATATTGAACTCTGCCGAAAGAAAAAACTTACCTATGACCGCCCTGCATATGTCAAACTTCAGTTGCATAATAAGCGTGCAGATGAAACGAAAGTTCAAGATGTGTACTTATGCAATCTCCCTATCATGACAGACCGAGGGACGTTTATCATCAATGGTATCGAACGCGCGGTCATCAGTCAGATTGTGCGGTCACCTGGAGTATACTTCACTGCCGAGATTGACAAGACAACTGGTCTCACTCTCTACAATGCTGAGATACGTCCCTATATCGGTGCATGGTTGGACTTCACGATAAATAAACAAGGTTTGATCGAAGCGAAAATAAATCGCAAGCGAAAAATGCTGGCTACGGTGTTCCTCAAGCTCTTTGATGGCGATGACCAAACTGCTATTCGATCACTCTTTCATGATGTTGACCAGGAGCTTGTAGAGAAGTACCTCATGCCCACTTTGAAAAAAGACCGAACGCATTCCCGTGAAGATGCGGTAATGGAATTTTATCGGAAAGTTAAACCAGGCGAACCGCTCGTAGTCGAGAATGCCTACAAAACACTCAACATGGTCTTCTTCGACCACAAAAGGTACACACTCGGTGAAGTTGGGAGATACAAACTAAACAGACGTCTGGGACTTGATGTTGAGAACGTTTCTGAGAATCATCTCCTAAGCAAGCAAGATGTAGTCGCGACGCTCAAGACACTTCTGAACATCAGTAAAAACCAACAGGGATTTGATGATATTGATCATCTTGGCAATAGGCGGCTTCGTACCGTAGGCGAAATTGTAAGTCTTTATAGTATTCGTGTCGGCATGGTTCGAGCTGAAAAAGAAGTCCGTGAACGGATGAGTCTTGTTTCTATGGAAACTCAGGTCGCCCCTGCACAAGTTATAAATACCAAACCCATTGCCTCAGCAATTAATAGCTTTTTCCGTATTTCTCAACTTTCCAATATCATTGATCAGACCAACATTCTTGCAGAACTGGACAACCTCAGACGTATTACCGTGGCAGGCCCCGGGGGAATTGAAAAAGAGAGAGCAAGCTTCTCTATTCGTGACATCGCAGCCTCACAATATGGTCGCATTTGCCCTATCCGATCCCCTGAAGGTCCAAACATCGGTGTAGTAACTTATATGGCGATGTACGGGCGGGTGAACAAATATGGATTCCTTGAGACTCCGTACCTTAAGGTAGTTACCAAAGGTAAGAAAGCTTATGTTACCAGTGAAACTACATTCTTACAGGCTGATGATGAAGATCAATATTATATTACTTCTGCAAATGTAACTATAGATAAAGACGGCAGCATCAAAGATGAATCGGTAGTAACTCGATACATGGGCGACCTCGCTGAAGTCCCCAGCACAAAAGTTCAATTTATCGATATTTCTCCACGCCAATCTATCGGTGTGGCCGCAGCTCTTATTCCCTTCCTCCAAAATGATGACGCTTCACGTGCGCTCATGGGAACACACATGCAGTGTCAAGGTGTCCCATTGGTCCGACCGCAAGCTCCACTCGTGGGTACCGGTATGGAACTCAATGTTGCTACTGCTCTCGGTCGAACGATTAGAGCTCCCGAAGACGCAATCGTTCGGTACGTTGATGCACGCAAGGTTGTACTCAAGGGTAAATCTGGTAAGGAACATGAATATAAATTGGATAGATATACTCGTACAAACAAAGATGTGTGTTTTGACCAAAGACCACGAGTTGAACCAAAACAAAAAGTTAAGAAAGGTGAAGTTGTGGTCGACGGACCGGGGGTCGAGAATGGAGCGCTTGCGCTCGGACAGAATCTTACTATTGCATATACCTCTCTCCATGGGTTTGGATATGAAGACGGTTTTGTCGTGTCAGAACGACTTCTCAAAGATGACGTGTTCACCTCACTTACTATGGAAGAGTTTGTTGCTGATGTAGTAGACACCAAACTCGGTCCCGAAGAACTTACTCGAGACATTCCCAACGTTCGCGAAGAAGTTTTGGCAAACCTCGATAAGGATGGATACGTGGTAGAAGGAACTCAAATTAAGGGCGGGGATATACTTGTCGGTAAGGTCGCACCCAAAGGGGAGAGAGAGTTAACCGCCGAAGAACGCCTACTTCGTGCAATCTTCGGTGAAAAAGCAAAAGATGTTAAAGATACGTCTCTGCGAGTCCCCTACGGCAAGCGTGGCGTTGTAGTAAACATCGAGACGATCGATGGTCAGAAAGATCCAAACGAACTTGAACCCTCAATTCTCAAGCGTTGTCTTGTGCAAACAGCTTCCCTTCGAAAGATATCTGTAGGTGACAAGCTCGCAGGTCGTCACGGTAACAAAGGTGTTATAGCCAAGATACTCCCTGAGTACGATATGCCATACCTTGAGGACGGAACACCCGTGGACATCATCATATCCCCTGCCTCCATTCTTGCTCGTATGAACATGGGTCAGATATTTGAAACCATTCTCGGGAAGATAGCACAAAAAGAGGGAGTGCAGTTGAGTATTCCTGTTTTCGAACGTCTCAAAGAAGAGTTTATTCAAAACGAACTCAAGAAATTTGGCCTTCCTATCGATGGCAAGCAAAAGCTATTTGATGGAGCAACAGGTCAGGAATTTGATCGTCCTGTGCTCACCGGTATTGGGTATATCATGAAGCTTATTCATATGGTTGATGACAAATTCCATGCCCGATCAGTTGGACCATACTCACTTGTAACACAACAACCACTCGGAGGTAAAAGTCAGATGGGAGGTCAGAGATTTGGAGAAATGGAAGTTTGGGCACTCGAGGCACATCAGGTACCTCACGTTCTTCAGGAGATGCTCACACTTAAATCAGATGATGTGCGTGGACGTCAAAAAGCATTTGAGTCAATCATAAAAGGTGTCCCAATCCCGCAGTCATCCGTTCCAGAATCATTTAACGTTCTCGTGAAGGAACTGAATGCACTTGGGTTAGCAGTTGACTATATCGGCTCGGAAACCCCATCACTCTAATTACCCATTGTTATTTCTTGACCCACGACTTATGGACGATCAAAAGCCAAATTTCAATTTCTCGGGATTAAAAATTCGCATTGCTTCACCTGAAGATATTTTGGTTTGGTCAAAAGGTGAAGTCACGAAGCCTGAGACTATAAACTATCGTACTTTTCGTCCTGAGAAAGACGGGTTATTTGATGAGCGGATTTTTGGACCTACCAAGGATTATGAATGTTACTGTGGTAAATACAAAAGAATTAGATATAAAGGGATTATATGCGATCGTTGTGGTGTCGAAGTCACTGCGTCTGTTGTCCGACGAGAGCGGATGGGTCATATTAAGCTTTCGACTTCTGTTGCACATATCTGGTACTTCAAAGGTCCAAGCTCTCCTATCTCAGCCATTCTAGATATACCTGCCCAAATGCTCGAAAGAGTCATCTATTACGCAGCTTATCTCGTAACCGGAGTCAACGCTGACAAACAGAAAGAGACCATCGCGGTCCTCGAGGGCATGAAAGAAACGGAAATTAAAGATGTGGAAGGTCAGCTTGAAGTTAAGCGTGCCAATCTTGCGAATGAATATCAAAAGCAAAAAGACGACACTTCAAAAAAAATCACGAAGATTGAGCAACGAGATATCACACTCGCAGAGATTGATCTGAAGGAACGTGAGTCACAGAAACGACTGACCGACGCATTTATCGAACGCAAAGCACAAGTGGTCGCGACATTTGACCGGGTGATACGTATTGTGCGTGATGCCGCCTTGTATAGCGTAATCGAAGAAGAAGACTTTCTCTTCTTGAAAGACAAAGAGCTTGATGCATTCGCCGAAGTCGGAATGGGCGCAGAAGTACTCCACAGTATTTTAGAGAGATTTGATTTGAAACAAGCATTGGAGGCATGTCAAAGAGGCCTTCTGGAAGTTCGTGGCGAGAAACGGACCAAACTTCTAAAGAAAACTCGGGTGTTGGAATCTTTTGTAAAGAGTAACATTAAGCCTTCTTGGCTCATGTTGACTATTCTTCCGGTCATCCCACCTGATCTGCGACCTGTTGTACAGCTGTCTGGGGGTAAATTCGCGACATCCGATTTGAATGACTTATACCGTAGAGTTATTAACCGCAACAACCGTCTGAAGCAACTTATGGAGCTTGGTGCACCTGAGATTATCCTCCGCAATGAGAAACGAATGCTACAGGAAGCAGTAGATTCTCTTATTGATCTCCAGAAATC
>CAYUHI010000005.1:16087-26346 GCA_964444485.1 uncultured Gammaproteobacteria bacterium | reverse complement strand
TGAATGTTATGATCTTTAATCTCTTTGGTGAGTCGAATAAGGTCTTGTGCCGTAGGTTCGGAATCTGGAGAGAACCCTTGGGCGGCAGTGTACGTGAGATTGTAGCGACGTGCCATATACCCGAATGCATAATGACCTCCATATACGATCGTCTTCGACTGGCAGGTAGATAATAAATCTTTATACTTACTATCGATCTCGGAAAGTTTGCTTTGGTACGCGTGCAAATTATTTTGATAATACCGGGCATTGTGCGGATCAACCTCAGAGAGTGTTTTGGCGATGTTGCCAGCCATTATCTTTGCATTTTCGAAATCAAGCCAGATATGCGGATCAGCCTGGTCTCCTTGTTTCTCCTTCACTAGTTCAACTCCAATACTTGAATCAACAACTTTGATGTTGCTGTTGGAGCTTCCGACAATATCATTCACCCATGGCTCCATAAACGCGCCGGTATACACAAAGATTTTCGCACTATTGATTTTGGAAATATCGCTCGGTTTAGGCTCGAAATGATGAACCTCTATACCTGGTGGGATGAAAAGGGAGATATTAACCTTATCACCCCCGATACTCCTCGCAAAATCGTACAGAGGGAAGATGGTGGTAACGATCTGCAATTTGCGTGGGCTTTCCATGTCGTTGGATATACGTGAAAATACCACGATGATGGTAAGCAGGAGAGTCGCTATGCCGAAAATTATTCTGAAATATTTCATAAGTAACAATTTCACCCTCCTTCGCAGAAGACCACGGTTGTAAAGACGTGGATGAATGCTTCTGCTTCGGCGGATTCCGTTCATCCGTATTCATGATGCCACGGGTGTTAATCTGTTGAGCTTCATTACTCTTCGAGTGACCCCGCCTTGGCGGGGGAATCGAGAAGTTCTCAATCCCGCTTCGCAGGCCTCGAACAATAATGCACGTATGAACGGTAACTATTGACAATTTTTACAATATCCGTAAAACTCGAGTGAGTGCTTTGTGATTGTGAATTTATTTTGGGCTTCAATCTGCTTTTCTTGTTTCATCAGATGATTGCACATATGTACTTTGTGTATTGATTTGCACTCGAGACACACTAGGTGGTGGTGATGGTCATGAGGTAACTCGTAGTAATCAACACCGGCAATGGTATTCTTTGCGACAATAGCATGTTTGACAAGAAACACGAGTTCTCGAAAGAGCGTAGAGCGGTTTGGGTGTATGGATTTTGCGGAAAGCGCAGACTGCAAATCTGCTTGGGATACGAGACAACTCGAATGAGCAAGAATCTCTATGATGGCTTTTCGAACTTTCGTGAGTCTTCCACCATTTTTCCTTACTGTGTTGTAGAGAATATCAATTTTCATAAACGCAACAATGTTGCAATAATACCCCATAATGCTTATAAAGTCAAACTCTCTGAAGATGCTTTACCCCATTCATGCTCTTGTATGGTAGAATCCTTATACTCATTCATTACCATTAATTCTTCTTATGAATATCAAATCAATTGCTGCACAGGAAATTCTTGCCTCAGGTGGGTATCCGACAATTGAAGTCATTGCGACTTTGGAAGATGGTGCACAAGGCAGAGCATCTGTGCCATACGGAGCATCAGCAGGAAGTCATGAGGCGACCGTGATGACAGATGGGGATGCATCTCGTTGGAATGGAAAGGGAATGCTTCGCGCTATAGCGAATATTACTCAAAAAATTTCCCCTGTTGTCATAGGAATGGATGCATATGATCAACGTAAACTTGATCAAGACATGATTGCTTTAGATGGCACATCCAATAAGGCGAACCTAGGTGGTAATGCAGTTTTAGCAGTTTCTGTGGCTGTGGCGAATGCGGCGGCCTGTAGCAAAAAGACTGAGCTTTATGCACACATTGTAGATACTTATCAGACAGGAGTTGACTTACGCAAATTGCCCCAACCGATGGTCGTCGCTATAGAAGGAGGTAAACATGCTGATGAGACGACTGATCTGCAAGAATACTGTTTTTCTGCAGTGCGCAAGAACACCTCTGTGGTAGAAAACATCCGAATGATTATGGAAACGTATCATCAGCTAGCTAAAGTACTCAAAGAGAATAAACTGTCGACTAATGTGGGCAACGAAGGTGCTTTTGCCCCAAATGGCATTCCCTCAAATGAGGCACCCTTCGCCTATATGCTTGAAGCAATTAAAAGATCTGGATACAAAGCAGGAGAAGAGATCGGATTTTCAATTGATGCCGCCGCGAGTGAGTTTTATAAAGCAGGTAAGTACGATTTGAAAGTAGAGAAGCGACAATTATCGGCCGATGAGCTCATCTCTTACTACGAAACATGGCTTGCCAAGTACCCCATAGCGACAATCGAGGACATGCTGGCCGAAGACGATTGGGAAAACTGGACGAAACTTAAAATAATCGCAGATAAATACAATGTACCTCTCATTGGTGATGACTTGACCGTGACGAATGTCGAGCGTCTCCAGCGTGCAATCGATTCTAATGCGATTTCAGCCATACTTATTAAACTCAATCAGATTGGCACTCTCACCGAAACGGTTGATTGTTGCATGTTGGCGAATCGCAATGGTCTCATGACCACAACTTCTCATCGGGGCGGCGGCGAGACCAATGATGCAACAATGGTTGATGTTGCAGTTGCGGTTGGATCTGCTTTTATCAAAGTTGGACCAACCCGTGGCGAGCGTGTTGCGAAATACAACCGCCTAATGGAAATAGAGCGCATTTTGACCAACAAGTAAAACTTCTAGCGCAAGTAAAGACCAGCCTACGCTGTCTCACTGTCTATGTAAATCAAGCGCGTTGATAGGGAGACCCCTTATCTGAGGCTGATATTACATGGATCCTGAACCCAGTTCAGGAAGTCAAAATAAATAATCTTATCTCGCTGCAAGTAAACCAATAAATAGTGCTTCTTGAGTCGTTGATATTTCTTCATTATCTACTATCATGTGTCGTATGAAACGCAAGGTATTTCTGTATCTCATTCTTGTGACACTTCTTGTTGTTGTAACAATCCAAATCAAAACATTTGTATTTGCAGAACAATCAGGGTCATCTCCTGAGTCTGGAGTAGCTTCCCGCATAAGCGAGGCATACGACTGGCTACTAGGAAAAGGGGATAATTATGGTCTCACTGATGCTGCTGATTGGGTGAATGATTGGGGTGCACGGTGGAACAGGATCATGGAAGCAGCTGCATGGGATCCAGACGGCACTGCAACCGAAAGCAGTGTGCCGAGTGGCCTTACTTTTTATGCTGGTGGAAATGATCGTACTCAGCGTATAGGTACGATGTTTGAGGCACAGGGCCTACAGGATTATGATGACTGAAACTGCACAGGCAACAATGCGGAAAGTGCCACTGCATGTAGTGCAGGTAATAGTGAATACACAGGAGAAGAGGGTAGCTGGACACTCACTGCTTCCGGTGGTACCGCACGCAGTGTCACTGATAACTCTGTCACAATCACTCTCACATCCAACAAGGTATATCGAGATGAATGGACAAAGCTCTATTGGACAGATGCGAACGCTGGTGGCAACATAGTTGATAATGAATTTCAGTATATTGATGGTGATGATAGAGTCAATCCAACGGGGAACTCATGTAATTTTAACTCACCAGGGACAGCGAATGCTTATTGTGACAATCAAGATCCGCTCAATGGATATGCACAAGATAATGATGTCTCTGCAGCAGAATTTTGTTTGAACCTCCAACTGGATGGAGACAACGCAGACAACGATAACGATGGTGCAACGGGGATGGAGACTGATTGGCGCCTCCCCACACAGAAAGAGTTGCAACAAGCATACATAGATGGTGCCGCCAATAACCTCCCAACCGTAGACCAGCTGCCCTTCTGGGGGTCAACCGAATATTATTTCACTGAATCCAATGCTGCTACTATCTCACTTTACTTTGGGCGATCGGTGACACAAGTGAAAAACATAAATAGCTCAGTCCGTTGCATCCGCCGAGACTAGAGAGTAGTTTAAATTGCAAAGTGTGAAGTGTAAAATTACAAAACACAAACATGAAACAAACATTAAAGAAACTACTCATTCTCTTAACACTCTTTCTCGTAGTGGGATTCTTCTTGTATCAAGTACAAGACAAAGTCCTTGCTGAACAATCTGGATCTTCTCCTGAGTCTGGGGTCACTTCCCGTATCAAAACTATTTACGAATCCCTCGTTTCACTTACCCACGGCTCAGAGTCAGCAGGATCATGGGGCAACTGGGGAGTGATGTGGAATAGGATCAGATCTGCTGCCGAGTGGGTACCAAGCGATACTGCTGTGGAGACAGATGTAGCCAGTGGGAAAACATTTCACAACACCAGCCGCACCCAAAAAACCGGCACTGCAAGCCTGGCGCCCGACTGGAGCAATCAGTCACTCCAGGATTATGACGACTGCCGGGGTCCCGACTGCGCTGGATCAGAGGACGAAGATTCAATGGTTGAAGAAACCATTTGGACAAATACTGCGGGAAGCGCAACCACGGGTGTGTGGCAAGATACCCGAACTGGTTTATATTGGAGCGAGTGGCAAGCCAATCAATGGAATAATTTTAGTAGACCAACCTGTGATTTTTTTACCAGTTTACCTAGAGGATCATACGCCGGCGGGGATTCTGATTGTGGTAGTGCTATCAATACCTGTGCTAATTTATCTTTAGAATCAGTCGCTGGTGATGGTGTTAGTACCGATTGGTACTTGCCCAGCCAGAAAGAATATATGACTGCTTATATAGACGGTATTTTTAATACCAATTATGAATTTGCTGGTTGGACTGAATTTTGGACATCTACGGAAGTGTCAGACTCCAATAGTAGTGCGATGATAGTGGAACCTTCACGAGGTGTCGTAGGTATTAGTGGTAAGATGTTTAACCGAGCCGTCCGTTGCGTCCGTCGAGACTAGAGTTAAGTTCAAAGGTAAAATAGAAAATACTAGGTATTTATTACCCTTCACTGATCAATTTGTATCCCAGCATTATGCTATATATGCAAAAATGGAATTGAATTCCATTTTTACATAGATTATACTGAACGCATGATAATTCCTCGAACCCAACAACAACGGATTGTGGAACTTGCAAAACAATTCAAAGTCATTTCTATTCAAGGTCCGAGACAATCGGGGAAAACCACACTAGCAGTGACAATTTTTTCTGATTACGAGTACTACAATTTGGAAGATCCCATTACCTTAGATATCGTTTCTCAAGACCCACGAGCCTTTATTGCGAAAGCTGAAGGAGGAATGATTATTGATGAAATTCAACGTCTGCCCGAGCTCTTTTCGCATATTCAGGTCTATGTAGATGCACATCCTAAGAATGGTAAGTTAGTGATTACGGGTTCTCAGAACTTCCAGCTCTCAGAGAAAATCGCTCAAACCTTGGCGGGACGAGTGGCAATCTGCACTTTACCTCCGTTGACTATGTCTGAACTTGCTGGGGTAGATATTTTATCTACTGACGTTAATGAACTGGCAGTGAACGGAGGATATCCTGGGGTACAAGCACTGGGTCAACGACCCGTAGATTTTTACTCCAACTATTTGGCAACCTACATTGAGCGAGACGTTAGGAGTTTGCGTAATATTGGCAACCTCGATCTGTTTCGTAGATTTATGATTCTCTTGGCTAGCAGAGTTGGTCAAGTGCTGAATATACAGTCTCTTTGCAGTGATCTCGGTGTTGATCAAAAAACGGCCTCAGCATGGTTGAGTGTTTTAGAAGCTTCATATATTGTTTTTCGTCTGCCGCCTTTTTACCAAAACTATGGTAAGCGTCTGACAAAAAGAAGTAAGCCGTACTTTTACGATACGGGTTTAGTAGCATACCTGTTGGGGATAGCCGACGCGGAGACACTCAGCACTCACTATATTCGTGGACAGCTGTTCGAAAATCTAATTGTGTTGGATATTCTCAAAACAATTGAAAACAAGCACTCTTCAGCTCAGTTATATTTTTGGCGGGATTCTAACGGTGTAGAAGTTGACTTGCTGGCCATGGTGGGGCAGGGGGTGGTGAGCATGGAGATTAAAGCCGGACAGTCTTTTTCCAGTGAGTATCTGAAAACGCTAAAATTGTGGAGATCGTACGCTAAAGACCCAGTGCTTTCTCAATTTCTGGTCTATGCAGGAAGAGAGGAGTTTGTTCTTGATGAATGTCATGTGGTTAACTGGAGTCACTTGACCTACGACTGGATACAGTAGATATATGCCATCAGATTGCTGAATCAATCTTTGAGTTTTGATATTGTAGTTCGGAGAGAAAATATATAGAATTACTACGTGCGTAACAAACTCACCATCGTAGCTATTGCACTCATCATAGGTGTTGCCGGTCTTCTGATAGTGGAGAATATCGTTCTTGCCGAACAATCTGGATCTTCTCCTGAGTCAGGGGTCACTTCACGAATTAAAACTATATATAACTCGCTCGTAACCCTAACACATGGCTCAGAGTCAGCAGGAGGGTGGGGAGACTGGGGAGCCATGTGGAACAGGATCAGATCCGCTGCCGAGTGGGTACCCACTGGGGATGCCGATGAGTCGGATGTGGCAAGTGGGAAGCTATTCTACAAAGATAGTAGAACCCAAAAAACCGGCACTGCAAGCCTTGCGCCGGATTGGAGTAAACAATCGTTAGTGATTTGGGACGATTATCAAAACGGAGCATCAGCAGATGGTGATAATGCCGGGGAAGAGTCTGTCTGGACGAATACTGCGGGAAATGCAGATACTGGAGTCTGGAAAGATACCAGGACCGGACTTTATTGGAGTGCCAAACGGGGAACTAGTACTAATCAGTTCACCGTAGCAAGTTGTGATTTTTATTCCACTAACCCGAGGGGAAGTTATACTGGGGGAGATCCTGACTGCGGCAATGCAATAAATACCTGCGCCAATCTCTCACTCGATGCAGATGGTGATAGTAATCCTGAGACAGACTGGTATTTACCTTCATTCAAGGAATTAACGATGGCCACAATCGATGGAATGCTGAACAACACCAGTACTACATTTGCCTGGTATGGTTTCTGGTCTTCGACTGACTACGCAGATTACAATGGTAATGCGTGGAATGTAATGACCGGTGGGGCGGATGCGGGATATGTAGGTTATAGTGGCAAAAACAATTCAAATTTTTATTCTGATGTACGATGCGTTCGCAGAGACTAGAAAATAGTTCAAAGTGCAAAAATATAAAACGATAAAACTAAGACAATATGAAAAGAACACACAGATCGCTTGAAATTCTTTTGGCTTTCATGCTGCTTTCTCTGTCCTTCTTGGTGGGCGCAAGTCAGGTACATGCAGCGAGCATAACTCTCACTGGCACCGCAAAAGTAGCGAATACATCCGCATATCTGGACCTTGATAGCTATAACAGCAATGTATCGGTAGATAATACGACTGGCAACTTTTCTGGTTATGGCTGGCTTGAAGATGTGGGTTGGGTAGCCTTTGGAACTACTGACAACAGCGAGGGTCCGGTGGCTGTTAATCTATCCACTGGTGCAGTAACGGGCAAAGCAAAGGTGCTGGACACAGGGGCGTATCTTGACTTTACCAACTATGGAAGTAACGTCACTGTTGTACTCTCTACGGGGGTATTTGCAGGATATGTCTGGTCTGAGGATGTAGGTTGGATAGACTTCACTGATACAGGAGTAAGCTCGGCTTCGCCGCTTGTGACACCTACTCCGACCCGCACTCCGACCCCAACATCTGCACCATCTTCGAATAATAATGCTGCCCCCACCCTACCTCCTGAGATCGCAAATAGACTCAGCAATGGCTATGATACCAATGGTGAATGTGTCGCACAGCGCCCGGGAGGAATGCCCGAGATATTCCGGATAGATATGAGTGATACGAAAGCAACTCTGTATATCGCACCTCCTGCAAAACCGTATGGCACATTTACCATAAGTTATAAAGAGGTAGGGAGTATCGCATGGGGATTTGAACATCCGGTATATGCAGACTCTCCTGAGTACGCTATAGATTTCGCTCATGCTGATGATGGGGGAGTAGTGGAATATACGATCAATGACTTGAAACCAAACACGAGATATGAGTTTAAGGTAAAGTGTGCCAACAAATGTGCATCCACCGCATATGGCGATACCGTAGCGGCTGCCACACAGGTACTGGGAGTGGCCACAAAGAAGGTCTACTCATCCTCAGACGGTACACTCTCATCCACGTCCAACACATGGCTGAAATCTTCTCTTGCCTCTGCGGGGACACCTGTGGCAGTAGCGACTATCGTAGGCATGCTCATCCTCCTATCAGGGGTCGGGGTATACGCCATCAAGCCGAAACACCTCCACCGACCCCTTTATACTCTCGATAATCCAAAACGTCTACGAGTGAGAAGGTAGTTGTTATCTCCACATTCCGCGTCCCATACCTCGTCCAAATCCGAGGACATACTGCACGTCTATACCATTCTCCTTTGCCCAAGCTTCAAGCTCCGACCGTCTCGCCTCCATCTTCGCTCTCCTTTCTTCTGGAGTTAGATCTTTCCATGTGTCTTTTTCTGCCTCTCGCTGAGCGTTAAGCTCTGCGAGCTTTGCGGTGATAAGATATTTCTGAGCCTCTGTCAGTTTTCCTTCCTGAACAAGTTCATCATATCGCTCAGCCATATCTTTCTGCATCTGCGCTTGGTGCTCACTACGAACTGTGTCAAAAACTGCTTGCACATCAGCAGTTTTGAGCCCAAACTTTTCAACAAGTCGCTGGATAAGAGTTTCGCTATTTGCGCCACCCCAGCCGTGCGCAAAGATACTCGTCGTCCCCCAAGCCAATAAGACAGCGGCGGTTGCCGCTATCCCGATGAGTTTCATAGAATTTCGCATTTAAAATATATGAAATTAATAATAGGAGGAGTATAGGAAGGCTAACTGAAAGGAGGCTGAACAAATAACTGTAACAGTAAACAGTAACAGTAAGCAGTAACGGTAGCGAGTAAAAGGAATATAGAGTCAAACGACAGGGAAATGCGATGTCTTTGTCATGTATAATGCAAAATGAATAGCATTATTCAAATTCATTTTCTCCTATGAAAAATATACGAAGTTTGTCAAAAACAGTTACTCAATCAGATTCGGATGCAGGTAGACATACTCTGGTTTGTGGCACCTCTGATACTGGTATGTCAGTATATCTATTACATCTCATGCGGCAGGATACTACACAGGGTAAGAAGATCATTCTCATTGACCCTTGGGGAGATCTTGCAAGAGAAATGAAACAACACATGGGAGAGAAGGCTGTAATACTGGACCTCTCAAGTGAATCGGCTAAAGGACTCTGTGATATTTTTCATGCAGACTCACCTCAAGATTATGACAAGGTAGCACAGAACGTAATTGATTTGTTTGTGCAGATATACGATCCAAATAGCACAGGCGTTGTTGGTCCAAGATTTGAATTTGCGGTGCGCAATGTAGTTATGGTTCTTATGTATGCTGGTAAACCAAGCTTTGTGAATATGCACAAAGCAATGGTTGACCAACCATATCTTCAATCACTTCTCACCCATGTGCCTGAGGGCCCAGTTAGGCAGTACTGGACACAGCAAATAGCGCAGACGTCTGATTTCCATAAGTCTGAGATTCTTGACTATGTGGTATCCAAATTTGGAATCTTCATGCAAGAAGGTCCACTGAAAAATATGTTCGAACACTATCCTGAGCATACAGATTTGGTTGCGCGGAGCAAAACACAAGACATAATCCTCATTGATACCTCCTCAGTACGTAAGAATTATTCTATCGCACGAGTCGTTAGTGCTGGGATTACAAGTAAACTGTTCGGGATCACGCAAGATGACGCAAGAGAAAAATCGGTCTATATCGATGAGATAAATTCTTTTGGCATGTCTGAACTGTTTATTAGGGTTCTTGAAGAAGGTAGAAGATCAAATACCCAATTTGTCGTATCATCTCATGATCTTGAGAATATGTCCGCTTTGCTTCGATCTAAGTTACTTAGATTTGGCACGATTGTAGCATTTCGCCAGGCAGTGAAAGATGCACAATTACTGACTGAACATTTTCTAGATGACACAATAACCACTCATTCACTTGCAACACAGAAAAAACATACGTTCAGTCTAAGATATGTAGAAGGGGATGAGATCAAAATATCGACAAACAACAGTATTGATTTAGATTATAATTGATGATTAAACATCATTGTGTCATATTGTTTGTCATGCTGAG
>CAYUHI010000005.1:0-15987 GCA_964444485.1 uncultured Gammaproteobacteria bacterium | reverse complement strand
TTAGATTATAATTGATGATTAAACATCATTGTGTCATATTGTTTGTCATGCTGAGCTTGTCGAAGCATCCCTTTTTCAACTAAATCGAGAACGAGATCCCAACTTGCGTCGGGATGACATATCTAAGAGGGATCTCTCCACCCCCCACCACTCATGATGGGGGAGTCGAGATGACAATTGGAGATAGGACAAACTTATATTACTTCATTAGAGTCGTGGTTGGACTTATTTCCATCTGACCACGGAAGATAGGGTTAAGCTGAATATTCTGTGCAGTCATACTTCCGTCTGAGTTCTCCTGACCTACGACCATTACTTTCTCACCAACTTTCAGATCTGAGACTTCAGCCTTTTGAGCTTTGTTGATTTCTGTTTTATCCGAGAAAAGCACGATTTTGGATGATCCATCAACGAGTTTCACTGTGACAGAATCATTGCCACTTTCGATAATCGTACCATTCACTGGGCGATATCGCATCATACCGGTTCGATTACCAATTTGGCCTGTTCCGTTTCTTTGAATTCCGGAAGTGTTGACACCATATTGAGTGAAACGAGTAAATCCGGATGTCTGAGCAGTTGACCTGCCAACGAGAAATCCACCAACACCAACCACGACTACGACAACTCCCACAACGATCATTTGTTTAGTTTGCATAGGAAACGATAAATAATAATATACATTGATTTTTATGATAAATTGTTCTGCCTGTCATTCTGGAGCGAATCCGCCGGATCGGCGGAGAAGCGATAGAATCTCATAACAACCTGAATATCACCTGAACGCCTGACTACCTGACTTCCTGAATGCCTGAATACCTTATTTCTCATTCATACCTCAAAGCTTCAATAGGTTGCAAATCTGCAGCTTTTTTCGCCGGGTACCATCCGAATACTATCCCGATAAGTCCAGAAACTCCGATGGCAAGCACAATCGAAACAGGAGAGATGAAAAATGCCAAATTCATAGCTTTTGCAAGTAGGTACGATATCGTGATTCCAAGGATCATGCCAAGGAGACCTCCCGTGAAAGTGAGTATAATCGCCTCGATCAAAAACTGTGCGATAATCACCTTTTTCTTCGCGCCTAGAGCCTTGCGAAGACCTATCTCACGTGTACGCTCGGTCACAGTAACAAGCATAATATTCATGATACCGATTCCTCCCACAAGGAGTGAGATTGCAGCGATACCACTGAGGAGTGTAGTGAATGTACCTGTCACTTGAGATGCAGTATTTAAAATGTCATTCTGTGAAAATATTGAGAAATCTGCCTGAAGTGGATTGCTGATTTTATGTCTCGCCAAAAGGAAATACCCTATCTCATTTTGTGCTTGTGTCATTACATCCTGACTTTTCGCTTCTACTGCGATAGTAGATATGTGCGATACTCCAAAGAGTTGTTTCTGTGCTGTAGAGAGGGGAACATATATGATATCGTCTTGATTTTGAAATCCTACTCCTCCTTTTGAAACGGTGATGCCCACAATCCGTAATACCTGTCCATTTGCGCGTATTGTCTTCCCAACGGGATTGGAGTCGTTTGGAAATAGATCTGACACAACCTGTGGACCTATCACCGCAACTTTCGCCATACTTTGCACATCACGATCAGTGATAAACACACCAGATGACATGGTCACTTTGCGTATCTGGGCATAGGCAGGATAAATTCCAAGTATTTGAGTATTGGTATTATTCCTTCCTGCTATCACTTGGGCGCGTTGCTGAAGTTCGGGTGAAATATTGTTCACAGTTGTGATCTCAGGAGACGTTTTTAGGGCAAGCGCATCCTCAAGAGTGAGTGTAGTCGCGCCGCCCAAAGCTCCTCGCACAGCCCCAGAACTTTGGCCACCTGGTATAACGGTGAGCATATTCGAACCTAACGATTCTATTTGACTTTCAACTGATTTTTGGCTCGCTTGCCCTAGAGACACAAGGGCAATCACACTCCCGATGCCAATGACTATGCCGAGTACAGCAAGACCTGTACGCATCTTATTAACGGTGAGTGTGCCAATGGCTTCATGGATAAGTTCTAAGATATCCATAGTTCAAAAATTACAATGTCAAAACTCAAATGAGAAATAGTGTCTGCACTTCCCATAATGAAATGAAACCAATCGAATATGTGCTTTTATTGTATTTTGATTTTGCGCTTTACTTAACATTCGTCATTTGGATTTAGGTATTTTGACTCTATATTGATTTTTATTTTTTACATCCTCGGTGATTTTGCCATCTTTAATATGTATGATGCGCTTGGCATGTCGCGCGATGTCGGGCTCGTGGGTAATCATGATAACTGTGTGTCCTTCATCGTTGAGTCTCTGAAATATACCCATGATCTCTTCGGCCTGTACAGACGCTATATTACCAGTCGGCTCATCCGCAAGTAATATGGAAGGGTGCATGGCGAGGGCGCGCGCGATAGCCACTCTCTGTTGTTGTCCGCCTGATAGCTGGTTGGAAGTATGCTGCATCCTGTTCTCAAGACCCACCATTTTCAGATATTCTTTTGCTTTTTCAATTTGATTTTCTGTTTCCACCCCCGCATACATCATCGGGAGCATCACATTCTTTAGGGCGGTTGTACGGGGGAGCAAATTGTATGCTTGAAAGACAAACCCGATTTTTTCATTACGTATCTGTGCTAACTCATCTTCGTTCAGTCGCGAAACATCATGTCCATCAAGAATATAACTGCCATGAGTTGGGCTATCCAGAGCACCCAACATATGCATAAGTGTAGATTTGCCGCTTCCGGATGGTCCCATGATGGCTACATATTCACCTGCTGCGATCTCGAAAGAAACATCTGCGAGGGCTGTCGTCTCAACTGATCCGGTGATATACGACTTAGAAATATGGGAGACTTTAATCAGCGTCATATTTATCGAACTGTTCTTATAAAATTGCCTCCTCCTGTTCTTCCTCCTCCAAACGAACCAAAGATAGACTGACCTTGGGTAGTGGTGTTGGATGTCGCTTGGATTATTGATGTGACAACTGTATCACCTGCCGAGAGCCCAGAGAGTATTTCTGTTTGCTCATCTGAGGATAGGCCTACTGTTACCGGTACTTCCGTCAACATACCATTTCTCAATACGCGGACACTAGTCTCTCCATCTTGACTAGTAACACTCGTGGTTGGTACCAAAAGTGTGTCTGATTTCGTTTGAGTAATGATAGTTGCAGATGCTGCCATATTACCAAGTATTGTTTCGGGGTTGGTATCAAGTCGAATGACTGTCGGATATGTTGTCACTCCTGAAGATACAGAACCTACTGTATCGATGCTTATCACCTTACCCGTGAACGTTTTGTCGGAAAGTGCGTCGAAGGTGATAGTTGCTTTATTACCTATCTTTATCTTCGGCACATCGATTTCAGTTAGATTGATTGTTATGGTTGGAGGAGCTTTTGTTTTTATACTCGCGATTCTTGTAGAATTTGTTGTTCCGCTTGTACTGGAAGATCCAGAAATAACAGAACCTACCTGAAGGGATAGTCCGGTGACCGTCCCGGTGATCGGTGCGTAGATCACGGGAGACGCATGTTGATAGGAAAGCCAAGCAGAGTTGAGGGAGGTTTGGGCCTGAGCCACCACATTCTGCTGATTTTTGTATTTTGCTTCTGCTGCAAGCCAGTCATCTTGTGATATATGAAAGTCCGCAAGTGCCCTGTTGTCGTTATTGGGCGTTCCATCTGTGTTCTGATAAGTAGAGTTTGTCGCAAGATCATAATAACTTTTCCATTCTCCAAACATAGTAGATTGTAGAGAATACATAGTAGCCTTCGCACTTTCGAGACTGTTTTTGGCGTTCTGATAGCTTGCGAGTGCCTGAGCTTCATTCTGCTTTCCAATCAGGTCTGGGTCAATCTTTGCTATGACATCGCCTGCTTTTACTTCGTCACCATCTTGCGCCAAAACTTCGCTCACAACACCGGTTGCCTGCGTTGTTATAAATGCACTATTAGCAGTCGACACCTGTCCAGATCCAGTCACTGAGACAACAATGGTGCCTTTTTCGGCTGTTGCAGTCAGATATTGAGGCTTATCCGTTTTTTGGGCTGTGAGTCTCGTATACCCAAACACACATGCGCCTCCAATAATAAGTATCAAAATAAGTTTTGCAAAGAGCGGTAAATTTCTGAACCGATTGGAGATGTGGGATATGTGTTTCATCATGTGAAAGAATAGGGAATTATATATATTCTGTGTGAAATCAAACTGTAAGTACTACGAATTATTCGTGATCGGCAACTCTACCACAAAGGTCGAGCCTTTACCCAGCGTACTCTCAACTGATAATGTACCACCATGTTTCAGTGTAATCTGTCTCGCGATAGAGAGACCCAGGCCGTTACCACCTACCTTAGACTTGGAACGTGCGCTGTCAGCTCGGTAGAACCGATCGAAAACCCGGGGTAAATCTTGCGCACTTATCCCAAGTCCGTTGTCTTTAATAAATACAGAAAGTTTGCTATCTGAAGTCTTTGTTCTCACTTCAACATCACTCTTTTCATCACTATATTTGATTGCATTGTCAAATAATATAGTGAAAAGGTTGACGAGGGCCTTTTTATTGCCACGTAAGGATATTTTTTGGACGTGTATTTTGAACTCGATGTTTTTTTCATGTGCGAGGTGTTTAACTTTGTTCATCGCTTCACCTATCGCTGACTCTATTTCTAATTGTTCAGTGACGAACTTATCATTAGCGTCTTCATGTTCTGAAACTTCAAGTAAGGATTCAGATAGCGTCTGGAGTTTTCGAACTTCCTCGACACTCTCCTGGATTATTTGATCCGCGTCTTTCAAGGTCCGCTTATGATCGCGCAAATATACCTCAAATGCAATCTTGAGAGAGGCGAGCGGGGTCTTCAACTCGTGGGACGCGTCGCTAATAAATCGGTTTTGGTCATCAACCATTTTTTGGATTGGTCTGAGAGTTCGTCCCGCAAGAATATATCCAAACCATCCTGCAAGAATGAATATTGAACCGTTCGCAAGAAACAGCACATATAAAATTCTCTCTTTTGTTTCCTGGACAAGTTCAGGATTTGCCATGCGATTTTCCTGTAAAAATCTGAGAAATGGTCCTGGCCCCTGAGGCATCACAATCTCTTCACGGAGCCTTCTTTCTACGCGGGCTCGTTGCATCTGTTCAAACCGATCTACTTCTCTACTAACCATATTGAATATCACCACACTGAAAGTGAGACTTATCATCATAATGATAAGGAGGTACCAAAGAGTGAGTTTTATTCTTGCGGATGTAAACATAATCATTGTTTTAATGCATACCCAAATCCACGAACAGTATTGATAAGTGATCTTTTGTGGGGAAATGGAACCTCTATTTTATTGCGAAGATTACGCATATATACCTCGACGGTATTGGGCAGAATATCAGCATCATAGTCCCAGACATGACTGATAATCTGATCTTTTGTATGAATGCTTCCTGGTCGACGCATGAGATATTCAAGGAGGGCAAATTCTTTTTGAGTAAGTGAAATATGTTTCCCCGATCGTGTCACGGTAAATGCAACGGGGTCAAGTATGAGGTCTCCGACTATGAGCTGACCGCCAAGGCTTTCTTGAGGTCGTCGGGTAAGTGCACGGATTCGCGCGAGGAGTTCTTCGAAAGAAAATGGTTTGGTAAGATAGTCATCAGCACCGGAGTCAAGGCCTTGTACCTTATCACGGATCTGGCTTTTTGCGGTGAGCATGAGTATCGGGGTGTGTACCTTGTCTTTACGAAGTCTTGAAGCAATAGTTACCCCATCCATCCCCGGGAGCATGATGTCAAGAACGATGCAGTCGTATGCTTCAGTAGAAGCAAGATCATATCCTTCAGTTCCGTCAAATATTGCATCCACTGCATATCGCTCTTGCTCAAGGCCCTTTTTGATGTTCAGCGCGATCCTTCGCTCATCTTCCACAACAAGAATTCTCATGGGGCTATTATAACGCTCCTTTCTGAAAATACGCTGAATACTGGAACGTTGCAAATCCAGCCCCATTTTGGTACCCTGTGAAGCTGTGTCGCGCGATATTGTCTATTACCCTTGTTCCTTTGCATGCAACATCATTTAGGACTCTCCACACAACAAGCCTCTGATTTGTTACGGAAATTTGGTGCGAATGAAATTGTGGGAAAACCCAGAGTAACTGCGGCTCAGATACTTGTCTCACAATTTACGAGTTTGCTCGTCATACTCCTTATCCTCGCTGCGATAGGCTCCCTGTTTTTGGGAGATTTGTTGGATGGCATCTTCATCATTCTGATTGTCGTACTGAATGGAGTACTAGGATTCGTACAAGAGTATAGGGCGGAGAAGGCGATCGAAGCCTTGAAGAAACTTACCGTCTCCAGTGTCCGTACACTCAGAGACGGAGTTGAACAGAAGATAGACAACAAAATGCTTGTTCCGGGCGACATCATTCTCCTTGAGGAAGGGGATAAAATCCCCGCAGACTGTGAACTTGTAGAAGCAATGCATCTTGAAACGAATGAGGCTTCTCTCACTGGCGAATCTCTTCCCGTTGAGAAAAATGTTCGGGATGCCGAAAAGAAATTACTTTTCTTAGGAACCATCATCGCGAAAGGGAGAGGGAAAGCAGTTGTAATTTCGACTGGAATGAGTACTCGGTTTGGTCAAATAGCTAAGTCGCTTTCTGAAATTACTGATGAGGAAACTCCCCTCCAGAAAAAGCTTACGACACTCGGTAAACAACTTGGCATTATGGCACTTATCGCAAGCAGCGTAGTATTTGTCATCGGATATCTATCGCAGTATCCGCTTATTGAAATGATTTTAACGAGTGTCAGTCTTGCAGTTGCTGCAGTGCCGGAGGGCCTTCCGGCAGTGGTCACAATAACCTTGGCGGTAGGTATGCAGCGAATGGCAAAAAAGAAGGCAATTCTACGAAAACTTGCCTCAATAGAGGCGCTCGGTGCCACGACGGTGATTGCAACTGATAAGACGGGAACACTCACAAAAAATGAAATGCACGTTACGAAGGTATGGATAGAGGACAAGGAATATGCCGCCCATGACTCCACATTACCGTTAGAGCATTCAACATTCAATACATTGTTGAATGCAGGGGTGCTGAACAATAATGCAAGTCTCGTTTTAAAGAAAGGTCAAGAAAAATATGATGTGCTTGGAGATACCACCGAGGGTGCTCTGCTACTTCTTGCGTCAGATAAAGCGATTACCCGCGAAAAACTCAAAGAGAATGCTACTCAGCTAGAGGAATTTGCATTTGACCCAGTACTAAAACTAATGTCAGTCGTCTGGAGCGAACACGACCAGAAGACCATTTATTGTAAAGGTGCCCCTGAGATGGTGTTAGAGCGCAGTGATAATTTGCAGATGGGAGACACTTCAATAGTAATTACTCCTGAAAAACGAATACAAATTGAAGATGCATTCCAAATGTTCGCGAAGGAGGGTCTGCGGGTTATTGCTCTTGCATACCGACACACAAAAGAGCAGCCTAGAAGCCGTCATGAGGCAGAAAAAAACCTCACATTTCTTGGATTTGTTGGAATATCTGATCCTCCGCGACAAGAAGTCAAAGAAGCAATAATTGTTGCTGAATCTGCAGGGATACGGACTATTATGATAACCGGTGACAATGAGCTCACTGCAAGTGCAATCGGTACTAAGATTGGATTACTCAAGGAGGGAGAGGAGATAATCACTGGTGCACAGCTTGCAGAATTAAGTGATGATGAGGCACTTGCACGGTTACCACACATACGTATCTTCGCACGTACAACACCCGACCAGAAACTCCGCATTGTGCGTCTGCTGCAAAAGTTAGGGCATATTGTTGCGGTAACTGGTGACGGTGTAAATGATGCTCTTGCGCTCAAACAATCAGACGTTGGTGTGGCGATGGGAACGACGGGGACCGACGTAGCAAAAGAGGCATCGGATATGATCATTGTTGATGATAACTATGCGACACTTGTGGTGGCTATCGGGGAGGGTAGGACGATTTTTGACAACATAAAATCCGCAGTGAAGTACCTTGTGGGATGTAATGTTGGGGAAGTGGTGGCTGTTGTGGCAGGAATGTTTATTGGGTGGCCGCTCATTCTGACACCGCTTCAACTTCTCTACATAAACCTCGCCACAGATGGTCTTCCGGCTATCGCTCTTGCAGTTACTCCCAAGCGCGACGGTATCATGAAAAAAAGACCCCGAACAAGTAGAAATATGTTTAATAGACGCGACTTAGGTTGGTTTGGCGAAGTGAGTTCGCTTACCGCGATTACCACCCTCATTGCCTTTGCGGTAGGCAATATGATTGGGAGTGTAAACCTTGCTCGGTCGTTCGCATTCACCACAATAATTCTCGTTCAGCATTTTATATTACTTGATGTGTGGTTGCGGAATGGGTCGATACTACGCAGTAGAGTATTCAGAGATAAGATGTTTTTACTCGCATTTTTTGGTCCGATCTTTGTGCAGCCACTCATTCTCTATACTCCATTCTTACAAAAGATATTTAAGGTAGAAGGAATGTCATTTCTCCATCTTATCATAGTTGTTGCTATATCAGGGACGGTTCTTATAACTTCAGAAATTCGCAAGTCATTGTTTACACGTCGATACAGATAATAATCTGTCTAGTGTATCTGTGGATATTCGCCTCCCGCACGATACAAATTACTGATATTATTATAGTATGTCAAAACCGGTGCATTATGCGGTATTAGTAGCTATAGTCTTAATCTGCGCTTCACTCAGCGCCTTCACGGTTCACAAAATTCTCACGATATCTGGTATGGGGGTGAATAATCAAAATCTATCTCGGGCACAAGAGGGAGGTAATACTAACCCTTCAACTGCTCCAGTTGAGTATTTGAAGAAAGACAGGAATGGTGTGTACATATTACCCACAATTAATCCTACTTATCCACTACAACTTGGACCCCATACTGTCGGTGGGGTAACCGCTTGTGAAAGGTTGCATAACCTTAGCAATTGTCTGAGAGATAAAAAATCCCCGCTTGTAAATGAACTGCGAACACCCGAGGCGAGCCCTGGCGCAGGACTTGAGACCGTTTGTAGCAGTATATTGAATGATCTTGCACAGCTTCGACCGCAAACCGCCCAGATTGGCTGCGTGTGGTAAGATACTAGTGGTTTCAAACCATGCGACACACAACAGGAAGTTTTATCCTTACAGTCACCGATTACTACCAAAAACATGGACGGAGTATGCCATGGCGCACCGACACAAGTCCATATAGTATCTTCGTGTCTGAGCTTATGCTGCAGCAGACTCAGGTCGGTAGAGTGCTTGAGAAGTACAAAGAGTTCCTATCGCATTTTCCAAATTTTCAATCGTTACATGATGCAACACTTACTCATGTTTTACGTGTTTGGCAGGGGATGGGATACAACCGAAGGGCGAAGTATCTGCAAGAGTCGGCACAGATAATCTGTAGAAACTTTGGTGGTCTCCTTCCCAAAGAACCCCACGTCCTCGAGACGCTCCCTGGGGTTGGTCCAGCTACAGCGGGGTCAATATCTTGTTTCGCATTTGATACACCCACTATATTTATTGAAACAAATATTCGAAGATCCATACTGCATCATTTCTTTCCCCACAAGACTCAAGTACCCGATACAGAATTGAAAAAAATACTGATTCGTTGCATGAAGGTCCTTAAAAAGAAGCAGATACTTTCCCCCCGACAATGGTATTGGGCACTCATGGACTATGGAAGCAGTCTAAAAACTCATGTTGATAATCCAAATAGACGTAGTAAACACTATACTAAGCAGTCTGCATTTGAAGGATCAGATCGCCAGATAAGGGGGAGACTGTTAAAAGGTTATCTAAATAATGAAACTCCGTCCTCGTATTCGCCGAGAGAAAAAAGAATATGGATTGCATTGGTCAAAGAAGGTTTGGTAAGTTCGACCATCAAAATATGATAGCAATGACATACAATTCGCGGAAAAAACGAGCCGACTGTATACGTCGTGTGCTCAATACGTTGTACCCAAAGATCCATAGCCCTCTGAATCACACCCATGACTACGAATTCCTATTTGCAGTTATCATGTCGGCACAGACGACCGACAAACAGGTAAATATTGTCACTCATGGACTATTCAAAAAGTATCCAACACTCGAATCGATCGCCTCTGCAGATCTATCTGAATTCCGAAAAAATATTTCTTCTCTTAATTTATACAAAACAAAAGCATCAAACATTATTAGGTCAGCTCAGTTACTAATTGATGTATTTCACGGCAACGTACCTCAGACACTCAAAGAACTTACTTCGTTACCAGGGGTTGGGAGGAAGAGCGCTAATGTGGTGATGAGCGAGCTGTGGCATATGCCAGAGGGTATTGCTGTTGATACCCATGTCATACGGCTATCACAGAAATACGGACTATCACGTCATACAGACCCATTGAAAATAGAACATGACCTTATGGAAATCATCCCTCAACGTGAATGGGACGTTTTCCCCCTTCGCTTTATCCAATATGGAAGAGATTATTGTCCTGCACATTGTAAAAAATGTCCTACGTGTCCCTTGTGGAAGTGTGCAAGGTAGGCAATCATGATGTGTCATGCTGAACTCGTTTCAGCATCTTTGTCGTTTCTAGTATTTAAAGTAGATCCTGAAATTAATTCAGGATGACGCCCCACTCCCTGTCTTCGTGATATAAGTTTAATACTTCTCCAAGTGAAGTTCGATACTGCCGTCTTGCTCGATCGCAAGATATTGGATAAACCCATATTTGCAGAGTCCGCTATTTGCGAAATGATTCTTGCGATCAACCTCCGCACAGTCAGTGTGTCCACACACAAACATATAGTTACCGAGTGATCCAAATTCTTGTGCAGTTGCCTTCTTAATTTTTTCATTTTGTCCATGGTACATAATCCAGAATCCCTTGATACCAAACAGCTTCACGAAAGCAAGCTGTACCCACTCACTGAGGGCAAAATACATGGGATTTGCTTTTCTAATACCAAGTACTTCATCGATTTTTGGTGACTGACGATTTCCATGTTCGAAAATATAGTGGACAGATCCTATGACAGTTTTATATTGTTCTGTAGCGGTATTGCAGAATTGAAATATTCGATCGTCAGATCGGTCTCTCCTGTCGTGATTTCCAAACACGTATATCGTGTTTTTTGATTTTAGAAGAGGAAAAAGTTCGACCCAGCGTGTGTGCAAAAACTCGTCAAAGTCCATTCCATGACCTTCCCAAAAATCACCACATATAATAACTTGGCTGGAAGCAGAAATAAGTTCTGAAAGGCGTTTGCACCGCTCTGGTTCGAAATGAGCATCAAGATGGAGATCAGAGATTACAAGTATATTCATGAAATGCAGTATACACCAGTAAGAAATTGTTGGGCTTGTTCAGGGTCACTTCTCTTGCATTGCTGCAACAATATTTTTTGGAACTTCCTCATAATGGCTCGGCTCCATGTAAAACACTCCTCTCCCCTGTGTAAGCGATCGAAGTGAAGTTGCATACCCAGAAAGCTCTGCAAGCGGGGCATATGCCTTAATCTGGGTTGAGCGACCACGTTTCTCTGAACCAAGTATCTTACCGCGCTTGGAGGATATGTCGCCGATGACGGTACCCATAAATTCGTCGGGAACAGTAACCTCAAGTTTCATGATAGGTTCAAGCAAGGATACTCCCGCATTCTTGGCGCCATCCGTGAGGGCCATAGAACCCGCTATCTTAAATGCAATATCTGAAGAATCAACTTCGTGGTATGAACCATCCTCCAGGGTAACTTCCATGTCGACAACGGGATACCCGAGGAGAACCCCCTTCTCCATAGCTTCTTTAACTCCTTTTTCTACAGATCCGATAAACTCGTTTGGAATATGACCACCCTTCACAGAATTTATAAACTTAAACCCCTCTCCACGCGCCAGTGGTCGAACCGAAATAATACAGTGTCCATATTGCCCACGGCCTCCAGTCTGTTTGATATATTTTGCTTCAGCTCGGGCTGGCTTTTGGATGGTTTCCTTATATGCGACTTGGGGTTTTCCAACATTTGCGTCCATGGCCATCTCGCGTCTCATCCGGTCAACTAAGATCTCAAGGTGCAACTCTCCCATCCCGGACATTATGGTCTGTCCCGTTTCATGATTTACTTTCACCCGGAATGTCGGATCCTCTTCAGCGAGACGCTGAAGGCAAAGGCCAAGCTTCTCCTGATCTGCTTTTGTTTTTGGCTCAATTGCAAGTGAAATAACCGGTTCGGGGAATGAGATCTGCTCAAGAAGGAGGGGATAATCTTCATCAGCAAGGGTATCTCCTGTTCGCGACTCTTTTGGCCCCACGAGGGCTACGATCTCACCCGCAAATGCCTTATCGATCTCTTCTCTCGAATTTGCATGCATGAGCATAATCCGCGAAACCCTTTCATTCGTATTACGGTTTACATTGTAAACATAGCTACCTGACTCGAGAGTTCCCGAATAGATTCTCGTGTAGGTTAACTTCCCTACATGAGGATCCAATTGAATCTTAAACGCAAGGGCAGAAAACTTTTCGTCAGGAGTGAGTTGTCTTTGTTCGATCTTTGTTTCGTCATGAGGGTGACCACCCTTTATCTTTCCAAGATCGGCAGGAGAGGGGAGAAAATCAATAACTGCGTCGAGCACAGGCTGAACACCTTTGTTGCGTAGTGATGATCCTGCAAATGTAGGTACAATTTTGTATGCGATAGTTGCTCTGCGGATAGCCGCCTTTAGCTCAGGAACGGTTATTTCGGCTCCTGATAAATATTTCTCGAGCAAAACATCATCAGTTTCAGCCACTTTTTCGATAAGTTTGGCACGGTACTCTGCCACCTTTGCCTTCAGCTCCTCTGGTATCTCATCGAGCACCGTGTAGTCAGTGCCATCTTCCTTTTTGTCATAGATGATGGTCTTCATGTCGAGGATATGTACGACGCCTATGAAGTCTGATTCCTTACCCACAGGATAGGTAATTGCGACTGGCACACATCCAAGACGGTCTGCGATCTCATTTAGAGTACCCTCGAAGTCAGCACCGAGTTTGTCCATCTTATTGATGAAAACCAATCGGGGTACTTTGTATTTGTCGGCTTGTCTCCAGACAGTCTCAGACTGAGACTGCACTCCCTCCTCTGCATCAAACACTACAATACCTCCATCAAGTACCCGCAAAGAGCGCTCAACCTCAGCGGTGAAGTCCACGTGTCCAGGAGTATCAATGATATTGAAGCGATAGTCTTTCCAAAATGTAGTAGTGGCGGCAGATACTATGGTGATACCGCGTTCTTTTTCTTGATCCATCCAATCGAGTTGGGTATTTCCCTCATCAATGTCGCCTATTTTGTAGGTTCGACCGGTATAGAAGAGGATTCGCTCTGATGTAGTCGTTTTTCCAGAGTCGATATGGGCGATAACTCCAAAATTGCGGATCTTATCGAGTGGGACATTGCGATTGGATGTTTTGACAGGTTGAGAAGCCATGTGATAAATATATTAATTCTTAATACATTATACGTAATACGTACTGGTCCGAGCTTGTTACAACATACATAATACACAATTCTTGAATTATTACGCATCACGTATCATGCATTACGTGTTATGCATGATCTTACCACTTCAAATGTGCGAATGCTTTATTCTGATCTGCTTGTTTTTCAACACTGAGTTTCTTGTTATATGCTGTACCAACACTGTTTATCGCGTCTTTCAACTCAGCAACGAGCTTTTCAGAAAATGAATGATAGTCTTTGTTAGGTCGTGAACGAGCGCCTTCTACGATCCAATTGAGTGCGAGAAATAGCTTGCGGTCTTTTCGGACTTCAGTGGGCACCATATACGAAGCTCCGCCCAATCGGCGAGGACGCACTTCCATATTGGGGGTAACGTTGGCGATAGCACGGAGCAAGGCTTTTGTGGGATCGGCTTCAATTTCCTTGAGCTTTTCCATGGTCTCATACACGATTTTTTGCGCGACTGCTTTTCTTCCATCTTCCATCACATAGTTTATGAGCTTCGCAACTTCGTAGCTTTCGTGAACAGGATCCTGTGCAGAGGTTAATTTTTTATACGAACGTCGAGGCATATGAACAAAAATCGCGCCTATGAGCAATAAACAGATATTCAGAATAACTTTATAATTCGCTGCTCATAAGCTACTCTCCTGAATATCTCAAAAACATATTTCACTTGAAAAAGCGTATCGTAAGAGGATAACTATATACTTCTCCATCTCCTGTCTTTATCGCTGCTTTAATGATAACTACCAACTGAAAAATAAGGAGTCCCAGTAACATGAATACTCCAACAAGGAGAAGCACCAGTACACCTGAAATAATCATATAGATCATCATCGAAATCTGAAAATTTATGATTTCCTTTCCTGTCCGATCTACAACAGGGGACTCTTGCCTCTTATATAACCAAAAACCAACTGGTGCAATGAGACTGCCCCAAGGAATTACGAGACCTAAAAATTGCGAAAGATGCATCCACACCAGATAAGAATTCGCATCAAATGCTGTCGGCACCTTTTCACTGTTCTGTTGAGCATGGGTTGTTTCCATATCTATATTTACGCAAACATTATTCGTACAAATTCTGGGTCTAATATCCCGACGCTCTGCTTCGTAATAAGAGATCCCTCGACACGCTCGGGATGACGCATTGTACAGATACCCCGAGGCTCTGCCTCGAGGAGCGTCATTTTTTCTCCACCTTCGGTCGCTTCGTACCGTACTTGCTTCGACTATTCCGACGGGGGTCTTTGGCTGAAGGAGTTCCCTGTGAGCTCACTCCCTGAGTATCATATTTTCCTCGTACTATATGATATTTCACACCTGGCAAATCTTTAACACGTCCACCCCGCACAAGTACGATCGAATGTTCAGCAAGATTGTGTCCGATACCTTGTATATAGGCTGTGACATCTTGCTTGTTGGAAAGTCGAACACGGGCAACTTTGCGAAGTGCCGAGTTTGGTTTTTTTGGTGTCATGGTACGGACAACAGTGCAAACCCCGCGTTTAAAAGGGCTTAGTGTGGGGACATACCGTCTCTTAATCCCATTAAACACAAGCTGCAAAGCAGCAGAGCGAGATTTGCTTGTCCTTTGACTTCTTTTGCGTTTAATGAGTTGGTTGATTGTCGGCATATGCTTTCAGGAACTTCTGATCGTATTCTGCGATGAGTCCTTCGTTCACCGGAATAAGGCGTCCGATTATAACATTCTCCTTGAGTCCGAGCAAGTAGTCAGTCTGACCTTCTATCGCTGCCTTAGACAGCACGCCGGTGGTCTGCTCGAACGATGCCGCTGATAACCAGCTCTCGGTGTAAATGGCTGCTCGAGTAATACCCAGGATCATGATCTTTCCGGTTGCTGGTTTCCCTCCGAGTGCAAGCACTTTGCGGTTCTCAACATCGAAACGAAGTCGTGACATTATCTCGTCTTTTACAAATGCTGTATCTCCTTCCTCCTCGATGGCGATTTTGTCGCTCATCTTGCGGACGATAATCTCAAAATGTTTATCATGGATTGTGATACCCTGCGACTCATATACTTTTTGTACTTCATCTACAAGATATTGTTGGGCTGCCTGCAATCCTCTGATGGCAAGAACGTCAGCAACATTCAAATATCCCTCAGAAAGAGAGGTTCCTTCACTGATAAGGTCTCCATCTTTGATCTTCAACTTTTGAGACATGGGGACTCTAAATTCCTCCTCCTCACCTTCTGTCGAAATGATCTTGATGACATAGGTTTCCTTGTCATTATCTTCAACCACAGTTACCCGCCCACTAATTCCAGCGATAGGCGACACGATCTTGGGGGTCCTTGTCTCAAAAAGTTCCTCTACCCGGGGAAGACCTTGTGTAACATCAGAAATCACGATACCTCCAAAGTGTCGGACTCGCATGGTGAGTTGGGTACC
>CAYUHI010000004.1:13996-26370 GCA_964444485.1 uncultured Gammaproteobacteria bacterium | reverse complement strand
CGATTTCGCGCTTTACAGCGCTCCACTCGAAGAATAAATGCGTAACTTCTGTAGTTTAGTTACTTACTATGATTCCACTCGACAAACCTCATAAGCATGCACTCTCTACGTTAGTCGGTTTTATCGACTTTATTAAAAAGCAGAATGTAGTCGGCCTAGCAGTTGGTATCATTCTTGGCTCTTCTGCAAAAAGTGTTGTAGATGCAGTGGTAGCTGATATATTCAACCCCCTTATCGGGTTGTTGTTGGGAGGAGTGGATTTAGCACATCAATCAATCTGTCTCAATATGGTAGAGGGAATGTGCAAAAGTAATCTGGCGTGGGGTCACTTTCTTACCGTTGTCATCCAGTTTATGGTCGTTGCAGCAGTTGTATACTTTGTTATCGAAAAAGCGGTCAAATTTTTTGTGAAAGACGAGGACAAAAGTTGAACGGTTCGACACTGCATTTGAGCTTGTTTTCTCCCTCTCCAATATTCTACAATGTGCAATCCCAATGCACAGGATACTATCACATAAGTCTCGCAGGGGAAATTCCCTTTTGTGGCTCCGCAGAGCCTTGTCTTTTGGTATGGTTTGTTTCATTGTGATACGGGGAGCTTCACCTATAGAGCTTTTCGCGGCCCCCGTTCCCTACACATGGACGTTTCCTTCTGCTACGGGATATACACTCTCTGATACAAATCTCGTTGAGGTCAGCTCGAACACTACCAGACTTAAAGTGCAAAATTATGCATCCGACGCAAATACCGGGATGCTCTTGCATCTTGATGAATCGTCTGGAAACCCAACAGATTCGGCAGGTACTCCAAATACCGCAACAGCTGCCAACGTTACGTATTCGTCGGGAAAACTCAATAATGGAGCAAACTTTAACGGTTCTACATCGCAAATTTCAGTGGCAGACACAAGCGGAATATCTCTCAACAACTCTCACACCATAGAGACATGGGCAAACCTTGGTTCGGCATTCTCAGCGAATAGTGGCTATACACGACAACCGATCTTCGATAAAGGATCTCACCAGATGTATTTTGACAAGGACACCGGAGAGCTTGTGTATGAGGTGGCACTTGCAAATCAAACTTCCTGGACTCATGTGGCGGGACCAGTGTCAAGCGATACTCCTGGATCCGATTTAGAAAATGCTGATGGAACGGTTACCGATACATGGGACTACAACGGTAAGGCAGTGGTGTCGGCGATCGCTCATATTGGGAGCAACCTCTATGTAGGTCTCGGTGCGGAGCTTGCAGACGCCGAAGTATGGAAGTTCAACGGAACCACATGGAGCAAAATAGGGGGAGACAAACTCAGAGCAAGTTGGGATAACGAAAAATACGAAATGGTGTCTGCAATGGCAAAAAATGGGACAACCTTATATGTAGGTCTTGGTACCAGTACAGCGCTAAACGATGGTGATGCGGAAGTGTGGAGTCTCGATACTACAAGCGATAGTAATAATTGGGTCAAAATTGGGGGAGACGGGGTAGGAAGTAGCTGGAACTACACAGTGACCACGCAAGGTCCTTTTGAAATCGTAAACACACTCGTGTATGCAGACGGAGCACTTTATGCAGGATTAGGTAGCACTGCTGCCGCAAATAATTCTGATGCAGAAGTATGGAGGTATAATGGAAGCTCATGGACCAAAGTAGGAGGTGATTCGAATCAAAGCGGATACGGGTGGTCTACTACAGACTCATACGAGAATGTCCTGTCTATGACATCTGATGGAACAAATCTTTATGTCGGAATGAGCGTAACTACTGGGGATGCGGATGTTTGGACAGCAACTCTTGCGTCCCTTGCTACTACTCCAGCATGGTCACAGATTGGTGGTGATGGTACTGGGTGGACTGCAGCGCAGTTTGAAGAAGTCCGCGCGCTCTATTCACAAGGGTCATATGTTTATGCAGGACTTGGTACCACTGTTGGAGATGCAGAGGTCTATCGGTACAACGGGAGCACATGGACGAAAATTGGCGAATGTCCGTCTACAATCTCCTGTACAACTCAAGGTTGGGCAAATAATGTGTATGAACAAATTTGGTCTATATGGGGTGATGGTACATACACGTATTACAGTATGGGAAATAGTGTCGGTGATAATGATGTTTGGCGATTTGATGATGGTGGAACCGAAGATACAACAAACGATGTATGGACACAAATTGCAGGAAGTGCGGGAGCAACGGACATCGGGAATAATCACACCAATGCAAGGGTTCTCTATCACGATGGCACTAGTCTGTATACAGGTCTTCAATATGCAAATGCATTCACTGGTGAAGTATGGAGGTACAACGGTGCTCAATACAACTGGACACTTATCGGAGGCAATTACACAAATGATAGCTGGGGCTACTATCCTATATCTCGAGTTGAATCAATGGTTACCGGTAATGGCAAACTTTATGTAGGTATGGGAGCAACTGCATCGGGCAAATATGGCTCTGCACATGTATGGCAACACGATGGTACAACCTGGACTCGTATCGGAGGAATGGGGAAAAACGGGAGCTGGAATGGAACATTTTCACCAGTCGTCGCATATGAGACCATAAACTCGATGATTATGTATAACGGACATCTCTATGTAGGTTTGGGTGCATCTCCGGGAGATGGTGAAGTGTGGGGGTGGGAAGTGGTGACACCCAATACATGGACGAAAGTAGGTGGTGATGGGGGTGTGCCCGTTGCCGTAGCATCTAGCGGTACAGGCAATAGGGCAGCATCTTCGAATAATGATGGGGTGACCTCATGGACTGCAAGAACAAGCGCGGCGGATACATCGTGGAGTGGTGTTGTATATGGTAACGACATCTATGTGGCGGTATCAAACAGTGGAGTTACTCAAAGCGTCATGACATCACCAGATGGTACAACATGGACCATACGTGATGCTGCCTCTGATAATGCGTGGCAGAGTGTGACATTCGGTGAAGGGCTTTTTGTTGCAGTGGCATCGAGCGGATCCAACAATCGGGTTATGACATCTCCAAACGGTATTGACTGGACTTCTCGTACAAGTGCGGAGAACAACAACTGGAAATCCGTGACGTACGGCAATGGTATGTTTGTAGCAGTAGCGAATAGCGGAACCGACAACAGAGTTATGACATCTCCAAACGGTATAGACTGGACGATTCAGACGAGTGCTGCCAATCTTAGCTGGAATTCCGTCGCCTATGGTAATGGGCTTTTTGTAGCCGTAGCTAACGATGGTGTACTGGGGAGTGTCATGATATCAACAAATGGTACCTCCTGGACTCAACAGAACGCCGCCACCGCAAATGCTTGGCAAGGCGTCGCGTATGGGAGAGGGGTATTTGCAGCCATATCCTCAACAGGAACGAGTAATAGAGCCATGACCTCGACAGACGGTATCACGTGGACAACAAAGACAACTCCAGTGAATGGCAACTCATACAACTGGAGTTCGATCACATTCAACAATAGCTACAATAATACAGGAAGATTCATCGCCACCGCAAACGGTGGAGCTCTTTCTACTCAGCGTATCATGTATGGACAGTTATCCACCACAACCACAGACACCACATGGACACTTGTAAACTTCTCTTCGACCAATGCCTGGAATGCAATAACCAATAATACAAGCTGGTCTGCTGCGGTAAATATAGAGACGGCACAGTCAATGACGGTGCACGAATGCCCTGGAGCTACCTCGATGTGCATGTATGTTGGTCTTGGCTTATCAGCAAATGATGGAAAAGTATATGCATATGATAGTGGCGCTTGGCAACAGGTCGGTGGATATGGGACTGTCGGGAACTGGGAAGGACTTGCGATCGAAGTAGTAACCTCTCTCGTCTCATACAAAGGCAAACTGTATGCGGCGCTTGGTAACACAGCTCCTACTTCCTCAAACGGAGATGCAGAACTCTGGGAATATTCGGGTATAGGAACTACCTGGACCAAGGTAGCAGGTGATGGAGTAAATAGTAGTTGGAATTATTCCGGAGCTACCGCGTACGGACCCTACGAAGCAGTATATACAACCTCAGTGTACAACGGTGATCTTTACGTAGGTCTGGGCTTCTCTGCGGACTCTTCCGCTTTTGCTGATTCGGAAGTTTGGAAATGGAGCGGGTCAGGCAATTGGACCAAAGTGGGAGGAGATGGAGTAAATAGTAGTTGGGATTTCGGGCAGACGTATGAGTCTGTGCGCTCAATGGCCGTATACAACGGAGAGTTGTATGTTGGACTTGGAGATACCGCAGCGACAGGATATGTAGATTCGGAGGTGTGGAAATGGAATGGAACCACATGGACTATTGTCGGAGGTGAAGCCGCCAACAACAGTAGCTGGCCCGACACAGTCACACCACTTAAGGAGCAAGTATTTGCACTCGCAAACTATCAGGGGAAGTTATTTGCCGGGCTTGGAAACAGTGTCGGTGACGCAGCAATTTGGGCATATGGGGGAAATGCAGTGGCACGTACCACAACAACCACTACTCAGCCAACTGGCTGGAGACACATCGCAGCAACGTACGATCAATCGGCAGGGTCGAATCAACTGAAAATATATATCGATGGCGTGGAGAAGGCCACTGCGACAGCAACCTCAGCCATCATAGATAATTCACTACCTCTCTTAATTGGGACAGAATACGGCACGAGATATGCTGGGGATAAACCAGGGTATTTGAACGGCGCACTTGACGAAATACGGTTCTCAAATAACGTCCGTTCATCATTTAACCTAACTCCCTATACGACGAGTCCACATTCCATCCGCCCCAATAGTCCACAGTTCACTTCTGGCGTAAAAGAATGGGCAGGATTCGATGCTGTTGAAACAGTAGTAGGTCAAGGTATCCTCTACAGACTTTCAATCGATGGTGGTACAACATGGAAATACTGGAACAATGGGTCGTCTGCATGGGCGACATCAACAATCAACTTTGCTACAGATGACGAAGCGACAATCATCTCCCGCATGAATGACAAAGCTACTATCAATAGTCATATCACTGCATTAACCGCACGCTCTGGAGGCATACTGTGGCAGGCCGCACTAAACGGTGATGGGAGCCAAGCAACAACCTTAACATCAGTTACGATTACAGCTGAACCAGACACCGACGCTCCCACGAACCCCACATCAATCACTGCGCTGTCAGAGTCCGGAGGAGACCCAATACTTGAAGACACATGGTATGCACATGCTCATCCACACTTCAGTTGGTCGGGAGAAAGTGATGGAGCAGGGTCTGGCGTAGCAGGATACTTTGTAGTATTCGAAGAAGCGACAGAAGTACCTATCACTCCGACACCACCTAGCGAGGAAACAGTATCTTATGTTTGTGATGATGATCCTGAAGTGGAAGGTTTGCCTCAAGCAAGCCCAACTTATACTGCAGGTACTCTCACCGCTGGCAAGGTGTACTGTCTTCGCATCAAAACATACGATTATGCAGGAAATAAGTCAGGCGTACTGAATGCATTTACGTACCGCTTCGACAGTACAAACGAGATTATCCCTGACATAAACCCAGTTCCTGGATTTGTGAACGATGCGTCTGTCACCTTTACTTGGAGCCCTATAACAAACATAACAGGAGCTCCTATACTCAAACTGCAATACAAGACAGGGGCGACGGTTGACAGCATACGAGGCACAGCATATGCAGATTGGCAAGATCTTGCGGCTGATGCAACAAGCGTTACTATTGGTGGCACCACCACTGCCACGAAAGCATCGTATCAAGACGGCACGAACACTTTTTACCTGCGTGTCATCGATACTGCGCTCAGTATCGGTACTCCGGCTACAGAAGTGTATAACTCAAGTGGAGATGGACCCTCGCAACCAGAAGGTCTTAGTGTCCTTCCTCTCACAACCGAAGAATCACCCGCTACATCGTGCGAATTTATGTTCCAGTGGAACGCACCTACCACTTATCTGGGCGGCAACCCTAACAACCTCACCTATTGTTACACCGTCAATATCGAACCAAACGAGAGCTTATGTACAGGAGAATTCGCATCTGTGCTCACGACGGGTTCCGAATATTGTGATGCAAACATGCGCAACGGACTGAACAGATTTTATGTAGTTGCGCGAAACCCTGAAGCCCAAGGGAGCACGGTGAATTATGGGGCGACTTCATCAATCTCATTCTACCTGAATACCTCAGAGCCAGGCCCTCCGAGTACTGTGGAAGTATCTGACATCTCCGTAAAAAGTAAATCTGAATGGAAACTTACTATTTCTTGGCTCACGCCAGAATTAAATGGAGAAGTTGCAGAAACATACCAAATTTACCGTTCAATAGATGGTGTAGAATTTACAAAGATAGCCTCCACCTCTGGAACGGCATATGTTGACACAGGGCTTACACAACAGACGTACTATTACAAAGTAAACGCTTGTGATGTTGTTCAAAAGTGTGGTGCCTTTACAGAAATCGTCGACATGTATCCGACGGGCAAATTTACCGATCCTGCTGCACTAGTCTCGGGCCCAACCTCAAGCGCTATAACCACAAAAAAAGCCACTATCACGTGGGGTACCGATCGCGCTTCAGACTCTAAAGTACAGTATGGTACTTCCGCCGGTAGTTATTTCACCGAAGAGCCTTCAAACTCAACACAAATAACAGCACATGAAATAACTCTGAATAATTTATCACCAGGAACGTCCTATTATTACAAAGCGAAATGGACAGACGAAGACGGAAATACCGGATCTTCTGCTGAAAAATCATTTACTACAGAACCAGCTCCAACCATCAAAGACGTTGCAGCCACTAAAGTCGGGATAGACAGCGCATACATCGGATTTACTGTAACAGGAGGCACCAAAGTGAAGTTGTATTATGGAGACACTGCAGCATTTGGACTTGTGAAGACTATATCAGTTGGCACAGCTGAAACCACAGACTCCGTTGAACTTAATGATCTTGAAGACGACACTAAATACTATTTCAAAGTCAATGGAGTCGACTCTGATGGAGTAGAATACGATGGGACAACCCTCAGCTTCACCACTCTTCCCCGACCAAAGGTAACGAATGTGAAGGTGCAACAGATCGTGGGTACGGCCCAGCCTGCAATACTTATCACCTGGACTTCAAACACTCCTATTTCATCAATCGCCACATATTATCCAACAAACAATCCTTCAAGCGTACAAGATGAGGTAAGTGTTGAGCTCACATCTGGAGTGCATCAGATGATACTTCGAGGTCTGTATCCTGAAACAGCTTACTCACTCATCGTGAGTGGACGAGACAAAGCGGGTAATGAAGCCCGCTCAGACAAGCAGACTTTTACCACAGCCACAGATACTCGTCCTCCACGCATCACCAATCTGAAGATCGAGTCAAGCGTAGCGAAGGCATCCGCAGGGGCGAATGACAAATTAGCACAACTTATTGTTTCTTGGACTACAGATGAACCGGCATCAAGTCAAGTGGAGTATGGTGAGGGTGCGGGTGTGAGCTATCCCTCGAAGACTCAAGAAGATGCAACGTTTAAAGTCAACCATTTGGTAATTATCTCAAACTTACCTCCCTCAAGGGTATACCATATCCGAGCTCTGTCAAATGATTCAGCGGAAAACACAGGTAAATCACAAGATACAGTGACTATCACCCCCAAAGAGGGAGATGATGCTCTCGACCTTGTATCGCGCAATCTTATGGAGTCCTTCGGATTCTTGCGGGGAATTATCCAGCGTAAATAACCTATGAAATCAATGCCAATTATCAAACCACTCCGGATTCAGCAAGACGAAAAGATTTTCCTGAAAAAAGCCAAGACAGGAGTAGATCCAACAGAGGAAATATCACACAAGACAAGCGAAGGGGACAAAAAGGTATTGCCACAAGAGTCCCCAACAAAGGAGGTACCATCTGCGCCCAAGACAAGTACCCCTACCCATGTGAGTGACCCTCCATCTATGCCAATAACCCAATCGCCCTCAGCGACAAAGTCAACAGGCAAAGTACTCGTAGATGCAAAGAATATCTGTAAAAGTTTCTATGTGGGAAAAGAGGAGACGAAAGTCCTCAAAGACCTATCTGTTCAGATACACGATGAGGACTTCCTGGTTATTGTTGGTCCTTCTGGTTCGGGAAAGTCAACATTCCTCCATATTCTGCTCGGGTTGGAGATACCTACTACTGGTGAGCTGAACTTTCTCGGAAAAGATCTGTATAAAGATACCACCGAAGATATTCGCAGTGAATTTAGAAAACAGCATATTGGTATGGTCTATCAGCAACCAAACTGGATTAAGTCTATGTCAGTGGTGGAGAATGTCGCATTTCCGCTTATATTGCGAGGGTATACAAAAGAGCTGGCACACGAGATAGCACTTGGAGCACTTCAGGAAGTACGTATGGAAATGCATGCAAAGCAACCTCCGACAGAGCTATCAGGGGGGCAGCAGCAGAGAGTCTCGCTTGCACGTTGTATCGTACACAACCCCGAGATCGTAGTTGCCGATGAACCGACTGGCAACTTAGACTACGAATCAGGTCAGGAAGTCATGCAGCTTCTGCAGTCGCTCAACGTCAAAGATAAGAAAACTGTTATCATGGTCACTCATGATATCGAATATATTAAGTACGCAAATTGTGCTGTGCAGATATTTGATGGAAAGGTAGCAGGGTATTATGGAAAAAACAATCTTACTGATCTTGTGACAAAGCTTTATACCAAACATATTGATAAAGAAATTCTCGAAAAAACATATGATCAGAAAACTGTTTAGCATTGTGAGAAATATTGTAGTAAGTACTCCCCGCCAAGTGGTGCGGTGGGCGTTGTTTGTGGTTCGCAAACAAAAGGTTCTTCTCCTTATCTCGATATATGGTATATACGTCCTTTTATCGGCGATAGCTGGTATACCACTTTTGTCCCACATTTCAAAACTATTGTTGAATAAACCCATCGCTATCCTCCAAGAGCTTCTCTACAAGATCAAGATAGATGATTCGGGGATAAACAGTATTAATCTTATTTCAATGGGCATAAAGAGTATCACACATAAGAAGGCTCGTTCATTTATCACAATCGGTGGCATGGCTATCGGAATAGGGTTAATTGTGTTTTTACTTTCGGTAGGGTATGGCCTCCAGCGCATGGTAGTAAATAAAGTGGCACGGTTAGAAGAGCTCAAACAAGCAAATATAGCTGCACAACCAGGAAGCAGGGTGCGCATAAATGATGAACAACTCTCTCGAATTTCTAAATTTCAAAATGTGAAAACGATCTTACCACTCATAAGTGTTGTAGGGAGAGTGAGCTATCAGAACTCTATTGTTGACCTTGCAGTATATGGGGTCACCTCGCAGTATCTGGCAGAATCTGCAGAAAAACCGGTGAAAGGTGAACTTTTCGTGAGTGACGAGTTGGCACGAGTGATACCCCAGACTACAGCAGCAGATATTGCGGGTGTCTCAACACGGCGGATACGAGGAGAGGTGGGTGATGAGATTGGGTCAATAAACTACACTATCGAACCTGAAAAATGGATAACAGTCCGCAAAGAACCATCCATTGATGCGCCAGTCATAGGATATACGAAACGGTCCGAAGGCCAGATAGTGGGAATGCTTGTAATTGGATCTTCGTATCCGAATGGGAGATACCCTGATATTCAGATACACCAAGGTGACGCAGAAAATACACAGATAGCTGGAGAATGGCTGAAAAATGAATTCCAATTGTGGGAAGAAGCTACCTGCGACATCGCCAATAGTAACTGTGATGCCTCCGGTGAATACAAAAGGAGAGTAGACGACAACAATGATCCTATGCAAACAGAGGGATACATAGATCTGTCACACGTGACACTCATGCAGTCTGCGGTGAAGGAGTCAGGCCAGGTGTTAGGACTTGAAGCAAAAGTAAATCAAGGCATAGAATACATAGATATGAAAGATCTGAGTGCATCAGCGTCTGCGCTTGCATCTCTCACAGAGATCGCATCTGAATCAGCCAAACTTGTCGCAGCTGTCAAAAATGTCGATATTTCTGATATTGCAAAAAAGCAAGCAGTGGTGAACCGAGCGTTGCTTACGGTACTTGATATCCAAGAAGATAAAGCTATCGGCAAAGAATTTGATGCAACATTTGTTGTTACTGGAGATCTGCTGAACGAATCCGACGCAAAGATAGAATCTCTTCCTGTGAAGTATAAGATAGTTGGAGTTATCGCGCAGAATGACACGCCGTTTTTCTATGTGCCATTCATAGACCTGCGATCGCTCGGAGTAGAAAACTTCTCTCAAGCAAAACTCATTGCAAAATCAGAAAGCTCACTTGACCGTATCCGCCAACAGGTGGAGGGTCTCGGTTTTAGTACTACATCAGCCTCAGACACTGTCGAGCAGATAGATAGTCTGTTTGGCACCGTGCGATTTATGTTACTCGCTCTTGGAATAGTCGCCTTAAGCGTTGCTGCAATGGGTATGTTTAATACCCTCACCGTATCACTTCTCGAGAGGACTCATGAAGTGGGACTCATGAAAACTATGGGAATGAAGTCGAACGAGATAGAGAATCTTTTCCTTGTTGAATCAGTAGTGATGGGGGTGCTTGGAGGAATAGCTGGTCTTGTGTTTGGGTATGCGGCGGGCAAACTCGCAAGTATTATGCTCACTCTAATCGCGTTACGAAGGGGGGTAGGGGTAGTAGATGTATCGTATGTTCCGCCTGATCTGATTATTTATATTGTAGTACTTTCGCTATTCGTGGGCTTTGTGACGGGAATATATCCTGCTCAGCGCGCAAGAAGAATATCGGCGTTGAATGCTCTTCACTACGAATAGGCAAAGGAGTCGACTATGTCCCAGGGTAAACCACCTTAAACTGTCCACTAAACATCCCCATGCTGCAAGAAAAATTAATGACCCCAACATCTTTCGGGGTAAACTCAAACACGTTTTCGCCCTCTTTGAGATTTGTGAGTTGAATACCTGCTTGGGGGGATTGAATAGTGCCTTGGCATCCGTATATCTGCTGGCCATCTATTTCCCATCGCACGGGAATATTTTTTTGAACGATAAATTTGTTGGGACTATATCCAGATGATGTCGCAGTCATACGAACTACCTGAACACCATCTTGAACAGCAGCTCGTGTTCCTGCGAATTGATCTTGGCTTTCACCTGAGAAGGGTACCAATCCGTGGAGTGTCAGCGAAGACCACACATAACTTAGTCCTACCACAACAATGATTACTCCTACTATTTTAAGAAAGTACTGATATATCGAGGTATATCTTACATGAGAAAGAAGCGCAATAAATATTAGTGATGGTATGGTACCAAGCGCAAAAGCTACCATGATCTGACTACTGAGCAGAGGATTTCCAATACCAAGTGCGTATGCCTGGGTACTGAGAGTGAATCCACAGGGGAGAAAATAGGTAATAAACCCAAGAGTAAATGCGCCACCGACTATACCGCGAGTTTGGTTACCCGCTGGGAACAATCGTGCGGGTTGAATATGAAGGATATCGAGTATGCGAGACAGGGAGACGAGTCTAAGCATATCGAGTCCTGCAACGATCAGAACAACTGCAATAAGTACGTTGAAGATAGAGCCAAGCTGTGTAATATACGTTAACCCTTGCCCAAAGTATCCGAGGACATATCCAAATACAGCATAACTTATGATACGTCCAGCTATAAAGAGTCCTGCAAGTTTTGTAACATTTGATCCTTTCGACTGTTTATGGATAAAACTTGTAAACAGAGCTCCAGTTGTTGCCATGCATGTGGATGCAGAAGCTATAAGACCGAGCACGAACGCACCACCAACACTTGTCACGGGGTTGCCAAGAGATTCGGGGAAGACATGTAGTTCCTTTGCAAAGAAATATAAAATTCCCAAAATAGCGGCAATTGTCAGTGTCTCAGCCAGTCTGTCTTGAAATGGCTTTTCAGCGAGCACTTCTTCTAATCGAGATGCCTGATAACCATATTCACACAACACCGCATTTATCTGCTTCAGAGATAGTGGGTGTGTATGACGTATGGTGACGAGATTTTTTTTGTGATCGGGGATCACATCTACAATACCATCTACTGTTTCGAGTTGTGTTTTGACCAAAATGTCACAACTCGGGCAGTGCATGCCTGCGATACGGATAGTTGTCGAGGTAGTCTTCTTATGGTTTGACATAGTGGTATATTAGTATAACTGAATATGAAGAAAAAGTGGGAGTGAAAGCAGATATAAGTGCTTGCGCAAAACGCGAGATATATAACACAAAACACGAATAACATGTAGTAATTGTGTTACATGTTACATGCCCTGTGTCTTGTGTATTATTTTCATTTCGTCGTAAACGTATACAGCTTTTGAAGATCTGCAACGAGTTTCTTG
>CAYUHI010000004.1:8931-13896 GCA_964444485.1 uncultured Gammaproteobacteria bacterium | reverse complement strand
TTTTCATTTCGTCGTAAACGTATACAGCTTTTGAAGATCTGCAACGAGTTTCTTGTTGTTTTTTGAGACTTTAACGACCTGCTCCAGATGTTGACCCATGAGCACTTTCTTTGCCGACTGGGCAAGACCGATAGCTGCGTCTATCTGTTGTATTACTGCAGCATAACTCTTACCACTTTCAATAAGCTCAGACACCTTATCCAAGGTACCTACCGATTTACGAACTGCCAATACTGCGGGAGATACACCAACCTTTTTTTGAGGTTTCATAAGAAAATAAAAAAACCTATAACGTAGGATAATGGTAAAGAATAAAATGATTGATGTCAACTGGATCAAAGTGTATACAAAAAATCCCCCGATAATATTTGCGATGTTGCAAATACTCGGAGGATTTGCTAATGAAATCTAGTTGCTAGCTTTCACCGTTATCTTCTTTGGCGTTGCTGCTGCTGCAATTTTTGCTTTAACATACACAACCCCATCTTTTACTTCTGCTTCAATAGATTTTTCATCTATTGCTGTTGGCATACTGGTCGAATATTCAAAACTTGCAGTACGCTCGGTCTTGTAGACTATTTTTTTCTTGTCTTTTTCTTCATCTTTTTCCTCATAGTGTGCTTTTATGCGCAGGATTCCATCACTGTATGTGATATCCACTTTATCTGCAGGAACACCAGGTATTGGTGCTTCGACATGAACGTACCCCTCTTTTTGGTATATATTCATTCCTGTTGTCGACATTTCGTCTTCTAATTCTTTATCAAATGGTGCCATCATTGGCATGTACCAAGGTCGCATTCTGATAAGTTGTACCATAATTATAAAAAGTAAAATTATAATGAACGCTACATTAGCAGTGTAGTACTACCTCTGCCAATTGTCAAGCGGAAATAGCAGATACACGCCCTGTCTGCTAGAATTTTGGCCTGTTGGGACGATATAGTTTGAATTAATCTTCCTATACTGCTACAATGATGGCGATAGTCTAAAAACTATAATTTATACTTTTTCATCATGGTAACCATACTCCGAAATATTATCAGAGCTTGTTATGATAAAACTTTTTATCAGCAGTCGGAAGGTGACTCATTTGGGAGAAGGTTTGCACATCTGTATGTTTTATTTGTTATGGTGATGCTTGTAGTAAGTTTGCGTTTAGCAAATTATTACATAACGAACCAGAAAGATATACAGAATTTTCCGCGAAAGGTCTCAACCTATATCACTTCTTTGTATCCAAAGGAACTAGTGTTACGATTTGATAAAGACAAGCTCTCCATAAATCAGCCTATGCCATATGTGGTTGGGGATATGCTCAATTGGGACTCAAACGAGAATAATACGATGCGACCGAAAGCGAAAAAAAACTTTATCACGATTGACACAACAGCTTCAATCGATGACTTTACCAAATATGATACGGTAGTGCTTGCTATGGAAAACGGAATAGCTACCAAACAATCAGATAATAATGAAGTGCGGTATTATCCGTATGCAGAATTCTTGGAGAAAGTTCCACAGCCACTCACGTTTGATTATATTTCTTACAATCAGATTGTGAACAAAATCAGGCCGTACATAAACCAAATTCCACAGATATTACTGTATGGGCTATTTATATTTGTTATATTGTTTGTCCTTGTCGGCCCCCTTTTTATGGTTTCGGGAGTACTTTTCAATCTTCTATTCTTGACAATATTAGCATATCTCATTGCTTTGGCTATCAAAAGAAAACACCCCTATGGGTATATCTACAAGCTCGGGATGTATACGGCAATTCCGGTTATCATAATGCAACAGGTTGCCGGTCTAGTGCGGTTTAGTGGACTTAATACTGTCTGGTGGCTCATCGCGCTCCTTATCCTGGTAGTCTGCATACCTCCGGCAGGTGGCGCACTTGCAAAAGCGAGTGATGCGCCCGGTTCACCTATGGATCCACCGAAAGTGGTATAGAAATTCTAAATTCGAAATCCTAAATTCTAAGCTCTAAGCTCTGAGTTCTATACTTGGAACTCTCCATTTTCGTAGATCACTTTCTTTGTACCGTCAGAAAGAGTAGCGGTCACAGTACGATTGGTCGTAGAAACGATGTCAGTGTGCACTGATGAGTCATTGTATCCCATTTCGTGCCAACTCTCATCTGACACTTCTTTTGGGTTGCCGATGTAACTGTCGCGATAGGCTGAACCTAAGGCGATATGAGTATTGCCGTATCTCCCACCGACATTTTCATCATAAAGTGTCTCACCCATGAATTTGGTGATACGGGAGTGTCTTCGATCTGTAAGAGAAAACTCACCAACTTTATCTGCGTTAGGAGTCGCTATCATCTCTTTGAGAATTTGCTCATTTTTTGTTGCCTGTGCGTGTATCACATGTCCATTTTCGAATGTAAGTTCAACTCCTTCGATGAGATTTCCATATCGATATAGTGGTTCACTAAACCTGATCCAACCATTGGTACCTCGCCAATCAGGTGATATGAACAGTTCAAAACTTGGAATATTACGTCCGCTTCCACCAAGCCATCGCCTGTTTTTGCCTAACCTCACATGGAGGTCTGCATCATCACCTTGCACATGCACCGACTCCATAGAGTACGCATTGAGCTTGTCTTTTGTCCCCTCAATTTGGACAAAAAGTTCTTGCCACTTGGCAATTGGGTTGTCCACATCTAAATAGCATGCTCGTATGATCTCATCCCAATACTCTTTCTCGGTGAGGCCCACCTCTTTCGCCATTGCAGGAGTGCCATACAAACCAAGTGTCCAGGTGAGCTCACCTCGGTCTTCTTTCTCCCGACGTGCGTCCATGTAAAACTTCATTAGTTCTCCTCGTCGCATGATTTTCTTCCCGTCAACTCCCTCAAGTTCATGTTTATCACTTTCAGATATAATCCCAACAAAGTGAGTGGCAACGGTAACACGTTCAAGCAAATACTTCTTGGGTACAAATTCGATCTGTTCCGGACTCGCTAGCTCAAAATAATCTCTGGATATACCATCTGGCTGGTAGTTAAGCATCATGTGGGCACCAGACTCAAGGATGGCACGTTGTAGATGGGGGAGAAAGGGACGTGCGGACTCACTAATACCCACAAAAATAACATCGCCTTTCTGTGCTCCACGCCCAGACCAAAGCGCGAATTTAATGAGAACGTCAGCATATTTTTGGAGAACCTTGGGTGAAGGGGTGAACATAGGGTACAATTGTACCAGTCGATAGCTTATATCGGGCAAGTGTTTGTGTTTTATGAAAAATATCACAAAAATCATTCAGCTAGCCAAACCCTTACGGGGCATATTTTATCTGATCACGATACTCATCACCGTCGGTGCCTTGGTCGATCTTGTCACGCCAGTGCTTCTGAAGCTTGCGGTAGACACCCTTAGCCAAAAAGGTACCCAGTTTCAAAGCATCGGTGATTTGGGAAGATATCCTTATTCATATGCGATCTCACTCCTCGTTGTCATCTATCTATTTAACCTTTTTGGCCAGGCACTTAGTAACATCTCAAGCCGCATGGGCGATCACCTGGCGGGAAGACTTCGAAAATTTCTGACAGAAACATTTTTTGAAAAAGCACTAACTCTATCTCAAACATATTACGATGGAGAACTGTCCGGTAAAATAATCAATCAACTCAATCGCGGTGTTCAAGTTATCACTGATTTTTTCAATACTGCCACCAACTTCATAGTACCCTCATTCCTCCAGGCAACGTTCACTATAGCACTCTTGGCATACTACAATCCTCTCACTGCACTGTTTATGACAGCGCTATTTCCCATTTATATATACCTAAGCGCGGCATCGACAAAGAATTGGTCGAAATTTCAACAACAAAGGAACGTTGTTGAAGACAGTGTGCGGGGTCGTCTCAACGAGAGTATATTAAACATCAGACTTGTCAGGGGATTCAACAACCAGGTTCGTGAGATGAAGACCATAGCACAAGGTTTGACTGACTCAAACTTCTTCTTCGCAAAACAAAGCGTTACCTTTCATTGGTACGATTTTATTCGGAATGCGTTCCTTCATACCATTTTGTTGGGGGTATTTTTCTTTACATTTATAAAAGCATTTCAAGGAAGATCATCATTCGGTGAACTAATCCTCGTGATACAACTCGTGAACCAGATACGAAGACCACTGTTCGCAATGTCTTTTGTACTCGGAAGGATACAAGAAGCTGAAAATGGATCAAAAGAATACTTTGCTATCCTCGAATTGCCCTCGCGCGAGACGGTAGATCTGCACACAAAACCTCAAACCCTTACGAATCACACAATAGCATTTGATCATGTTTCTTTTGAGTATGAAGTGGGAAATCCTGTTTTAAACGACTTAAACTTTAGCATGTCGAAAAACGAGACAATTGCTCTTGTCGGGAAAAGCGGTGCTGGGAAGACAACAATTACTAACCTTATCATGAAGTTTTATGATCCGACTCGAGGTGAAATCAGAATGGGAAACACTTCATATCGAGAGCTCACTACAACAGATGTGCGGCATCAGATAGCACTTGTTTTTCAAGACCATGAGCTATTTTCTACATCGATACGGGAGAATGTCGCATATGGGTGCGAAGCAAGCGACTCACAAATCCAAAAGGCATTGGAACAAGCACAAGCATGGGGATTTGTTAAGGAACTACCCAAAGGAATAGATAGCGCTATTGGTGAACGCGGTGTCAAATTGTCCGGCGGTCAGAAACAAAGGATTCAAATGGCTCGGGCAATCCTGAAAGACGCCCCCATACTTATCTTAGATGAAGCTACGAGCAGTCTGGATGCTCAGAACGAATCTGAAGTTCAGAAAGCACTTGAGGTACTGATGCAAGACCGGATTGTGTTAATAATTGCTCATCGCTTTTCTACCATCCGCAATGCAGATCGGATCGTGGTGCTCGATGGGGGATCTATTGTAGATCAGGGCACGCCGTCTGAACTTGCGAAACGC
>CAYUHI010000004.1:7546-8831 GCA_964444485.1 uncultured Gammaproteobacteria bacterium | reverse complement strand
TATGCGTCTTTGGTCAATTCACCCAAAATATCTAGATACAAAGGGCCTACTTGCAGTCTGGCGTGAAGGTCTCCTGGCACAGAAAGTGTTGGCCGGTGAGACTAAAGGGTATACGAATCATCCACAACTCTTTCGATTTCGTAAGTCAGAAGATCCCAGAGGATACATGGGGAGTTACTTACTCGTTGTCTATGAGGAAGCCGTTCGTAGGGGATATGCTTTTGACAGATCAAAAATACTTCGTAGTTCTAATGGTCCCCAGATAATCGTAACGCGAGGACAGGTTCAGTACGAGTGGCAGCATTTGATAAGAAAAATGTCTCTAAGAGATGTGTCAAAACATGCTAGATATAAGCAAATAGTGTTCCCAGACGTCCACCCCATTTTTACTGTCATGGACGGTGATGTTGAATCGTGGGAGAAACCTATGCATATCTGATGGTATCAGAACATTTTTGCTATTTGATTGAAGTGTATGTTACGATGTATACCGTATGAAAGATGCTACTACGGTTGACCCCTATATCCACGCGAACAAACTGCCAGACAATCTCCAACTAGGGGTAGTGCATGAGGATACCACTGTAAAAACTATCATCATTACTTTCATTATTGGGATTGTGGTTGGAGGGACGGTACTTCTCACACTCACGAGTATTTGGAGGATGTATCTGAAATCTCAAAAGGAAGCAGAGATAGCGAGTGCCTCACTCACCAACGCACGAGCAGGGTGCAATATGGGTCTGACGGTAAGCGCCGCCAAACACTGTACATATATCATCATTCAGGAACGCGCACATGGGTCAGGGATAAGTATTGGGAAGGGATATATCGTCACAAATAAACACGTAGTGGAAGGTGGTACAACATTTACCACAAGGATAAACGGAGTAGTGACTCCTCTCGATCTGGTCAAATCATCTGATGATCATGATATCGCTTTACTAAAAGCGAGGTCCGACCTTCCTGTTTGCCCATTTTTTACGAGTGACAAACTCGCACAAGCAGAAGAACTTTTTGCAGTTGGGTGGCCCAAGGAACGTGAGCAAATCGAGCCTGCATTTACCCGTGGAGTGTTTTCCCGATTCAATACACAAAGCGACAATATTAAGTATATCCAAACTGATGCCGCGATAAATCCTGGCAACTCTGGCGGGTCGCTCATCAACGAATGCGGAATCGTGGGGATGAATACTGCGAAGTTCAGTTGGTTTGACAAAGAAACTCCTATCGAAGGTCTCGGGCTTGCGATGCCCATCGAACTCGTGCTTCAGCTTGTGCAAGA
>CAYUHI010000004.1:5247-7446 GCA_964444485.1 uncultured Gammaproteobacteria bacterium | reverse complement strand
TCGAAGGTCTCGGGCTTGCGATGCCCATCGAACTCGTGCTTCAGCTTGTGCAAGAGTTGCAGAAGTAACAAAATATTCCCCTCCTCAGCTGAGGAGGGGTGCAGGGGTGGTTGTATTCTTCAAACCACCTCCCCATATCGGGTACTCCTCCTTGGCCAAGGAGGAGAGTATTTGTATGTATGTTATTTATGATTCCCCTCCTCAGTTGAGGAGGGGGTAGGGGGTGGTTGCAGCACCGTTTTACAACTCTACTGTTATACTCACCGGGCAGTGGTCTGATCCCATCACATCTGGATGTATCTTTGCTTCGGCTACTCTATTTTTCAGTGCAGTGGAGACAAGAATGTAGTCTATGCGCCACCCCACATTCCTCTCGCGTGCGCCGCCCCATGCTGCCCACCACGAATAATGACCATTTCCCTGAGTGAAGAGTCGGAATGTATCCGCAAATCCCGCATCGATATATTTTTGAAATCCTTGGCGCTCTTCTTTCGTATATCCTTTTTTTCCTTCGTTTTCTTTGGGCCGGGCCAGGTCGTCTGGGGTGTGTGCAACATTCAAGTCACCACAGAAGATCACGGGCTTTTTCTTCTCAAGCTCTTTACAGTATGAGAGACACGCAGGGTCCCATTGGTCATACCTGAGAGGAATACGAGACAGATCTTCTTTGGCATTCGGGGTGTATGAGTTCACGACGAAGAATTTGTCATATTCTGCAGTGATGATGCGGCCCTCTTCGTTCGGATGACCATAGCCGTCGTGCACAAGATCATATTGTTGTGCGATACGGGAGGGGAGATTGTGTATAACTGACAGAGGTTTAACTTTACTGAAGATTGCGGTGCCTGCATACCCTTTGCGTGATGCGGGATTCCAGTATTCTTGGTACTCGGCGAAGTCGATAGGAAGCTCTTGTTTCTCAGCTTTGATCTCTTGCAGACATACAATATCAGGGGAATATGAGTTTATAAATGACTGAAGTGCTCCTTTTCGGATGACTGCACGAATACCATTTACATTCCATGAGAATATGGATGCGGACATAGGGGAAATAGTACAAGGTACAGAGTACAAAGTACAGACAAAGTATTATCGGGCGAGCTTTTAGTCAGGACAAGAACTTCCAAGCAATAAGGGTACCACTTAATAAGGATAAAAAAATCTCCTGATGTGAGTATGTGGTGCGCAAGGGATATCGCAACAGACGGGATGCAGCATACCCTCCAAGAAGCACAATGCCACACGCCAGTGCAATGGGGATAACTATAGCAGGCGCTACCACTAGTAGATACACGAGACAACTTATTGCAGGGACAATCTCAATACGTGCGAAGTACCGCTCATACTTGTCGAGTCGGAGAAGCTGCGCGGTATTGGTAAGTCCTACTTTCCGGTCAACATCAAAGTCACGAAGCTCGTTGCGTAAGTCACCGATGACCGAAATACTAAAAATCGATAGAGCTCCCCACATAACAAGCAAAACAGGTGGACTAGAGTTTGCGACAAAAACAGCTGACAAATATTGTAGGGTGCCAAGAAAGAGTGCATGAGAAACAAAATCAATGACTGGATATGATTTGAGTCGCACCTTCCTCCATGAGTATACAAATCCAAGCGCAAGAGACAGAGTATTTATGAAGAGCACCTGCCAACCGAGTAGGAGCGAAATGAAGACGCTGACTAGCCCACATATCAGTGTGTAGAGGTATGCTCTGCTTTTCCCGATACGTCCTGCAGAGACGGGGTTACGAGTGACTTTCGCCGTGTCGAGGCTGTCGTTATCTGCATCTTCAATATCATTTATCATAAACGAAAATGCAAAATTCAATGTATTCATGGCAAACAATACAAGGACGGGAAGGAAAGTCAAACTATGTCCCGATGTATTTGCCAGAAAGCCAAGTGCTGTAACGATGGTCACTGACCCGACATATTCACCCAGTCGGGTGAGCTGCATAATGGCATGGAGTTCTTTGAGTATTCGCATGAAGTGCCCCCAGTATACAGGTAAACACACTGTGCGGATATCTTGCTTACTGGTTCGCCCCTCTGAAAGCATCATGCACATTCTTGAATCCCTGATTGCCTGAACTCCTGAATTCCTGAACACCTAATCTCCCTGCTTTTCGCTTGAATTTGAGAGAGAGAGAGAGAGTAGTATGAGGTGAGTTAATAAATTTTCAATTTACGATTATGACG
>CAYUHI010000004.1:2296-5147 GCA_964444485.1 uncultured Gammaproteobacteria bacterium | reverse complement strand
GAGAGAGAGAGTAGTATGAGGTGAGTTAATAAATTTTCAATTTACGATTATGACGGAGACAGACGCAACAAAAATAGCGGGAGAAGAATATGGTGCATCGAATCGACCACCAAAAGAGCCGTTCAGGGTTTCAGAACAAGACCTCTATCGACGCGAACTCAATCGTTTAGCAAGTCTAGGTGGTAGGTTAGTCGACGGGGTCCGCGACATTCAGGCTATGTTACTTGCCGCATCTGAGCGGGGACTAACACTCAATCCAAAGACTGCAGAATTAATTACTCAATTAACATCAGATCAGCATGGTGGTCTTGCAGCTCAAATGGAAGCTTTCGCAACAGGGCCGTTGTTGGAAATAAAAGAGGCACTCTTTACTGATGGAGTATTAGTTACGCCAGAACAACTGACTGAACTCAGGGGTCGCGTGATGAATGAACAAAGACAGCTGATACGGGAAACAGCGCCGGCAAACCTGATAGTCCGATGAAATTAACGCCATTCTAATTTGCATTTTTGTGAGATATTACGATTCCCTTAGCTCCATAGTCTGCAGTTATTTTATCTTTTGGTTGGAGTTCATTTTCCACTACAAGTGACGCGATCTCGTCGAGTAACTCTTCGTTTATCACACGTTTCAACGGACGCGCGCCATAGACACTATCGAACCCCTTCTCCATCAAGTACTTCTCCAATTTCTCAGTGTGGGAGAATGTATACCCAGCCTTCTGCAGTCTTTGGGTCACGAGGGCGAGCTGAAGTTTCACGATCTGTTGCATCATGGCTTTACTAAGGGGATTAAATACCACGATACTGTCAAGTCTATTAATAAACTCAGGCTTAAAGAATGCACGAACAGTATCTATCACTTTAAGCTCTACCATCTCACGAGTGAACTTCTCAACCTGATATGCGTCGGATCCAAGATTGGAAGTCATAATAATGATGGTGTTACGAAAACTCACTGTCCTTCCTTTGCCATCGGTGAGGCGTCCATCATCAAAAATTTGTAAGAACGCATTGAAAATTTGTGGGTGCGCTTTTTCAATTTCGTCCAAGAGGATCACGCTATACGGCTTACGTCGAACTGCCTCGGTGAGCTGACCACCCTCTTCGTACCCAACGTATCCAGGGGGTGAACCAATGAGTCGTGCGATAGAGTGTTGTTCTGCATACTCACTCATGTCAATACGGATCATATGCTTCTCGTCATTGAATAGACTCGCTGCGAGAGCGCGAGCAGTTTCTGTTTTTCCTACTCCTGTTGGTCCCAAAAAAAGGAAAGAACCGATAGGCTTGTGTTCATCTGCCAGCCCAGCACGAGAGCGCTTGATTGCCCCAACTATTTTGTCTATCGCTTCTTCTTGACCGACTACTCGTGCTTTCATCTCAGGAGCAAGATGTGCAACTTTTTGAGATTCGGTTGTAAGAAGTCGCGACTGGGGGATACCTGTCCACTTTGCAACGATGTCCGCAACATCAATATCTGTTACCTGTTCACGAAGTACCCTGTCTTTCTCTGGGATTGCAGACCATTGCTTCTGCAGTGAATCTACCTCTTTTTGTATTTCGGGAATATCGCCATACTTGATCTGAGCTGCGTCATTGAGCATCACCTCACGCTCCGCTTTCTCAAGATCTATCTTTTTTTTCTCAAGCCGTATGCGAGCGTCCTGCAGCTTGGTTATTATCTCTTTCTGTGCGATCCATTTGGCATGAATAGCGTCAAACTGCTCTTGCAGAATAGTGCGTTCGACTTTGAGTGTATTTTGTTTTTCCTTCGCATTTTCTTCTCGTTTAAGCGCTGCGAGCTCGATATCAATTCGAGTGATTTGGCGCTTCAACTCGTCTAAACTAGTTGGCATACTGTCTACCTCGATCTTCGCTGCTGCTGAAGCTTCATCAATAAGGTCTATCGCTTTGTCAGGTAAATATCGATCGGGGATATATCTCATGGAGAGGTTGACGGCGGCGATGACAGCGTCATCTGCGATCTTTATCCCATGGTGAACCTCATATTTTTCCTTAATACCCCGAAGAATTGCAACACTATCTTCGACACTCGGTTCATCCACAAATACAGGTTGAAAACGTCGTTCAAGAGCAGGATCCTTTTCGATATGTTGACGGTACTCTCGTACAGTAGTCGCTCCGATCGCATGGAGAAGTCCTCGTGCAAGCGCGGGCTTGAGCATATTGCCGGCGTCTACAGCGCCCTCAGCCCCTCCTGCCCCTACGATAGTATGGAGCTCGTCGATAAAAAGAACATATTGTCCCTCGGATTTTTCAACGGCCTCCAGCACTGCCTTAAGTCGTTTTTCAAATTCTCCACGAAATGCTGCACCGGCGAGCATAGCAGGGAGGTCGAGGGAGAGAATTGACTTGTTTCGTAGTGAGCCAGGAACATCTCCGTCGACTATGCGTAAGGCGAGACCCTCGACGATGGCAGTCTTGCCTACACCTGGATCACCGAGTAAAACAGGGTTGTTTTTAGTGCGTCGGGACAAAATCTGGATAATACGACGCACCTCACTATCGCGTCCGATCACAGGGTCCAGACGACCCGACCGTGCGCGCTCGGTGAGATCAACAGTGTACTTTTCCAGCGGATTTTGAACCTGTTGGTCAAATGGGTTGTCCATAATTAGCAGACTAAGTCATTAACTGCTAAGTATTGTAATAATCGTTTGGAAGTGTGTCAAGGGCAAGCGGTCAGGTAGTCAGGAAATCAGGCATTCAGGTATTCAGACTGTCAGGTAAATCTCCCCTCAAATCTCCTCCTCAATCGAGGAGAAGAGGGTAAGAGGTGGTTTTGGGGTCGGTGGCTTGTAATTTCAAGATATTATACGATAATGGG
>CAYUHI010000004.1:0-2196 GCA_964444485.1 uncultured Gammaproteobacteria bacterium | reverse complement strand
AGAGGTGGTTTTGGGGTCGGTGGCTTGTAATTTCAAGATATTATACGATAATGGGTGACCTAAAGACCCAAGGTCCCCCTAGTTTTCGTTGTTGTGAGAAACGGATGGAAATAGTGATGCAGCAATGTCACAGGTGATTGTCGTGTCTTGTTACCAGACGTTCCTCTTGACCATATATCACCCGTGCGAGAGTATTGAAGGCAAGATTACTATAACGTTTGTTGTATAAACCAAATGCACACAATAATAAAACAATTACTTACCGTGATTGCCATGTGTATCATGTGGGTCATTCTGCAGAATGTTACTTCCACACAAGTACACGCTTCAGGTACTGAGTTCTACTCAGTGGTTGTCGAGCGAGTAGTAAATGAACGACAGATAAAAGCTACGACAATTAACAAAAACGGCACACAAGAAACATTTGTGATAGACACTCTTTCCGACAAATACATTTCTAATCCGAAGTACAAAGTGGGAGACAGACTATTAGTCTCTGTAACAAAGTTACAAGGTAAACGTATCGCATCTGTCATCGAGCGCGACAGGACATTACCCTACATCATTCTCATTGCGTTATTTGTCGCAATCGTAATTGCGGTAGGCAGAATACAAGGTGCAATTTCTATCGTTGCCATGGCAGTGTCTTTTCTACTTCTCACGGTAGTCACAATACCCCAGATTATCGAGGGGGTAGATCCGATCGTAGTGTCTTTACTAACTGCACTTGTAATTGTTCCTCTCACTTTCTATTTAAGTCATGGGTTCACTCAGAAAACAAGCCTGGCAGTTGTTGCGACACTTATCGCTCTTGTTATTACAGGAGTTCTTTCTGCTCTTTTTACCCACATCACCATCCTCACAGGATATGCTTCAGATGAAGCAGCTGCGGTGACATTTCGATTTGGAGATATGCTCAAGCTTTCCAACTTACTCATAGCAGGAATGATCATAAGCAGTATGGGAATCCTGGATGACGTCACGATATCACAGATCGGAATTGTATATTCGCTTAGCAAGGCTAAGCCCAATATGCGGACACATCAGCTATTCACAGAAGCGATGAAACTTGGTAGAGATCATATCGCATCACTTGTAAACACATTGGTCCTTGTATATGTCGGTGCTGCGCTCCCTATGTTTCTGCTCATCTATAAATCTGACGCACCGCTGTGGGTAGTCATTCAACGGGAGGCAATAGCTGAGGAAGTGGTCCGAACACTTGTGTCTAGCATAGGGATTATCCTTGCTGTGCCTATTGCAACCATATTTGGAATACGGTGGGGGAGAAAAAAGGTAGGATTTCTCCAGAGAGAGAAATTATTTTAAGTCTACCACCTAAATTTCTCTCTATCACACTTCCCCCATAGTCCTCGTCCCTCATGTATCGCAGTCTGTTGGAGCACATTAATATAGTCTTTATATTTTTGTTCTCTTTCAAATATATATGCACGTGCAAAGCCTTCACCGATCATGTATGCATTGACAAATATTTTCTGTCCGGGACTTTCGTTATCAGCAAGAAACACAAATCGGAGACTCCGACCATACTTATCTGTATCTTTGATATCTTTAAGTAACAGCACATATTTATTGAGTACTAATTGTTCTAATCGAGCTTTAGCATCTTTACCAAAGCACTCTTCTTTAATATAGATCTCAGGGTGCGCTAACTCAGGTGTATCGATACCTAATAGCCGCACTTCCTGATCCTTTTCCATCGTAATTGTGTCACCATCTGATACACGAGTGACAAGGCCATATTCAGTAAACTTCGAATCATCAAGATCGACATAATACTGAGGAGGGATATGTGTGGGAGGATTAAGCCATGTGAGAACAGGTGACTTTATGATAAATACGATACTAAGTAGAATCCACATGACAAGGAGTGGTCGTATGAACTGTTTGGATAGGCTCATAGCGTAGATTATAGCGGTTCCAGATGATAGAATAGAGGAGCATCACTGACAACAAAGACGGGCTTGCCCGCCGAAGCTGCCAGCGAAGGCGGGACGTAGTTCAGACAGTGCCCGCCTATTATCGAACGCGTAGGGCGCAGCAAGAATATGCTAAGCCATACGCCTGAGATATGGAGGGTGGTAGGAGAAAAAAGATATGACGTTTGAGCAGTTGTAATACGGGACGTAGTTCAGACAGTGCCCGCCTATTATCGAACGCGTAGGGCGCAGCAAG
>CAYUHI010000003.1:0-26714 GCA_964444485.1 uncultured Gammaproteobacteria bacterium | reverse complement strand
TCGCCTCAGTCGCGATAAACACCAGTCTCATTTCAGATGCTGCAGACACGGATGATCTGGGATCTTCCACCTTTGAGTGGAACTCACTCTATCTTGCGGATGGCTCAGGATTAACCGCAGGTGGGGGACTCTTCTTTGGAAATGACCAAGATCTCCTCTTAACCTATGATGCAGTTACCTCAAACGCACTTGAACTTTCAGACGGTACCAACACCTTCCTCTCCCTTTCTGACGGGGGGTCTGCTGCAACATTCGCCTTCAACACCGATGATCTCTACATCAAAGCTGCAGATGGAAAAGTAGGTATTGGTACAACCGCACCAGCTCAGGCACTTGATGTTGCAGGTACCGTTCAATCAACGGGCGCCATCATCGGCTCCTTAAACGGCATCCTCAAAGGAACAACGGGAACGGTAGGCACCGCAACCGCCGGCACCGACTATATCGCCGGAGGAGTGGGTGCAACCGGACAGGTTGCCTACTTTAGCGGCACCGGAGCACTCACCGGATCAAACGGTCTCTACTTCACCGGCACAAACCTCGGCATCGGCACAACCGCCCCCGCCTCTGCACTTTCAGTCGGCGCAACCAATCAGTTCCAGGTCAATAGCACCGGTGCAGTTGCCGCCGCAACCGGCATCACCTCCTCAGGCACCATCACCTTCTCCGGCATCGCAAATGATGGTGCAGAGGCAACCGCCCTTCTCATTAATCCCTCCAACCAAGTGGTATCTCGTGAACTCGGCAGTAACGCATTCACGAGCACTGCCTATGCCAACACCGCACTGTCAAATCTCGCCTCAGTCGCGATAAACACCAGTCTCATTTCAGATGCTGCAGACACGGATGACCTGGGATCTGCAACCTATGAGTGGAACTCTCTGTACTTAGCAGATGGATCAGGATTAACGGCAGGTGGGGGACTCTTCTTTGGAAATGACCAAGATCTCCTCTTAACCTATGATGCAGTTACCTCAAACGCACTTGAACTTTCAGACGGTACCAACACCTTCCTCTCCGTTATTGACGCAGGATCAGCCGGAACATTTGCCTTCAATACGGATGATCTGTATATCCGAGCCTCTGATGGGAATGTGGGGATTGGGACAACGGCACCATCTGCATTATTTTCTGTAGGATCCACTTCACAGTTCCAAGTTAATACATCAGGGTATGCTCTTCTTCCGGATGGATCAGAGACTACACCTTCGTTATCTTTTGTCGGAGATACAAACTCTGGTTTATATAGAATTGGAAACGATATCATAAGTCTTATCACGGGTGGCAACCCGGCCTACGGTATTACGATAGATGCTTCTGGTAATGTAGGCGTAGGTACAACCAGTCCAACAGCAAAATTGACTGTTGCAGGTAGCAACTCAACAATTTCAAATACTACTGGCAACTTAATTATCACCCCGGCAAGTAATTTAATAATAAGCTCTGGTAACTTAGGCATCGGCACCACCGCCCCAGCCTCAGCACTTTCAGTGGGCGCAACCAATCAATTCCAAGTCAATAGCTCAGGCGCAATTGCCGCAGCAACCGGTGTCACCTCTTCAGGCACCATCACCTTCTCAGGTATCAACAATGATGGGGCAGAGGCAACGGCACTGCTTATCAACGGTTCAAACCAAGTAGTATCCCGCGAACTGGGCAGTAACGCATTCACGAGCACTGCCTATGCCAATACCGCACTCTCAAATCTTGCTTCAGTCGCGATAAACACCAGTCTCATTTCAGATGCTGCAGACACGGATGATCTGGGATCTTCCACCTTTGAGTGGAACTCACTCTATCTTGCGGATGGCTCAGGATTAACCGCAGGCGGGGGACTCTTCTTTGGAAACGATCAAGACATCCTGCTAACCTATGATGCGGTAACATCCAATGCACTCGAATTCTCCGACGGCACCAACACCTTCCTCTCCCTTTCCGACGGGGGGTCTGCTGCAACATTCGCCTTCAACACTGACGACCTCTACATCAATGCCGCAGACGGCAAAGTAGGTATCGGCACGACCAACTTACTAGCGAGCTTAACAATTCAGGGTAGTTCGAGTTTAACGGTCCTCGGTACTGAGATGATTAGTAATGCCGATGATAGAACATTCGCTTCAGATCTCTCACATTGGTCAGGAACCAATTGGTCTATAGGAAGTAATGTTGCGACTCACGTTGCTGGAGCCAATGCCTACTCACTCCCGAATATCTATCTCACCGCAAATCCAGTTGCGGGGAACGTGTATAGGGTGCAATATACAGTTATAACAACTACAGCAGGTACTCTCACTCCGGCAATTGGAGGGAATGCAATTGGCAAAAAAGTAGGACAGGTGGTCGGTACCTTGTATCAGGTTGAGTACATCACGGCGAACAATAGTGACCCTCTCACCTTTACTCCGAATGCGACATGGGCAGGAAGCATTGACAATATATCAGTCAAGCTGATGACAGGATCCTCATCTGTTCTGGCGCTTGCCGCAAGCGATGGCAATACTCAACCCGTCGAATTTAGAACCGGAGGAGACACCTCCCAAAATGTATTCATTGGTACAGGAGCAGGGAAATATACAGACGATTATGACTCGTCTGAAAGTGTCGGTATTGGATATCTTGCTTTGGGTAATGCCGAAGACTATGCCAACACTGCCGTTGGATCGAGAGCGTTGGAAAATGCTGTTGCAACGGCACAAAACTCGGCAATTGGACGTCAGTCAATGAATAAATTGACGAGGGGCTATGTTAATTCTAGTATCGGAGAATATTCATTGTATAACCTTGTTGAGGGTAACTATAACACAGCCGTGGGTGCGTCTGCTGGTTCTGGCGGCAGCACTGACTTCTCAAGGGCGGACTACAACACTCTCATAGGGTATCAGTCTGCATACAATATATCATCCGGATCATCCAATAACGTAGTGTTGGGTAATCAGGCTGGATATAATATCGGCTCAGCAACAGGCAATGTGTTCTTAGGCAATCAGGCTGGATACAACGAAACGGCATCAAATAGACTATATATCGACAACTCGAATACAGCGACCCCCCTCATCTGGGGTGATTTCAGTAACAACAACGTCAATATCAATGGCAACCTCGGCATTGGCACAACCGCACCCGCCTCTGCACTTTCAGTCGGCGCAACCAATCAATTCCAGGTCAATAGCTCAGGAGCAGTAGCAGCCGCAACCGGCATCACCTCTTCCGGCACCATCACCTTTTCCAGTATCGCAAACGATGGGGCAGAGGCAACGGCACTGCTTATCAACCCCTCCAATCAAGTGGTATCTCGAGAACTCGGCAGTAACGCCTTCACGAGTACCGCCTATGCCAATACCGCACTCTCGAATCTCAACTCAGTGGCGATAAATACCAGTCTGCTCTCAGACACCGCAGACACCGATGATCTTGGATCTGCAACCTTTGAATGGAACTCACTCTACCTTGCTGACGGATCAGGATTAACCGCAGGAGGAGGACTCTTCTTTGGAAACGATCAAGATATCCTCCTTACCTATGATGCCGTGACTTCTAATGCTCTCGAATTCTCTGACGGCACGAACACCTTCCTCTCTGTTGCGGATGGAGGAACTGCCGGCACATTCGCCTTCAACACCGATGATCTGTACATACGTGCGTCTGATGGGAATGTGGGGATAGGGACGACAAGCCCTTCGTTTAGACTCGATATATCTGGTGGAGAGGCAAATTTTGGCAGTTCGAGAACTTACTTCTCAGGAGTTGAAAGTTCTCTCTATCATATATTATCAACAGGGATAGACAATAATACTGGAAAAGTACTTTTATTGCGTCCAGACGGTGACGACGATAGCTCAGGTGAGATAAGCGTGACTTCATCAGGACTAGTCGTCGGAAGCCAAGCGAGTTCGGCAGTTCAAACACTAGATATTAGAGGTGGAGGCTACTTTTCTGGTAACCTGGGTATCGGTACTACAGCTCCAGGAGCAACACTAGATATGTATAACGCAAATGGATCTACTTTGAAGTTGGGTGCTTCAGGAGATGATAAAGACAACTCCATATATTTTGGTGTACAAAATGCATATAAAGCCGCAATTATTGCGGATGGGCTGAATGATTGGCATAAACAAAACCTATATTTTGCACTAGATAGCACCTCCGATGGCTCAAATGCAGATATCTCTGACACTAAGATGACTTTAACACCATCAGGAGAGGTTGGTATCGGTACAACAGTACCCGGATCACTCCTAACCCTCTCCTCAACAGCCCCCACCTTCAGGATGGAGGACACCACTGCCTCTGCTAAGAGTCTCCTTATCACGACAGATGCGAATCTTGCTCAGTTTGAAGAAGCAGGAGGAGCAGCTAATGACCTTTTTGTCCTCGATCTTGCGAATAACAAGGTAGGGGTTGGAACTACAGCGCCAGCGGGCAAATTTGATGTCTTAGATACTTCGAATACTGCAGCTTCACTTACTCTCACTAACAACACCGCGACAACCATAGGTAATGGAGGTAACACGCTCGGTGTCATAGATCTCCAGTCAACCAGTCTCACGACCGGTAACTTCCTCAATATGGAGCTCAACGGTCTCACCACAGGCAAGGGACTCAACCTCACCTCTACTTCGACAGGACTCACCTCCGGGAGTCTTGCAAGTCTGTACTGGAATCCCAGTGGAGCTGCAGAAATCTTTGCCACAGGAGACCTGTTCAAGATTGATGTTGGTCAGTATGGGAATGTGGGCAATATCTTTGCACTCTATGACAATGGATCCGAAGTATTCAGCGTAGACCAAACGAAGATCACATCAGCAATACCTCATGAGTTTACCGCAGCTGGAGATGTTGCGATGGCGTACGATCTCATACTGACAAACCAGACATCGTCAGGTATACAGTCATACGGACCACTCACCATAGAAGCTGGAGAGAATTGGGAGAGTAATAATCTGATATTCAAGACGTACAATCAGGGAACGACTTTGGTAAATTATTCAGACTCAACAACCACAGCAAACACTCACAAGGCATTTGACATAGAAGCTGCCATATCAGGCGCCATCACAACAGGTACACGTACCATTTATGGACTTTTCAACCAGCCTGTTTCAACAGCTGGCTCAAGTGGAGGTACGGTTAATCTCTATGGAGCCTACACTGCTCCGTCATCCACGCTTGCGACAGCAGGCACAACCAACGTATATGGTGAGTACATCACCACTACAGCAACACACGCAGCCGATGCAGGCACCCTCAATCAGTATGGTCTCTATGTCGCGAATGGTACGTCAGGCACCAATGGCACATCCAAAAAGATAGGGCTTTATGTAGAGGCGCCTACTGGTGCAGATACCAACTACGCAGCAATATTTGCAGGAGGAAATGTAGGTATCGGCACAACCGCCCCAGCTTATCAGCTTGAGGTGAAGTCATCAGGCACAGACATCGCTCGTTTCACTGGCTCAAATAACACTGGATGTACATTGGCTGATGGGGGAGTTATCGCTTGTAGCTCCGATCGCAACCTGAAGAAAAATATTGAGAATAGTAATCTTGGTCTCGATGCGGTGATGAACCTCAGACCTGTTGACTTCAACTGGAACTCACAAGGAGCAAATGGCAAGAAGTACCTTGGCTTCATCGCACAGGAGGTAGCTGAAGTCGCGCCAGACCTCGTGACGACAGATAAATATGGGTACAAACAGCTCAATAGCATTGGACTCATCCCCATTATGGCCAAAGCCATCCAAGAGCAGCAGGGTGAGATCGCGTCAATTCAAACAACCGTAGGTAGTATCACCCCAGACACTGCTATTGCGAGCATGAGTGCTCAGCTCGCCCAACTCTCTACTACAGTCACCGCATGGGACAACCTTATCGCAGGCATACAGTCCATAGTCCAGACAATCCAGGACACATTTGTCGCGATCCAGAATCAACTGGGGACGATAGTGGGTGACATAGCCCTTATACAGACTAACGTTGATGAAAATAAGACCCAGATTGCTTCCATGTCGGCATCTTTGGCACAAGTCAATATCGACCTTGCAACCTGGAAAGAAGCAATTGCGAGTGGGGGAGGAGTACTGGGTGCAAGTAACTCAGCAATGCTTGCGGGTGACGCCACGGTGTCCGGACTGCTGGTGAAAGACGATCTCCAGGTTGGCGGAAAGACCACCACGTTCGACCTCACAGTGCTTAATAAGCTTGCGAGTGGAGTCATCGAGATTGGGGGAGGAGTTGACGGCGATGAGATAAACTCATCAAGTGGCATCAGATTCCAAACTCTCGCACAAGGACCAATTGACTTCATGGGGGGCAAAGTAGTAATCGATGTTGACGGAAGTGTCGAGATGACTCATCTTAAACTGAATACTCAAGACGTAAACAAAACGACTATCGGAACAGCAGTCATACCTGCTGGCGAGCTGGGTATTGCGATAAACAACACTGCCATGACTGCAAATTCGATGGTATTTATCACGCCCACTTCTTACATCGCAAAACCGATATTTGTCAGCGGTAAGATACCGGGTGTCGGGTTCGTTGTCACCATCGCAGCTCCCGCAAGCGAAGATATTGAGTTCCAGTGGATGATCGTAAATTAACTTCTTGAATTTCTGCGATGCTACGTGCTTTTAAATATATTTGATATACTGGTCAGATTGCTATGTTCGTCTCTAAAATAGACAGGACACATCGTCATTTTTAAGGCTCTGAGACTATCCAAGATGACACACCAGTAAGATCACACTCTTAACAAATTGCCCATATCACTATCCGGTGTTTCACATATGATACGTAAATCTGACACAACCAGTTCGGATTTTCCTATCTACACAATATCACCGAAAAAAGTTGCATTAGCGGTCGCCTTCTCGGGTGCATCTGGATTGATTTATGAAATTCTAGCCACGACTAACTTTTCCTTCTTCATAACCAACAGTACTTATTCTTTATCTGCAGTTTTGAGTATTTTCCTTTTTGGCTTGACCTTAGGGGGATATTCGATATCAAGGATCATCACGACTCTTTCCAGAGATAATCGGATAGCACTTCTTATTGCGTTGCAAATAGCCACAGGAATATATGTTCTGACAATCCTTTCTAACCTTTCCTTGCTCCCTCGACTTATGAGCTTAATACCGACAATCGTGCCAGGTAGTGTCCATATTTCTGAGATTCTGAAAATAATCATAGCGGGTAATCTTCTCTTGCTATTGCCGAACATTATGCTTGGCGCATCATTACCCATTTTATACGCTCTAGGTATTAACTCTGTTGATGAGACCGGCAAGAGGATAGCCTCGTTCTATTCGGTAGATCTACTGGGAGCCATTGTTGGAAGCACGCTAATAGGATTCATCATCATTCCCTTGTTCGGCTTAAAGGCTGGGTTTGCGTTTGGCGGACTTCTGAATTTTGCCACGGCTATTCTGATGGTTTCTGTGTTGACCACGAAGCGCCACAGACTCATATTTATTACATTGGTGACCGCCTATCTTGTTTGTTTACTACCAAATCATATTCGTGATAACAATCAATTAACACGATTGGTTAACAAAGAAGGTGTCATCTTTACGATCAAAAATACAGATATTGTTTACCAGACGAATAGCGATTTCGGCCTGGTACAAGTAATTAATGAAAATCAAGAAAATGCCCTATATATCAACCACAAACTCCAATGCGCGAAGTCCTTTTCCATGCAGAAGGCACTATCACAATTAGCCTTACAAAACATAGAACAAAATAACCCACGAGTATTAGTGATAGGGTATGGATGTGGATATACCGTACACTATCTACTTCAGAACGAACGGATAACGACACTCGATGTCGTTGAGATAAATGCCAAAATACCGCGACTCGCACAATATTTTTTCAAAGACCAGGTATTTCCTTTAGAAGATAAGAGGGTACATTTGACAATCAGGGATGGCTTCGCTTACTTGAGAAATACCCAGAATACATACGACTTGATAATCATCGATATCGAAGATCCGGCGACTATTCATTCGTCTCCTCTGTATACGGTGGAGGGTTTCTCACTCGCCAGTAGCAGACTTACTCAAGGGGGGTTACTCACCCTAAATGGGGGAGGGGACAAGGATGAGTATGTAAAGATATTATATGATTCTCTTAAGGCAGTATATGAGCATGTTCGCTATACGAAAAGAGACAATTTGTTCTTCTTTGCTTCAAACAGGAAGTTCACTACGAGTGGGTTAACCGAGGAAGAGCAGAAGTTACGAGAAAAAATCCAACGATTGCCAAAAGTATTAAATACCTTAAACAATCAAGTTTTGAAGTATCAGTTCGAATAACAGCATGTCTAAAGACCTAAACCCTATTTATATTTTAATTATTTGTATTGTTGGGGGTGTGTTGTTCTTCACACTCATTCTGAATCTTATGAGTGATAGCGCCAGTACTAAACCTGAGCTTACCTTGATAGAGGGAGGGAATGGTCTCAGTGCAGAATTTTCTCAGTTGCAGAATGCAGATGCCTTCTCTCAGAGGCTAGCGAGGGGGAATGCAGCAGTGGAAATAGTGACGACTATGGAGAAGCCCCTACTGAAATCTGATAATAATGGGGTAACTCTAACGAATGCAGACCGCAGCAAGGAAATACGATATAAACCCATCCCGAATGGGATCAAAGAAGAAATTATTCTCTATCAAAAGCCAGAAACAAATGTTTTCATGGTGCGTCTTACGCTCAATAATATGACATTGGGGAAAAACTTTGACAGCACACCAGTCTTTCTTGATAGAGAAGGCCAATATCTATTCCATTTTGACAAACCCTATGCCATAGATAATAACGGTGTGAGGACTGACAATGTTGTTTATTCTGTTCATAGGATAGGAAAGTCTGACACCTATGAGGTCTATTTGGAGATAGACCAACAATGGCTTGATAATCCAGCAAGGGTCTACCCAATAACAGTAGACCCCACGGTCATAAACGACCCAAATAGAGCTCAACCAGAAATATCAGCGAAACGGACTGCTATGACGGAGACGTATGCCATGGGTAACGGCATTCTTGCTGCCACATCCGATGGCTCAACGCAAAATTATATGGACGCAAATGGTAGTTGGCAGGAGATCGACACTACTCTTGAGCCTTTGACTCGAAATCAGGATTATCAATTCGGCGCAGAGAAAAATTCTTTCCAAATATATTTCAAAAATGACACGAGCGGATTATTTGGTAAATTTGCCATAGGTAACTCCAGTATGAGATTCGGTCTGGAGAGACCCAATCCAAGTGTTGCTGTGGTAGATAGAGATACCATTACCTATCCAAATGTTTTCAGCAATACTGATCTCAAGTACACACTTTCCTCTGAACTGATGTTAGAAGAGTTTATCGTGCGAGATAGGGCAACAGCGACGAACATAGATACCATCATCGAAGAGCTTGAGTTGGAAAATGTCCTCGTAGAGCCTCAAACTGATGGTTCATATAACTTCTATGATCCAGGGACTCATGACATCCTCTGGACAATCCCTAGACCTGTCATGTACGAACTAGGTGATAAGTCACACAACAGTTATGGACTTCACTATGCACTGAAAGAGACATCGGGAAAAATGTTTTTGATAAAAATACTTGATGAAGATGGCAGAAAGTGGCTAGGCTCTTTGGATCGTATGTATCCTGTTGTCATTGATACCACTGCTGGTCCAAACTCACCAGGCACGATGGCGGATGATGCGACTGTTGGAACAGTGACCTGGAGCAATCCCGACAATGCAAAAACGTCCAACAATTTGTATGCCTCGGCGACAAGTACTGGGACTACTGTCACTCATTACCTGAAGGCGACTAACTTCGGATTTTCAATTCCGCCCTCAGCGACTATCAATGGCATTGTAGTAAATATTGAGAAAAAGGCAGGGGGGGTGATGACGGTGGTACGTGATGAATATGTGAAGATAGTAAAGGCTGATAGCACGATAGGCACAGAAAATAAAGCTTCTGCAGTTAATTGGTCCTTCTCAGACGTTGACTCAAATTATGGTAGCTCATCTGATCTCTGGAGCGAGAGTTGGGATGGGGTGAGCATTAATGATACTGATTTTGGATTGGTGTTATCGGCACGGGGTATACCTGATCAATGTTTTGAGCAAAATACCCAAATAGTGACCAGCGAAGGTACAAAAAAGATTAAAGATATCAGGAAAGGCGACAAGGTATTATCCTTTAATAGCGTTAATCAACTGTTGGAAGAAAAGGAAGTCAAGGCAGTGTGGTCAAACCCTATTTCTCTCGCTGGGTCGCACTATTATGTGATTCACGCTGGTGGCAAAGAAATAATGGCCACAGGTAACCAAGAGTTTTATGCAAATGGCAGATACATCCAGGCAGAGGACCTGAAAGTTGGTGACAGGCTCTTATCGGATAGTCTTGCTGAAGTGATGATAGAGGATATAACTATAGTAAACAATACCCAAGATACTGTTTGGGATCTGACTGTCGAGGAGAATCACAACTTCTTTGTAGACGGGGCACTCGTACACAACTTTTTACCTCCTCTAGAAGGCTATACTGCTAATGTTGACCACGTACGTATGACTGTCTACTACACCGAGGCAGCAGCGGCACCTGGTACAAACTTCGATGGTATCAAACTAGAGGGTGTAAGTGTGAATTAGTGTATTTGTCAACTAAAATGTTACAAATGTTGCGTTTGGGTGAAGCGATATGCTATAGTTTGCACAGTTTATACTCGACACTCATATGACATATACCAGTCTTAGTCTTCCTCGTAAGAAAGCAACATTCAGCCACAAGACTATCGCGTATTCTTTTTTCATCATGATTTCCATCTCGCTTTTCCTCGTGTTAGCCATGAATTATCTGAAGATAGACAAAGAAAATATCAAACTTGCCCAGCAGATAAGCAAGATGTCATCTACCAGACCAGTGTCTGCCATATCAGATCCAGCGAAAGCCAGTGTTATACAACAGTCACTTCAACCGGTAGACCAGGCGGAAGTGGCGGCGCTTCTTGAGAAGTTGCAATCGATCGCCCTTGTACCTTCCGATGAAGCCCCAAACCTCGCGAGCGTCATAGATATCAGTAAGCTCAACGAGGAAACATTTTTTAGGAATGCGGAGCTCGATGACAAGTTGTTTGTGTACAACAGTGCCCGTCTCGCGGTACTGTACCGACCATCAATAGGCAAGATTGTGAATATGGCCCAAATACTCGATCAGTCAGGTGGTGAGACTCCATCAACTAGTAAACCTCAGGTGAAAGGTGTTACAAAGCAAGCGACTTCTGGGGCTCAGTTACAGGCTAAACTAGCAGTATATTATGCAACTGATAGCTCACAGCTTCGAGCAAAAGTGGGAAAGGTATTGAGTAATATGCCCAACATAGAAGTGAGTTTCGAGGCATTAACGCGAGGTACAGAGTACAAGGGGACAACGATCATTGACCTCAAGGGTGGACATGACGCAGTGGTCTCGGCGCTCATTCGGAGTTTCCAGGGCAAGAAAGGCACACTACCTGAGGAAGAGGATAGGCCAGATGCAGATATCTTAGCGATCGTAGGGGAGTAACCTGATGGATCCTGAACCCCTCCGAAGGCGGGCACAGCAAGTTCCCCGAGACAATCGGGACAAGCAGGAAATCAAAGGGATACCATTTCGCCAGAAGATAAGTTATTTACAGTACTTATGCGTCATTGCGAGGAGCGGAGCGACGCGGCAATCTAATTCATGATTTTTATGAGATTGCTTCTCCTTCGGCTAGCGCAGGATTGCAATGACAATATAAGACCCTATTTTAGGCGTTAAGATCTATTATTTACAGTACTTACGCAAAATAGTTACTGTTCGAGCGGTGTGACGCTCTGCGTCACGAGTCGAGAACTTTCAGGTAAGCTTCTCGATTTCGCGCTTTACAGCGCTCCACTCGAAGAATAAATGCGTAACTTCTGTTATTTATAAAGTTTATTGATTCGGTATGATACAAGTCGAAAATCACAAAAAACTCACTTTTCGGGACAAGCAAACAAAAATATCACGGATGTTGGTTATCGTTTCGATCGTGATATTTCTATCTGCTATGGTTCTTCTTACTATCGCGACAAGCAGAAATCTCCAACGACAGGCAGAAATGTCTAAACTCATCGGTCTAGCAGAAGCACAAGGAGGAGATATTACTGTTGCACGGCAACTATTTGACACCATTCAGAAAGTGAATAAACTAACAAAACTTCCCGACGACGAAACTCCTGTGTTTGCAACAATCGGTGACATTAGCAAGCTCAAAAGCCAACCAGCATTCAAAGATGCAATCAATGGAGATCTCATATTGCTCTACCAGAAATCTCAATGGGTCTATATTTATCGACCCAGCATCAATAAAGTAGTTTCACAAGGACCGTTTGCACTACCTTCACCTGAGGCGCAGTCTCAGCAAGCACCCCCACCCCCACAGCCCCAGACGCGGACACAAGTTCCCACAGAGATTCCAATACCGTCACCGTCGCCTGAAGCTGCATCAGATGGAGCTATGATGAAGGAATAGTTGCGGTAGTGAAAAGGTGTGGGAAGAAGCGATTGACACATATGTGGGCGATCTTGTACTATATGCACCGAAAGTTGATTGATTATATTCAATATTTATATTTCATTGTCCTATGGAAAAACCCTCTAAACAAACACTAGTCGTTGTCTTAATACTGCTTTATATGGCTGTTTCAACATTTGCTGCAGTCTATTACTATCGCATGTACACAACTTTTGAAGCCAAGATCCCCAAAGAGCAGAAAGAAGCTGATAAAGATATCGATAAGACAGTTGAGCTTGTCAAGAAGCTCATGGCTCTTCCCAATGAGCGACCTGCTTTAGCAATCGTAAAAGATGCCGCAAAGCTCAAAGAGCAGCAACAATTTTTTGCTCAAGCTCAAAACGGCGACAAGCTTCTGATCTTTAGGACAGCGAGAAAGGCCGTCTTGTACCGACCATCTTCGAATAAGATCATTGAATCAGGCCCCCTTCTAGTTACTCCAAACGCCCAAAACGGTCAGCAAGTACAGCCAGTCAAGATAGCTATATACAATGGCACAACGAATGCAGGACTTGCTGCAGAGACTGATGATAAGATACGCAAAGCATCAAGGACTCCTGTTGAAATATCGTTAGGTACAGCAAAGACCACCGACTACACCAAAACCTTGGTCGTGGACCTGACTGGCAAGAACAAACAGTCAGTCGAAGAGGTAGCGAAGTTTTTGGGTGGTGAGGTTGGACCTTTGCCCGCGCAAGAAACAAAGCCTGAGGCTGAGATCCTCATCATCGTGGGTCAGGCCAAGTAATCGACCTAGCTGAACACATAAGCAGACAAGTTTGGCGTTTTCTCTCTGCATCTTTCTTGCTATACTGATAGCTACGAATATGCATGCAAAATATGCGCGACTCATACCCAGGCCGAGAGCTTCACCACAGGATGAAACAGATGGTCGCCCCATGGGGCCGAACATGTGGCAAAAGGTGACTGCATGGATGGCGAAGATCCCCCCGCTATTGAAACGCATACCAGTAAGGAGAATTCTCCCATTTGTTCTTACGGTACTAGTTGTCTTGGCGATAGTCACGCTTGTATATTGGCTCATGTCTCACTCAGAGGAAAAGATAGATGATCGTGACTTCACACGCGGTGTGCTTGCCGTAAACATGGAAAAGTCAGTATATACCCCCGGGGAGTCTGTGCTTTTCCAGCTGGCTTCGCTTGACGCACGGGGCGACACTCTCTGCCATAGCAACCTAAGGCTCGAAGTTCGCATACCAGGTGCGAAACAACCAACTATTCTGACGACGAAGGATAACCAGATTATAACCAGTTCGACGTGTGGAGATAACAACGTGACGAACGAACCAGACTACATCGCACGGATGGTAGTGAATAGTGTGGGCACATACAAAGTCAAGCTGACCAATCTTGACACGGGCAAAAAGGTCGCGTCTTCATTCGTTGTGCAAGATGTATCAAAACAGCCTGCTTTCAGCATACAGCGGTCGAGTGCCACACGCATAAATCCATTTAAATCTGACCGATATCCTATGGTGATCACCGTCACCGCGAAGGAAGATTTCGCAGGTACCATAGTTGAGCAAATACCCTCGTCATTCACCCTCATTTGGCAGGGGCCAAGTGTCGTTGGGGAGGAGAAAGATCACAAAACGGTGACGTGGAGTGTGTCGCTCAAGGCAGGGGAGAGTCAACGGCTGGCGTACGAGTATATGGCACCCCAGGTGAGTCCGGAGTTTTACAAGCTTGGTCATACAAGCATCCGAGATGTGAATGGGAGGAGTGTGTATGAGGACTTGGCCCAATGGCAGATAGCTTCGGATGCTAGCTGCGTATCAAATGGTACTGGAAACTGGACTACGATTACCTGGACAAATTGTGCCTCGGGACCAGGAACGGGTGATACTGTGACAATATCGAACAATAATACTGTTACTCTGAATACAAGTCCTACGGTGCTCTCACTTACCATTAATAATGGAGCTACACTAACTAACGATGGAAATGCGCGTACGTTAACCCTCACAAACACAACTGGAACCATTGCTACAAATAACGGAACATTTACCCCTAGTACCTTTATCAGCGTGACTATTACCTCTGATGCCTCGGTTACAATTCTCTCGGGTAGCTGGACGAATAGTAACGCATTTTACAATCTCACCCTCAGCCCAGCCCTAGGAGGAACGAGGACATATACTATGGGAGCAGCAGTTCATGTGAATAACAACTGGACATCTAGTCCGACGTCGAGCCAAAATAGAGATCTGGTAGTAAATCTGAGCGGTGGTGTCACAGTTGGTGGGACATTGACCCTATCAGGCACAGGGTGTACAACAGCTGACTCTGCTGCAGCCACGACTCAATTTTCCACCAACGGTCAACATATGACTGTAGGTTGGATAGTAGTCAACGGTGTAACTTCAGGGGATAATTGCAATTTTACTACTGCGAACAGTTCTATTGTGTACTTAGTTGGTACATCGGGCACATTATTTACTCTCGGGCAATCAGGTTCAACCGCAACTATGACGACAGAAAGCCTGACGTCATGGATCGTAAGCCCAGCATCTGGGACACCTACTCTCTTTGCGACGTCTGGCTCCACAATTACTCTTAATACACTTAAAATAGATGCTTCCGCAGCGACGGTCATCAACGCTGGAGCAAATTTCACCATTGCCGCTAATGCACCACACATGTTTTGGGTGGCGAATGGAGTGTTTAATCTGGAAAATCGGACGATTACGGCAGGTGCAAACACAACACTCAAAATCGACGATCCTGGGATTCTTTGTCTCGGCGGCACAACGGGGTCTACCACAGCTGACTGTGTGTCTGGTGCAGCACAGACTACTGCGCAAGCTTTGCCATCTTTTACTACCTATACATTCTCGTCCGGATCAACGATACGGTATCTTTCCGACAACAACACTACGATCTCCAATACACCTACCTATGGTAATTTGGAGTTAAAACCAAAATTTGTCACGACTTCTTATACGTACACTCTTGGTGGAGCTATGACCATTAATGGTAATTTCACTATAAACCCAGATGAATCTGGGGCCGGTACTCCTGCACTCACCGTCAATATGGGAGGTACGACTACCGTAGCCAGTACCAAAACAACCACCATTACCCGCACAAACAGTGCTACCTCGACTCTAGACACTAATCCCGGAACAAGTTATAACCTATCAACGGGTTTTCTGACGATTGGAACATCTGGCACACTCGACGCAGGTTCGTCTACCTCAACCATCACCCTCACCGGTATCACGGGGACACTATTTAGCAACTCTGGTGCCTTCACCCAAGGGACTTCCACAGTAACGGTGACATCTGCATCAGGCACCCCAACACTTCTCAATGGATCATCGTCCACCACATTCTCCACGCTCACTCTGAACTCTGCAGCTACGGTGATAAACGGTGGTAATGCATTCACTGTCGGTACCAATATGAATGTTTCTCAAGGAGTATTCAATGCGAATGCTCAGATCACCGGACCAGGTGCATCAGGTACTCTCACCGTAAGCTCTGGAGCAACTCTCTGTCTTGGAGGAGGGGCGACCAATACAACAAATACATGTGATTCTGTGGCAACATCAGGCAGTGGCATCACTATGCCCACCTTCCAAACGTATACATTCACCGGTTCAACCATACGATACCTATCCAATGCAGCTACTTCGGTATCCAATACTCCTACATACAACAACCTGATATTCAATCCAGTCCTCACCGCTGATAAGACATACACCATTGGGGGAGCCATGACAATAAATGGGGATCTTGATATCATCCCCTCCGGCACAGCCAACACTCTCCTTGTCAATCTCGGAGGCACAACAACCCTTGGCGCCACAAAGACCGTATATGTCCGTAGGAGCGGGAGCAATGCACTCTCCAACCTCGATGCAGTTAATGGCGCAAATCACAATCTGTCCGCTGGATTTGTAAACATCGGCACGGGAGGCACCTACACCGCACGCGCTTCTACCATCACCCTCACAGGCACATCAGGGACACTGTTTACGAATTCTGGTTCCTTCACCGCAGGGACATCGACAGTCACGGCAACTTCTGCATCTGGCACCCCAACGCTTCTCAATGGTTCTTCATCTACTACATTTTCAACTCTTACCTTGAACTCTGCAGCTACGGTGATAAATGGCGGTAATGCATTCACGATCGGCACCAACATGAACGTCTCTCAAGGAGTATTCAACGCCAATGCAGCGATCACTGGTCCAGGTGCATCTGGCACTCTCACTGTGTCATCAGGCGCGACACTGTGTCTCGGGGGAGGTGCGACAAATACGACAAATACATGTGACTCCGTAGCAACATCAACGGGTGCTATCACTTTACCTACCTTCCAAACGTATACGTTCACCGGGTCGACCATACGGTATCTGTCAAATGCAGATACAAGCGTATCCAATACTCCCACATACAACAATCTTATCTTCAATCCTATACTGTCTGCCGATAAAACATACACCATTGGAGGTGCAGTCACGATCAATGGTGACTTTGACATCATCCCTTCAGGAACAGCCAACACACTGCTCGTGAACCTTGGTGGTACAACTTCCCTTGGTGCTACAAAGACGGTATACGTGAGAAGGAGCGGGAGCAATGCACTCTCCAACCTCGATGCAGTCAATGGAGCAAATCATAATTTATCTGCAGGGTTTGTAAATATTGGCACAGGGGGCACCTACACCGCAAGAGCCTCTACCATCACCCTCACCGGCACCTCGGGGACACTGTTTAGTAACTCTGGCACCTTTACCCAAGGTACATCCACAGTCACGGTAACATCTGCATCAGGTACCCCCGCACTTCTGGGAGGCTCCACCTCAACCACCTTCTCCACACTCACTCTGAACTCTGCAGCTACGGTAATCAATGGAGGCAGTTCAGCATTCACTGTGTCAGGCAACATGAACGTATCTCAGGGGGTATTCAACGCAAATGAAGCAATTACCGGCCCTGGTGCGTCTGGCACCCTCACCGTGAGCTCCGGTGCCACTCTGTGTTTGGGGGGAGGGGCAATCAATACCACCGCGACATGCGACTCAGTAGCCACCTCAGCGAATACAGTACCCATGCCGACATTTCAGACGTATACCCTCACCGGATCAACAGTGAGGTATCTTTCAGACTATGATACAACTATTTCAGGCTCTCCTACATATAATAATCTGATTTTCAACCCTATTCTTACTGGCGATCACATCTACGCGTTTGATGGAGCGGTCACCATAAATGGCGATTTTACGTCCAACCCGACCGCATCTTCATCATATGCTTTGACGACTGCTCTTGGTGGTACTACCACCATTGCTGCAAGCAAAACAATAAGTCTCACGGGCACGACGTCAGGCACATCCACCATAGATACAATGCCTAGTGGGTCATCGTACAACCTTTCAGCAGGCTATATCAACATAGGTACGGCAGGCACACTCGATGCAGGGGGCTCGACATCTACGATCACCCTCACAGGTACCTCAGCTACACCACTCTTCACACTTGCAGGTGCATTCACTGCAGGCTCATCAACGGTAGTTTTCAATCCTGATGCAGATGTTACTCTCACATCCGGGGCTTTTACTTTTAATAATCTGAGTCTCACTCCTGCCATCTCAACTGCAGGGAGAGCATATACATTTGGTTCCGGTACACAGACGGTGAACGGAGACTTTCTTATCCAGCCGTCGGGGACCCAGCTTCTTACGGTAAATATGGCAGGTAGTATCACCGTATCAAATACGAAGACGACTACGATCACCCGCTCTAGTACTGCCACATCCAAATTGGTGCCTGGGGCTTCCAGTCCTGCTCTCTCATCGGGCAACATTGCTATAGCTTCAGGAGGAGCGTTGGATGGAACCAGCTCATCTTCGGTGGTTACTCTTACCGCAAATGGCACACCACTTTCGGTTGCAGGCACATACACCCCTGGTTCAACTACCATCTCATATATCCCCGCCAGTACCTCGGGAGTGAATGTCGCTTCAACAACTTACTACAACGTCATATTCAATAAAGCGAGTAATACATTCTCACTCGCAACAAGTGGAATCACTGTCACCAACGACCTGACGATCACTGCTGGAGTACTTGATGCAGTGAATGGTTCGAACTTCCCGATCACTGTAGGTCGCAACTGGACAAACACCCCGGGAACATCGGGGTTTGAGGCTCGGCAAGGGACCGTGACATTCAACACGGCCACCACAGGGACTATCAGTGGTGCCACTACCTTCTATAACTTTACTTCAACCGCCGCAGGGAAAACGATCAAGTTTAATGACTCGACTACATATCGGATCAATGGCCTGTTGACGCTCACCGGGTCTGCGGGTCCTACCTACGTGACGCTTGATTCAGTCTCAGGCAATCCAAGTTGGACGATTAATCACCAGGGTACAGAATCGGTGAGTTATACGAGTGTAAAAAATAGTGCGTGTGACGGAACTTCGCAGGAAATAAATGCATTTGGAGCTAACAACTATGATGCAGGAGGAAATGGGACATGCTGGTTATTTACAGAACCCCTCGCATCTGTGAATTATTCTTTCTGGAAGATGGATGAGGGATATAGCACGACTGCGCACGATAGCACAGATGCGGTGAATACTGGCACGCTCGCAGGGACTACAAAACCCACATGGCAGAACGAGGAGTATTGTGTGTCTGGCAAATGTCTGTACTTTGAGGGAACAACGGCAAAAGTGACTACTTCTGAGGAAGTGAATGTAAGAACAGTCTCCTTTTGGGTACGACCAGTTTCGACTACCACTACATTTCTTCAGCTTAACAACTCGGATTATATCAGCGCATCATCGGGGACACTTTCCGCGACAGGGTTCACTGCGACGTTCTACGTGGATGGAGTAGCTAAGTCCACGATAGAGGCTGGCAAGTGGCAGCATATCGTCGCAACAACAGGTACGACGGTGTCAGGATCTGCGATCATACTCGGCAATAACTCGACGAACTATTACCAGGGGCTCATGGATGAGGTGCGTCTTGATAGTACAGAGTATACAGCGGGACAGGTGAAAGGCGACTATATACGAAGAGGTGCGCCTGACCCGGTATCAGCACAATTCTCAGATCAAGATTACCAGAGACTCTACGATGGTTTGGTTGGGTATTGGAAAATGGATGAGTCTTCAGGAAATGCGACAGACTCAAGTGGTAATGCAACAACACTGACAAACTCTGCATCTACTCCTTATGTCACTGCTAAGTTTGGAAATGGTGCGGATCTCGAGAGCGGGAGCAATCAATATTTTTCAGTTGCGGATAACACAGTGCTTTCGATAACGGGAAGTCTGACACTTGCCGCTTGGATCAAACCGGAATCAGTGTCTGCTGGGACGTATAACATCATTTCCAAGTGGGATGGAGCAAACGTAAGCTATCGGTTGATGCAAAACGCTGACGAGATCCGTCTTGAGCTGAATGATACAAACAACTATATTGAAACTTCGGCAAGCAACCTAGTGCAGGATACTTGGTACCAAGTCGTGGGTGTGTATGACAGTGCAGCCGCAACTGCAAGAATATACATCAATGGCATACAAGCAACAGTTGCCACAACAGGCACGATACCTTCTGCCATAGGAGATGATGGAGGCAAGTTCCATATTGGAGCTCAGGACAGCACGGGAGGTGCATCCAATTATTATGATGGAATTATTGATGAAGCTCGTGTTTACAAAAGAGCATTATCAGAATACGAGATTCGATCACTTTACACCTTATCTCCAAGCCCCATCGCATATTATAAGCTTGATGAGGGATCTGGAACAACAGCAAACGATTCAAGCGGGAATAGTTATACAGGGACTCTTACCAACAGTCCCGTATGGGGTACAGGGAAGTACGGGAGCGGTGTGGCGATGAACGGATCACAGCAATATATCTCCGTATCAGATAACGCAAACTTGAGACTCTCAGGAGACTTTACTTTGTCAGGATGGGTAAGACCGCAGAGTGCCAGCAAAGATTATCTCCTCCTCAACAACAACGCTCCCCTAATGCAAAAAATTGACGGTACAGATGGATATGAGCTCGGCATCACCCAAGACGGCATCCCTTATGGCATGTTAACAAACGTGAGTAAAACATGGACACGCTACGACAATGGGTCTTCGGCGGATTGCTCTTTCGGTGAGTCGTACGATGACGGATGTGTGATTAGTATAAGCGCCACCAATAATTGGGATGATGCGCAGGTCTACACACCGTTTGTCTTTAAAGAAGGTTCAACGTACAAAATGTATTACGGCGGAAACGACGGGTCAAAGGTAAGCGTGGGTTTGGCTACATCGACTAACGGTTATTCCTGGACACGCAATTCCGGTAATAACTGTAGCAGTACTGGTGACGGCTGTGTACTTCCCTACGGTGGAGCAAGTTCATGGAATATCAATGCATCTTATTTTCCCTCAGTGATCAAAGATGGCGGAACATACAAGATGTGGTTTGGAGGATCTGACGGGACCAATGTGCGGATTGGGTACGCGACGTCTACCGACGGCGCAAACTGGACGCTGTATAATGGTAATAACTGCTCAGGAACATCTGGCAACGGCTGTATCTTCAATATCGGAACCTCAGGAAATTGGGATGCCAAGTTCGTTACCGCGCCCTCGGTGATTAAAGATGGCTCAACTTACAAGATGTGGTACTCTGGTCGGGATGCATCAAATGTAGACAGGATAGGTTACGCCACTTCCTCAGACGGCATAACTTGGACACGAAACTCAGGGAATAACTGTTCTACTTCGGGAGATGGATGCATTGTTGGACTAGGAGGTGCCAACACCTGGTATGCCACCTTGGTGTCCGGACCCCGGGTGATCAAAGATGGTGCACTCTATCACATGGTTTTTAATGGTATTAAGACAGGCGATGACCACTACCGACTCGGTTATGCGACCTCGACAGATGGGGTAACGTGGACAAAATATGACAATACTTCATCAGCCGCCTGCGGATACTCAGAATCATACGATGAAGGGTGTATTCTCGACTATGGATCAGCGAATTCATGGGATGATCGTTATTTGGTGTATCCAACATTTTTGAAAGATGGACCGACGATGAGGATCTGGTATTCGGGAATACGGGTAGGTGGCAATTATCGTATAGGCTATGCGACATTCACTCCTGGTATCACCGATACAACGGCGATCTCAGGTGATACATATCATCATCTCGCATTCACCAAGTCGGGTACTTCGCTTAGCTTGTACGTGGATGGAGTGCTAAAGACAACGGGGACCACTGCGGTGACTACGATCGCGAATACTTCTGCACTTCTCTCGGGTAACTCGCTTTATGGGTCGCTTGATGACCTTAGGATCTACAACTATGCACGTTCTCAGACTGAGATAACTCGAGATATGAACGCTGGACATCCCGCTCCAGGAAGTCCTGTGGGCTCTGCAGTAATACATTACAAATTTGATGAGGGCACCGATAACACTTGCTCGGGGGGCACCAATGATGTGTGTAATAGTGGAAGTGGTAGAACCACATACGACGGCGCACAATCAGGTATGGCAGTACCTGCAACTGCAACGAGTGGCTGGACAAGAGATGGTAAATTTGGTAATGCATTAAATTTTGATGCTGATAACGACTATATCTCAGTCCCCGCTATCAGCAACCTTTCAAGCTTTTCTTGGTCGTTATGGTTCAAAACTCGTGCGGTAAATAACGATCGGTATCTTGGTGCAAGGACAACCAACGTTACCACCTTTTTGAGAAAAGGCACCAATTGTGCCCAGAATAAGATCGAGTTCGGTGTCTATGCGGGTGGTTGGCAAGGAGGTTGCTCGACTAGTTCTATCGTTACCGATACTTGGTATCATCTTGTTGCGGTATACAACGAGACGACGCATAAAGCCCAGATATATATAAATGGAAGATTAGATGCGAGTGCAACAACTACGGGGACTGTGAGCACGTCGGCGGGAGGGTTAAATATCGGAGCAGCATGGGATGGGGCTAGTGTCTTTGATGGCACCATCGACGAGGTCAAGATCTACGACTTTGCCCTTTCTGAAAACCAAGTAAAGGTTGAATATAATCAGGGCAAATCCCAAGTGATGGGATCGCTGAGCACCGCCAGTGACGGCAAGACAGGGGACAACTCCGCCGCGCGTGCATACTGTCCGCCCGGAAACCTCGAGGGCAACTGCGATGCAGGGCAAGATCCTGCACCAGTTGCAGAATGGAAGTTTGACGAAGGAACGGGGCAGTCGGTGAACGATACTACTGGCCATTCTAACACTGGAGTACTTGGATCATCAGGTGGGGTAGACTCAGCAGACCCTTCATGGATAGGTGGTAAGTTCGGGAAAGCCCTTAACTTCGATGGGGATAATGACTATGTAGAAGTCTCGGGACTAGATCCATACGAGGCAGGTGGATCTATCTCATTCATGGTATGGATCAAACCTAGCGTAGTGGATGGCTCACAAGATATGATTCTATCTAGACCGAATCCCCAGATACGACTGGAACTCGCGGGTGGCGACTTTAGAGTCAACTTAGGAGACGGAGCTGATTGGTGCATTGCCAATTTTAACGGAGGTCCTGTTGAGGCAAACAAATGGCAACACTTGGCAGCTACCTATAATCATAACACTAAAATACTTACCCTATACCGTAATGGAGTTATAACAAACAGTACAGAAACGACCTGTACCCTAGACAATTCGGGCTCGATATATATCGGCCAGTATGAACTTGGAGGATACAACTTCCCTGGGGCTATTGATGAGGTCCGTTTCTACAGCTATGCCCGCACCCCGGCCCAAGTCGCTTGGGATTATAACCGTGGGGCGCCTATCGCTTGGTATAAACTAGATGAGTGTGGAGGTACCGTGATACACTCATCCAACGACATATACGATAGTGCACTAGATGGCAGTTGGTCTGGCTCGGGAGGTGACCAGACTAGTCTAGGTGATTGTGAAACGGTAGGGTCTGCTTGGTACAATGGCGCAACTGGTAAATACAACGGATCTCTGAATTTTGACGGTACGGATGACGAGGTTGACCTTGGGACTACGTATCCAAATCTTACTGGTTGGACCTCTTTTAGTGTAACAGGTTGGTTTAATAGTGCTAATACTTCAGCACGCGCATCTATCGTGAGTAAGTTCAACGATGCAGATCAGGGTTATGGCACATCAGTATTTAATGTATGGCATGAGAGTGGTGAATTACGATTCAAACTAAGCGTGGACGGTGGCTGGGATGGTGCGTATGTTAAATATCCCACGGTATCAAACAGCACTTGGCACCACTTTGCCGCAGTATGGGATGGAACCAACTATAAAATTTATGTTGACGGGAAGTTTGGAGAGCAAGCAAGTAGAACCGGCGTGATGACAAATCCTGCAACCAATTTCTATATTGGTAGGATGGATGACGCAACCCCCCGATGGTTCAATGGCAAGATAGATGATATCCGTGTCTACAACTACGCACTTTCTGAGCAACAAATCAAGTTGAACTACAATGGTGGTCAGGCGGTGAATTTTAGATGATGTATATAAGTGACAGATCTTACGCAAGATAGTTATTGTTCGAGTGGCTCGACAAGCTCACTTTAAACTAAGTCGAGAACTGTTATGGCAAACTTCTCGACTCCGCCCTTTACGGCGCTCCACTCGAAGGATAAATGCGTAACTTCTGTAAGTGATTGACAAACATATGCCGTAGTCATATAATGTACATATATGTCTACTATACGTAAACGCAATACGAGGAAAATAGCCATACTTCTGCAACAAAAAAGAAACATTTTCCACATCTCTGATCTCATGCTTTTGTGGAATGCGACAAATCTAGCATCCTTACGACGAACGATCTCACGCTATTTGAAAAAAGGCATCTTACTCAAGATATATCGTGGGTTCTATTCGGTTGTTCCTCTGCCGCAGATCGACCCACGTGAGCTTGGGTCATCTGCATTGCATTCGTACTGTTATGTAAGTACTGAAACCGTTCTGGCACAAAATAGCATCATATTTCAACAAATAAACACAGTGACATTCTGTGCTTCCAAGACGAAGCAAATACGGATAGGCGAGTACACTGTTAGGAGCAGGCAACTCAAGGATGAATATTTGTATAACACTGCGGGAGTAATTGAGGAAAACAATTATAGAATAGCTTCGACAGAGAGGGCGATCGCTGATATGTTGTATTTCAATCCTCACTATCATTTTGATGCCACAGACAGGATCGATTGGAAGAGTGTTACGAGAATACAAAAGGAGGTGGGGTATCTATGATACTACCCAAGCCCCTAGATGCCATACATCGTGGCCAACTATTCAGGCTACTCATCGAGATTGCAGATACTCCGTCACTTTCCAAGATTTTGATATTTAAGGGTGGCACATGTGCTGCTATGCAGGGTCAACTAGATAGATTTTCGGTAGATTTGGACTTTGATATCGTCCCCGGTACCACGAAAGCAACCGTCAGGAGAGACCTCGAAAAAGTATATGCCCGACTAGGCCTCGAAATAAAAAACAAAAGTTCAGCCACCGTGCAGTATGTAGTTAAGTATCGCGCGTCACAAAATATGAGAAATACTATCAAACTCGATGCGATTGAGTATTCTCTGCCGTCAAGCGTGTATAAGCCTATTTATTTGGTCGACATTGATCGATATATGCTCTGTCAGACCATCGAGACTATGTTTGCACATAAACTCGTAGCAATGTTGGACCGATATCGTAAACATCAGTCAATAGCGGGGAGAGACATATACGATATTCATTACTTTTTCACCCACCAACACACGTACACGAAGGAAGTTATCCAAGACAGGATGAAATCTAGCGTAAGTGAATTTTTCACGAAGCTCATTGACTTTATCCAAGATAAAGTTACCCAGACGAGCATCAATGAAGATTTGAACATGCTATTACCGCCAGAGAGATTCTCAGCGATTCGGAAGTCTCTTAAGTTGGAAGTCGTTGCGATGTTGAAAAGCGAGCTCACTTCTATAATGTAGTACAATACGCTTTGGTTTCTTATGTCTTCACAACCTAAATATCAACCAAATACGTTTGAGACGAAATGGAGAGAGCGATGGGAGCGTGACCGAATCAATGCAACACCAACTATCTCGTCTGGTGATACGAAACAGTATGTGCTTGATATGTACCCCTATCCATCGGGTTCGGGGCTCCATGTGGGTCATGTAGAAGGCTACACTGCTACCGATATCTACTGTCGATATCTGAGGATGAGGGGGACAAAGGTATTACACCCTATGGGGTTTGATTCGTTTGGGCTTCCTGCCGAGAATTTTGCAGTAAAAACGGGCACTCATCCGAAGATCACGACAGAAAAAGCTATTGAAACATTCACCGAACAGATGAAGGCGTTGGGTTTGAGCTACGATTGGGATCTAGAACTGGCTGCGCACCGCCCAGACTACTACAAGTGGACACAATGGCTGTTTTTGCTCCTATACAAACGTGGTCTTGCTTACCGCAAGAAACAGGCGGTGAACTGGTGTGAAGGATGCCAGACAGTACTTGCGAATGAGCAGGTGGTAGACGGTAAGTGTGAGCGTTGCGATACCGTGGTGATACAAAAAGACATGGAACAGTGGTTCCTCAAGATCACAGACTATGCAGAGCGACTGTTACACGACTTGAATGCGTTGGATTGGCCTGAGAGTACCAAAGCCGGGCAGCGCAATTGGATAGGGAAGAGTGAGGGGATAAACATTGAGTACAGAGTACAGAGTACAGAGTACAGAGTACAGGTTTTCACGACGCGGCCGGATACGAACTTCGGGGCGATATTCATCGTCTGCGCACCCGACAGTGATTTCGTGAAAGAACACATGACAGAGTTTCCGGAGCATGAGAAAGTATCGGTATATTGTGCCGAGGCACTCAAGAAGCGTGAACTGGAGCGAGTAGGAACGGATCGGGCGAAGACAGGGGTATTCACCGGATGGTACGCAGTCAACGAACTCAATGGACGGCAGTTGCCAATCTATGTTGCTGATTTTGCCCTTGCTACGGTGGGTACCGGATGTTTGGTGGGTGTACCGGGGCACGATATCCGTGACTTCGAATTCGCCCAAGC
>CAYUHI010000002.1:19070-28885 GCA_964444485.1 uncultured Gammaproteobacteria bacterium | reverse complement strand
GTATTACGTATCACGATAATACAGTTTGATTACGTCAGCTCCTCATACTCTCCACCAGCAAAACTTTCTACAAGCTTTTTCACTTTGGACGCTGAAGTCTTGGGAGCCACCAGAAGCACGTCTTCTGTATTTACAACTAACATATCATGCAGGTCAATGCCAACCACTAACTTTTTGCCCTGATAATCAAATACCAAACTATCCTTACTTGTCTCAAGTAATACCTTCCCCTTGGTTACATTATCCTCTTGATTCCGCTGCAATGCCTCTTTTAGCGCTTCCCAGGCTCCAACATCGCTCCAGCCAATGTCTTCTACTAGTACTAGACTCTTGGAAACTGAAATTTTCTCTAAGACCGCATGATCGAATGATATTTTCGGGAGAGTAGGATATATTTCTGCCAATACACTTCCATAGGCTAGAGTCCCGTATGCATTTTGTATCTGAGAAAGGCCCTCATACAAACCTGCTGAGTGAATTTTAAACTGCTCCCATAGGAATCGAGGTTTTGTCACAAAATATCCAAGATTCCAGGCATGTCGACCATCGAGCGCATACTTCTCAACGAGCTCCTTTTCGGGTCGATAACGAAATGAGACAAGATTGAAATATTCAAAGCCCTCAACAGTCCCAAGACTTTTACGATCATACTCTATCCAACCAATGTTTTGATTTGGAAAGCGAGGACGATGACCTAGAAATACAAGTTTTTCAGGGTTGTTATCTATGATATTGTCTGCCGCCGTAAGCATTGAGTGAAACTTTACATCGTCATTTACAATATGATCTCCCCACAAGATAGCCATAGATTCGTCGGGATTCACTTTTGCAAATATCGCTGTCATGAGACCAACCGCTGGGCCAACATCACGCATTTCAGGTTCAATAATAATGTTTTCATTTGATATTTGAGGCAGTTGTCTGCCGATAATTCCGCGATATCCGCTTCCCGTTGATATGAATATATCCGATGGTTCAAATTTCTGAAGGAGACGATTTACAAGGTGTTGCAGTGTAGATTCATCATCAATCACTTTCTCAAACTGTTTGGGAGATTTTTTGCGAGAAAGCGGCCACAAACGCGTCCCTACTCCCCCGGCAAATATGACTATTTTCATAGGTCTTGGCATTGTACTGAATATCCCCTATCTTCTCAAGTGCCTGAGCAAAAGAATGGACGTTTTGCTCGTCACAGAGAATCTTATTGGGATAATCTTTGAGGGGCTCAATTTGCCCTCCTTTTGCGTAAGCGATGATTCGGGCTCCGCATGTCATCGCCTCACATACGACATATCCAAAATCCTCCTCTTGAGGCAAGATAAACGCTTCACATCGTGAAAAAAGGCGAGCCAGCTCAATGTCGCTTAGTCCGTCTACCCAGAGTATACTTGCATCGATGTTGAGTTTTATGCTGAGAGCTTTGAGTCTTGCCTTCTGCGACCCACTCCCGACAATTATCAATTTTTCATTTTGAACTGAAACTTTCAACCTTGAACTTTCAACCTTGAACTTTGCAAACGCCTCCATCGCCACTTCAACCCTCTTATACGGCTCAAGTCGTGAAACGACAAGATAGTAAGGAAAGGAAACGTTCCCCAAACTAGCCTCTATATCGTTCTGTTTTTGTTTATCTCTATTCGCCATTCGCCATTTGCCATTTGCTACTAGGTTATTCCACTTTTCATAATCAAACGGAGGGTACACCACCTCACTTTCCCGTCCGTAGTATTCTGTGCATCTCCTCCCAACTTCTTGTGAGATGGATACAAACTCATCTACCCTCTGCGCCGCCACATAATCCCAATTCTCCAAGTACTTTTGCACTCTGTTTATCAGCCAATCTATTACTCTGTACTTTGTACTCTGTACTCTGAACTTATATAGCCACCTCGGCGGTGTCAATAAATAACAGATATGTTTTGTTTTTGCACTGGTCACGACTCCCTTCGCAAATGCCGAAGTCACCGAAACTACGATGTCAAAGCTCGACAAATCAAAACTCTCAAATGCGAATGGGAAGAGCGGCAGGCAAAGGATGCGATTTCGACGGAACCAACGAGGCAGAAACTGAAGGAACGATGGGCGGACATCCCAGTCCTTCGCCCATAAAACAGCCTTTTGGTCGATATGAGACGTGTACCATGGAGCATCCGGATAGAGTTCGTGCAACTGCTGGATAACCCGTTCTGCACCCCCAACTGAAGTGTCGAACCAGTCATACACGAATGCGATTTTTGGCTGCATAGTGGGCCGGATCATGTCGAAATATTTAGTGTCTGACGGTATATGTGGAGTGTGTCTTGTGCCATCTTTTCAAATGAAAAGAGTGGATTGAGGGTAAAATCTTTCCGCTCTGTCGTATCCAATGCTTCACACATAGTACGACTGAGTGTTTGTGTATCATAAAGACCAAAGTATCGTGCCTGATCGCCGATCACTTCATGAAACACTGGGATATCAGAGAGTATGAGAGGGCAGTTACAGAGAGCAGCTTCGACAATAGGTAACCCAAATCCTTCGGCTTTCGATGGGAAAACAAATGCTTTGGCATTGGTATACAACCACCTGAGCTCAGATGGAGGTAGATTATGATACAGCAGAATAGATCGATGCAGATTATTTTGAAATGTCCAGGAGCGTATTTTATCGGAAAATGAATTCTGAGGTCCTACAAGACATAGATATACATGTGGCACTTGCTTTATGACCTTTTCAAAAGACTGTAATAATGTTTCGACATTTTTATGTGGGTAACAGTTCCCTACATACAAAAAATACTCACAGCCTTCAAGTCGCTCTATAGGAGATGGTTTTGCATGCGCAAAATTGTTATCGACACCTTCATATAATACACTCATCTTCCCTTTAGCAGATGGGAAGATACGCGCGATTTCATGCGCCACTGTATTAGAGGGTACCATGAGATGCTTTGATCTTTTTACCTGTTGTGATAATACAAATCGAAAGACTGCATTTTTCGCCCAATAAACCCAAAGTGCCTTGGTGGTGGCTTTGCCGGTTGCCTGAGATAGGAGGATTGTGTCATGAACTGTCGCAACAAAAGGTCGAAAATACAATATCGGCCAACTAAAGTATGGAAAATGCACAAGATCTAATCTATCCCTCAAGAGCTGATATAAAAAGATGATTTGTTCAGCAAAACTATGCCAAGGTACTTGTGTTACATGGAAGACGAACATTGTCTGTTTTCTATCAGGGAGTTGATCTTTGATAGCAACAATATCATGAGGTCTTGCATAGACATGAAATTCAATGTTTGGAGTATCCATCTTTGCAAGCTGAATCAGAAGATTGCGGATATACACGCCAACTCCCGTCTGGTACACGAGTCGAGCGTCAATTCCGACTCTGCGGGGTTGGGTTTTGGACTTTTGTTTTGATGCAATTTTCATAGTGTAGATATTGAAAATTATGTGTTTTGAATCTTGGACTGTAGTTTCGCCACTTTAATAACTGTCAATATTAACATGTTCACACAGGGACAATATTTCGCATTATAGTGTTTACGGTAGAATCTCTCCATTGCATCATAGAAATGCCACCGTATCTTACGCTGAGTCGCGCCATCTTGCGACCCCAGTCCACTCTGGTATTTAAGATGAGTTACAGTATATTTGGGATACCAAAGTACTTTGGATCCTTGCATTCGCATCCGATAGCACATATCTAGGTCTTCTCCATACATGAAAAACTGTTCATCAAATCCCTTGAGATTGTCCAATGTGTTCTTACGACACAGGAGAAACGCTGCCGTCCCAGAGTCTATTTCATGTATACTCTTCATGTCTTCAGAGAGCAGATGATACCCCCCCATTACTCTTCGTACATCTTTATGCGTGATACGTAATATTTGAATGAGTTTTTCAAGTTTCAAAAGATAGGTAAGACTTCTCCATGGCGTAGGAAAGCCACGGTGCGAAGCAGGGTCAATCTGACCACCCGGTAGATTAACCTGTACGGTAAGCGCTCCAGTATCACCATGACTGTCCATGTACGTGATAAGATCTTCTAGTTCTATCGGGTGTGCAGTACTTTGCACCATCACATCTGAATTCAAGTAGAGTACATATTGGCTTTGAGCTTTCTGGAGACCAATATTGTTGCCCTTACTGAAGCCAACATTTTCGACGTTATAAATACATTCGATCGTACAATGGTGCGGACGATAGTTGCGTAATGACTCAACACTCCCGTCGGTAGACGCATTGTCAACGACAATCAGCTCGACTCTCACTTTGGGGCTTTTTGCACATATTACGTCAAACTCCTTGAGACATCGAAGGGTTGTCTCTCGGGTGTTATACGAAAGGATTATCACGGAAATGTCCATGGATGCGTATAGTATACTCGAAGAAGCTAATATATTATCGTTTTGGAGACTGTTTCAGACGTCGGGATTTACCGCCAGTGCCCACCATACGACGCTCACGAGTACGTGAATCACGAGTCAATAGCCCGGCAACACGAAGTTTTAGTTTAAGATCCTGCGAAGGTATCGTGCTTAGAGCACGAGCCAATCCGTGAGAGATCGCATCTACCTGACCACTGAGTCCTCCGCCATACACCTTTGTCAAAACTACATACTGATCGACAGCATCAGATACCATGAGAGGTCGCATACACCTCATTTGATCGGCCTTGGACAAGAAGACGTCACCAAGTAATTTGCCGTCTACCATGAATGACCCAGCTTTATACGTTGTCTCACCGATAGTAGCACTCCCTTTTTTGGTTGAAAAAACTCGTACTCTTGCTACTGCAGTTTTTCGTCTTCCAACACCTTCATAGTAGGTGTTACTCGATTTGGTGCTTTTTCTTGCTTTTGGAGTTTTAGCATCATCTGCCATAGTGAAAGATAAAAATTAGGAAACAAAATGCTCGGCAAAAGGATGTTTTGCATCCGAGTAAATATGTAATCGGGCAAGTCTTCGATCACGCAATTTATTCTTGGGTAACATTCCAGAGATTGCTCTACGTACGACCTCGACGGGTTTTCGTTTGAATTGGCTTTCGAACACTTCTTTGCGTAAGCCACCCGGATATCCAGAATAACTGGTATAGGTTTTTTGGATGTTTTTTCGACCGGTTACGACTACTGCTGCGGCATTCACGACCACTACATGGTCACCAGCCTCAAGATTACTCACATAGTTTGTTTTATGTTTACCTTGAAGATATTGGGATACCTCAGAGGCAACCTTACCCAAGATTTTTCCTTCTGCATCGACTAACATCCACTTGGGATGGAGGGTGCTTGCCGATATAGATTTTGTTGCGTGTGTATGTTTGCGTATCATGATGCGAACGAGAATATGCTAATTATTTCTTATTATCTGTTTTTTTAGTTTTCAGTTCCTTTGCCGGCTCCAATTCCTTTGACCATGTTACCTTGCCGATCTGCACTGCATCACTGGCTCGGGCTCCCATTTTCACTATTTTTACGATACCAGAACCGGTCCCATTCATCGAGTGAAGCTTCGCAACCTCCACAAACTGGGCCACTTGTCCAACCGTACCGAAATATGGTAATAGGACATTCTTGGTCGACTCTTTATAATTGAGAGCGCTATGGGTAAGCGATTCCAACAAAGATTTCAGATATCGTGCTTTGGTCATGGTAGTCGTTAGATACCCATGTGCGACAAAGTTACGTACCAGTTTCTTTTGAAGCATCTGGTTAGCATCATCTCCGCCTTTTATCTTAAATCTTGATATTTGGTGTTTCATGGGATCATCTAAATTTGCGAAACATCACACAAGCTCGACATCCATTTTCTTGAGCTCTTCTTCGATGAGATCGATTGACTTTCTTCCCACTCCCTTCAATCCCACGAGATCAGTTTTACCTCGAGCGACAAGATCAGCTACCGTCTCTATCTTTTCTCGAAGTAGCGCGTTTATCACGCGTGAGGGCAGATTCAACTCATCAATGATGGTCTCGAGTGCCTTTGATTTGTTGTCATGATTCTGCTTTGTGGTAATTGTTTCCTCGGTTTCAACTGGCGCCACATCTTTCCCTGACATCACATGAGCAAATTGCGCTGCGAGAATCTCTGAGACTTGTTTGACTGCATCTTCTGGGGTTATACTGCCATCTGTTTTGACCTCAAGTATCAAGCGATCGAAATTCGTTTTTCGACCAACGCGAGCCTCCTCAACTGAGAAATTTACGAGTTTAATGGGGGAGAATGAGGTATCCACTGCTATATAGCCGGTTTCGACTGCATCTCGCTCCTCTGTCGCACTAAATCCATAACCCATCTCTACGATCATTTCTATATCAAGTTTGCCTTTCTCAGAAGTAATTTCAGCGATGTATGCGTCACCATTCACCACTTCAGCTTCGCCTTCAATGTCCTTTGCATAGATTTTCCCAGTCCCCTTGGCGAGAAGTGATACTTTGAAGATGCCTTCACCCGGTGTTTTGAAGCGAACCTGTTTCAAGTTCATTACGACGTCAAGAACAGACTCCTTAATGCCGGTGATAGTCGTATATAGGTGACTTACTCCTGCGAATTTGACAGCAGTGATAGCAGAACCCGGGATAGATGATAAGAGGGTTCTCCGGTAGGCATTGCCCATCGTCTGTCCGAAGCTTTGTGGCAACGGCTCAAAGATAAATGTTGTATTGGTACCTTCTGTCTTCACAACCTGTTTTGTATAAAAAGTTGGATTAAGCATATGCGTTATTTTGAATAAAACTCAATTATTAATCGCAAATTAACTTGTTTTTCAAGTGCACTAAAGTCGGGGGTTGCAAGAAGCTGGATAGAATTATTCTCTCGTTTGAGCCATGAAGGCACCACATAGTCTGGTCTCGTGAGTGCAATGTCGATATGCGGTATCTTCAAAGTTTCTGGTTTTCTGAATGCAATAATATCATTTACCCGCACGCTGTGAGACGCGATAGAATTCAACTTATTGTTCACCGTGACATGGTGATGAGATACAAGCTGTCGAGCTGCAGCGCGTGTGGGTGCGAATCCAGCACGATACAACACATTGTCAAGACGAGATTCCAGAAGTTGACACAAATATCTGCCCGTGTTGCCGCGGGTCCGTTTCGCCTTTGTGAAGTAATTTTCCAGCTGTCTCTCATTCACCCCGAACATGAACTTTAATTTTTGTTTTTCTCTCAACTGCCGCGCCATTTCTGAAGTTTTTCGTCGCTTATTCGCTCCATGTTGTCCCGGGGGTACCGTCAATACACGCATGAGCCTGCCATGACTCTTGGAACCGATGGTCTTGAGTTCCAGATCTGCTCCTTGCCTTCGTGCAAGTCTATTTCGTGGTCCTGTGTACCGCATATTTATTTTGAATTTTTCCGCCAAAGACGGATCAGCTTCTGGCTGAGAACTTTGAACTTTTTTACACTCTACGTATTTTGGGTGGCCTTACCCCGTTATGGGGGATTGGTGTGACATCCACAACTTTCTCTACTTCACATCCACAAGCCTTCAGTGTCCGTAGGGATGCTTCTCTCCCTGGACCGATCCCTCTAACATACACATCTATTCTACGCACTCCATACTCGTGTATTGCCCTCTGTATCGCACTGTCTGTGGTGACGGTCGCTGCGTGCGGTGTAGATTTGCGTGCTCCGGTAAATCCAAACATACCTGTTGATGCGATGACGATTGGGTGGTTCGTTGGGTCTGTGACGGTGATGATGGTGTTGTTGAATGTTGATGTAACATGAACAACAGCATGATCTACTTGTCTTTTTTGTTTTGTTTGTCGTTGAGTAACTGCCATGACTTAGGGTACTTAATTATAAATTTTATGTTACTGCTAATGATTGTTTATTTTCCTGATGCGTTTGCGGTTTTTGCTGCTTCCATCTTGACCTGATCTTCTTTCTTGAGCGCTCCTACAGTCTTTCTCTTCCCTCGCTTGGTGCGCGCATTAGACTTAGTGCGCTGGCCATGTACGGGTAGGTTGTGCGCATGGCGTGAACCCCGATAGGTGCCAATTTCTCTCAATCTCTTGATATTTTCCATAACCTCCTCCCGAAGGTCTCCTTCCACCTTATATGTTTTTTCGATGGCCATGGTTATCTTCTTGAGCTCTTCTTCGGTTATGTCTTTGGATCGCTTTTCAGCCTTCACACCTGCCTGAGCAAGTACCTTTTTGGAAGTTGTCCATCCGATCCCTTTGAGTAACGTGAGACCGTAGTCAATGCGCTTGGTATCAGGTAATATAAGTCCAAAAATGCGTGGCATAAAAGATATGTAATTAACCTTGTCTCTGTCGACACTTTGAATTTTTACACACAACATAGAGACGCCCCTTACGCTTTACGATCGCACACTTGGGACATTTTTTTTTAATAGCTGATTGAATATTCATGTGTAATTATTGACGATAAATAATTCTCCCCATATTTGGATCATAGGGAGTCATTTCGAATCTGACTCTGTCTCCGGGAAGTATTTTGATGAAATGCTTGCGCATCCTACCCGATAGATAACAAGTGATCACGGTCTCTGTATCTTTGATTTTGACCCGAAACTGAGTATTCGGAAGATTCTCCAACACTTCACCCTCGAGTACCATCACTTGGTTGTTCATATGAGCATTCTATTGTACCACATTAGGTCAAAATATGAACACCATTTTGGTCAATCGCCAGTGTATGCTCAAAGCAAGCTGCAAGGCTCCCATCAGCAGTATCTATTGACCAGAGGTCCGATGATTTTTGAATGATTTTCGCAGTACTTTCACTATATATAACTTCTATCGCTGCCACAAAGCCGGGTTCTATCAGATAGCTCCTCTCAATAGGCCCGACAACAACATTAGGGATGTAGGGATCCTCATGAAGCTCCCGGCCTATACCATGACCCGTGAGATCGCGAAGTACCTTATAGCCTGCTCCTTCGATAGTTTCTTGCATAATCTTTCCAACGATCCCAAGCCTGACCCCGACCTCAAGCGCTTTGATACTTTTGTGAAGCGCCAATTTTCCGGTATCAAGAAATCGTTCTTTCCGTATATCTTTGACACCTCCGACGATGATGGTGGTCGCCCAATCTGTATGATACCCCTCGTACAAGCCTCCATAGTCAACGGTGAGCACGTCCCCCGCTTGGAGTACGGTTCGGTTTGGAGGAGTGTGGACAGCTTGATCATTCACTGCCAAACAGGTTGCCCAGTGGAATTCTTTTACCGTCTTAAATGATGCCTCCAGTCCGTTTTTCTGCAATAGTTTGTCTGCCCGTTCATCTACCTGCGCGGTTGTTTCACCGGGACGAATGCTTGGGATAAGCTCTTCATATGATGCTCTCAGACGCTTTCCGCACTCGGTCATGATGGCAATTTCTTGGGGGGATTTGGTATACATGAGTATCAGTTCAAATGACAAAACACAAATAACAAATCAAATCCAAAAATCCAATATCCAAAACAGTGAATTATTGCAGTTCTCCAAGTTCTACCTCAGTGCTACGAATAAGACTCATGTAACTTGGACAGCTGTGACAGGATGTTGGCATAGTACCCGGATGCTCCTTCTGAATATGCACTATAAATGCTTGTCTGGCCCTCTCGAGATAATTTTCTAATCCGGCAATTTTCAACTCTCTCTCTCTCTGCGTACTTTGTTCTTTATTGGTCATAAGACATTATGCGTAATTAGTTTTATACATTTGTATCATCCCGACTCCTCAAGCGTTAGAGCGAGGGTGGAGGGTTCCTTATTTGGGTTTAACATTACATGGATCCTGAACCAAGTTCAGGAAATCAAAGCACCTATTTGTTATTTCGCAAAAGTGCATTTATATTCTCCAAGGAGC
>CAYUHI010000002.1:0-18970 GCA_964444485.1 uncultured Gammaproteobacteria bacterium | reverse complement strand
TTGCCTGACCGCCTGATATCCTGATTTCCTGAATGCCTGAGTTCCCTTCATTCGCTAAATATGATTGAACGGTACACTTCATCAAGTTTGTCATGAAATTCACCGAGAGAAAAGCTATTTATCACCAGATGATCCGCAAATGCGATGGGTGGTCCTTTGTTGATCTGTTCGAGCTCACTTATATCACGCTCCGGCCCACGAAGCCCACTTCTATATTCACGTTTACCTGTCCGCTCCCAACGCAGATCCTTACGCGCCCAAACCGCGACCAATATGACCCGAGCCTGAGGAAACTCTTTCTTTAAATAGAGGTATTCTTCCCACGAGTAAAGCCCTTCAACGAGTACAACCACGTTTTTCTCTAGTTGATGTGCTATTTCATCGCGACGAAGGATTGCCATGCTCGCCATCCCATATTTCTTGCGGAAATCTCTGCGAAGCTTGCTGTGGACTTTTTCAGTATGCTCTAGACCTTGTGTATCTACATAATTATTTATTACTTCTGAGAACGACACAATGGGCAGTTTGTGATTTTTGGCCAAGTATTGAACAGCTTCTGTTTTCCCTGATCCCGCAAGTCCAACAAACGCGATGATGGTGTGTTTTTTTTGCTCCCATGCCTCGATCCGGTTGGCAATATATTTTTTGCCGAGTGATTTTAAGATCTCGTCATTCACCTTCTTGACAGAAAGTTTGGCATCCACCGTGATAAGTAATCCTTTTGATGCAAAATGCTCGAGTACGGGTGCAGTGTGTGCATGAAATTGTTCAATTCTGCGCTGAACTGCCTGCACTGTGTTATCATCTCTTTTTTGTTTCCTCATCACAAGGCGCCAAAGCGCTTCCTTCGCCTCAAGCTCTAGATACACCACTTTGGTTATTGGAAATGTACAAGCTTGTATCTGAGCAATTGTACGGGGGAATCCGTCAAGAATAAATCCTGTTTTGTACTCGGGGCGTGCGAGGTATTGGTTTACAACTTCGATCGTTGTAGAGTCGGGCACGAGAGATCCTGCATTAATGAGCTCTTTTACCATACGTCCCAGCGAAGTTTTTTCCTGTGCGATTTCGCGAAAAATGTGTCCTGTAGAGAGGTAGGGTATTTTCAGTTGCTTTGAAAGTAGATTGCCCTGAGTAGATTTGCCTGCACCTTGTATCCCCAGCAGTATGATATTCATAGAATGAGTTTACCCCAATTTTTTGCGTTCTTTGTGGGGAGTGTGTTTCTTACACATTTTACAGTATTTATCGAAAGCTAACGCTTCGGTAGTATTTACTTTATTTCGGACTGTCACATAATTTTGCGAATCGCAAACGGTACATGTCATACCGAAAAGTTGTCGTGAGCTTTTTTTGGCCATAGGGTTGTACTTAAAATATAATTAGAGGAATTTCTCATAATTTCTCGAGGTCACCTGCGATTCTATCGATTTCAATGTCTCAAGGACCACAGAAACCACGATAAGAATGCTTGTTCCCCCGATCGCGTAATTGTTGAGTCCTGTCAGACCAGAGATGATAGCAGGTATTATAGCAATTACTCCCAAAAAGAGTGCTCCAATTGAAGTGAGTTTGAGGATAATGGACTGGAGATAGTTTTTTGTTGACTCTCCAGGCCGCACCCCGGGGATAAATCCTCCGTGTTTCTGTATCTCTTCCGCTATCTTCTGAGGGTTAAATATGATCATGGTATATACAAATGTGAAAACAACCACCAAGAGAAAATAGAAAATGTTATACACTGGACCACTTGGCTTAAATGCGACAACCAAAAATTTTGCTATAGATTTTATTGCGGTATTTGAAGAATATTGCAGATAGTTACCGATGAGTTGTGGAAAAAGCACAAAAGATACCGCGAATATTATGGGGATCACTCCCGCTTGGTTGAGTCGCAAAGGAAGAAAGTTAGATGCCGTTTGGTACATTCTGTTTCCTTTAATCCGCTTTGCATAGAACACCGGCACTTTACGCACTGATTGGTTGATAAATACAACCCCGGCAATCACAAGAAATGTGAGTGCGATGAATACTACCGTACTAATGATATTTTCCTGATTTACGAGTGATTGAGTCTTGAGAAGAGCAGGCAGCAATCGACTGGTTATTCCTGCGAATATAAGAAGTGAAATACCATTTCCCAGACCGTATTCAGAGATAAGTTCTCCAAACCACATAAGAATAAATGTACCCGCTACCATGGTACAGAGAAATGATACAAATTCAATGAAAGGAACTTGCCCCTTTGTCATCATAAGCAGGCCATTATTTTTCAACAAGAAGAAAATGCCGACCGACTGTGCCAGCGTGAGCGGCAGGGTGAGCATGCGGGTGTACTGGTTAATTTTAAACCTCCCAAATTCACCTTCTTTGCTCAGGGCTTCAAGTTTCGGGAATACCATGGTCATAAGCTGCAGAATGATCGATGCATTGATATAGGGATTAAGTCCCAGTGCCATCACTGAGAAGTTTATGAGAGTGCCTCCGGAGAAGATATCAAGTAGAGATAGAAACTGATTGGAAGATATGAGTTCTTTGAGTTTTGAAAGTTGGATTATGGACACCGGCACGTAGGTGAACGCACGAAAAACCAGGAATATGAAAAGGGAGAAGACGATTTTACGGCGCATCGCCATGTCTGCCCAAACTGATTTTATCCACTCGATCGCAGCTTGCATAAAAGTTAGGAAACGATTGTTCCACCGGCATCAGTTACGACCTTGGCGACTTTCGCAGACACAGGAAGTTGTATCGTTATTGGCTGAGCAACTTCTTTGTCGTACACGACTTTGACGCCCTTCGTACCCTGTGGGACGATAGACTTTTCAATAAGTATATCTAATGTGATAGTACCCGTGTGTTTCATTTCGAGTAGTCGGCTAAGTCTGAGGGTAAATGGGGTAAATTGGATAGATTTATTTTTTGATTTTCCCCGAAGTAATGGATACTTTTTGACGATACGCCCTTGTCCCCCTTCAAAATGCAGAGGGATACTCGTGCGGGCTTTCTGATGTCGTGTGGTTCCTCTTCCTGACTTTGAGCCTTTTCCAGAGCCCAATCCCCTGCCACGACGTTTTGCGCCCTTTTCACGAATCTTGAGGAGTGAGTGGAGTTGAACCATATATTTTGAGAAAACTTCCAGAAATTTATTTTGACTTCCGCACCGATTTTTTTGGTGATTCTGATTGGACTTCCGTACCCTGGTCTTTAGACGCGTCTTGCTGTTTCGGCACTCTCGGTGTGCGGGGCTTGAGAATTTGAAATGCTTTCATGACTGCATAGGTATTCGATATTTGATTTCGAGAACCAAGCATTTTGCCTGATGCATTATAGATACCGGCAAGGTCAAACAGGACCCGAGCTACGCCGCCTATCTTGAGACCGGTACCTTCGGGTGCAGGTTTCAATAATATTTTTGCTGCTTTATATGACACGGTGAGTTGATGAGTAATCGTATGTTCAACTCGAGGCACGGTGATCATATGTTTGCGTGCATAGGTTGTTGCTTTGCCAAGAGCCTGAGGCACTTCAAGTCCGCGTCCAAGTCCAATCCCAACCCTTCCGTTGCGGTCACCCACCGCAACAAGTGCTGAATATGTTGCGTGATTGCCGCCGGTTGTTTTTTTGGATACCCTTCGTACAAGCAGTGTACGCTCTTCAATACCGTCATTGGGTTGATCACGAAATTGTCTCATATTTCTTGAAAATAGGATGTAAATTATACTTGTATACCACCTTCACGCAAACCTTCCACAAAGTGTTTGACACGACCTAAGTAGAGGAATCTACTTCGATCAAATACTATCTTAGAGATTTTCTTTTCCTTCAGTATTTCGGCAAACATTTTACCCATCCTACGGGCAGCATCTGTTTTGGAAAGTTTTTGAGATTTCTCTATTTGTGCCGTACTCACCCCAGTCAATGTAAGTCGTTTATCATCATTTACCACCTGAGCATACAGATACTTGTTACTCCGAAATACCACTACCCGGGGAACCTCAGAACTTCCGCGGATTCGTGAGCTCACCCGTTTCTTACGTCGTGCGAGTCTAGGAATGAGTGTTTTCATATGATAAATAAATCTTATTCACAAACGCACTAAGCTGTTTTCGTTTTCTTGCCTGGCCTTAACTTTATTACTTCTCCGACATATCGAACTCCTTTTCCTTTGTATGGATCTGGCTTTTTTATGATGCGGGCAAGGTATGCAATCTCACCCACCCGTTGTTTATCGATACCAGATATCACAAGCACTGTCGATCCTTCAACAACAAAGTTGATGCCTTCGACCTTCGGAAACACAACCTGATGTGAATAGCCGACCTTAAAATGCGCGTCACCATTTTTGATACTGACCCCGAAACCAGTTCCTACCACTTCGATTCGTTTCTCCCATCCTTTACTTACCCCCTGTATCGCATTCGCGATGAGACTGCGAAATGTGCCGTGAAGGGATATGGTGTTTTTTGCCTCATTTGCACGTTTCACTGTGACAGTATTGTTTTCATGGCTCACAGATAGTGACTGGGGGAGCTCGATCGTGAGCACACCCTTCGGACCTTGTACCTTCACCACATTACCGTCGATCTGGACAGTGACTCCTTGTTCAACTGGTATAGATTTGTGACCAACTTTTGACATCGTTTATTACCAAATACTAAAAAGCAACTCCCCTCCCAGACCTGCCTTGCGCGCCTCAGTCCCAGTCATGATTCCGCTTGTTGTCGAAAGGATTGTGGTACCGAGTCCATTCAAAACGATAGGGATGTCTTTCGCCTTAACATACTCGCGCTGTCCTGGTTTCGATATGATCTTCACATCGGTGAAGTATTTCTTGTGTTTGTCATAGCGTAATTTCACCACGAACGTCTTTTTTGCGCCGTCTTCCTCAACCTCATATGATTGGATAAAACCAGCAAGTATAAGCTTCTCAAGTACCGCAGCACCTATCTTGGTACCCGACACGAGTATCTCTGGCTTTTTAGCCATGTATCCGTTTTTGATGCGAATCGCAAGATCAATAGTTGAAATCATATGAAACGATAATAATTGTGTACTGGTTAGGTCTTTTCAAGAGTTCTCTTTGTTACCTTACCATGACCACGGAACGTGCGTGTAGGTGAAAACTCACCGAGTCGGTGACCCACCATAGCCTCAGTAATGAGCACTTCTTTGAAAATACGGCCATTGTGTATCGCAAATTTGTGACCTACCATCTCAGGTGCTACCTGGCTGCTGCGCGCCCAGGTCTTTATGGCGGTATGTTCCTTGAGCTGTTTCTGCTTCATTACCTTCTTCATGAGCTTCTCATCGATATAGGGTCCTTTTTGTGCTGAGCGTGTCATATCTTACCAAGACAATTTTTTAACTCCGGGAATTTCTCCCTTTAGTGCTTTCTCGCGAAATACTATCCTGCTCATACCGAATCGGCGCATATACCCACGAGTTCTGCCCGTAAAAGCACAGAAATTGCGGTTACGCACTTTGAATTTTTGTTTTTTGGATAGGTTTACTACAGTTGATTTGGATGACATACGGTATTATTTTGCAAATGGAATGCCAAGTATTTCAAACAGCTTTCTGCCTTTCTCATGTGACCGGGCATCGGTGGTCACCGTGATCTGCAATCCGCGCACTTTATCTATCGCATCATAGTCTATCTCCGGGAATATCGTCTGTTCAGTGAACCCAAGATTCAAATTGCCGTGATTGTCTACACATGATTCCTTCACACCGCGGAAGTCTTTCAGCACTGGTACGATGATATGAATGAGCTTATCCAGAAACACTGCTTTTCTCTTTCCACGCAGAGTCACTTTCACTCCTATGGGAAGACCCTCACGTATCTTGAACGCAGAGACTGACCTCCGGGCTTTTGTGATGACTGCTTTCTGCCCGGTTATTATACCAAGCTGCTTGGCGATTTCGCCTACAACATTTTTATTCGTTACGGCTTCTCCGGCGCCAACATTTACCACGATCTTCGTGATACGGGGTACCGCAAAAATATTCTCCACACCAAAATCTTTAGTGACTTTTTGCAGGTGCTCCTTGGAATAGAAATCTTTGTAATACATATTTATCTGTTAAGTGATGACTGCATCGCACTTCCGGCAAACCCTCTTTTTTATCCGATCGATTGTGCGATATCCGACACGTGTCAACTTTCCACACTTTGGACATATCAACGCAACCTTAGCAACATCAAGCGAACGAGCTAAATCAATAATCCCGCCTTGGGGGAATTGTTCAGATTTTCGTACATGACGTTTGTACATATTGGTATCAGGCACCAATACGGTTTTATTCTTTTCGTCCACTTTTTCTACTTTTCCTTTCTTCCCCTTGTCCTTGCCGGTAATGATCTGGATTGTGTCTCCTTTATGAATTTTCATTAGTAAATCTCCTCTGCTAAACTTGCAATTTTGTTAAATCCTTTATCTTTGATTTCTTTTGCGATCGGTCCAAATACCCGCGTCCCCTTGGGCTCTCGCACATCCTTTCCTCCCAAGATGACACATGCATTCTCATCAAATCGGACATAACTTCCATCGTGTCGCTTAGACTCTTTACGCGTCCGCACAACAAGCGCCCAGACAACCTCACCTTTTTTGACCTGGCCGAAAGGCATGGCTTGTTTGACAGTGCATGTTATTACATCCCCAAGGCCCGCTTTCATTTTGCGACCACGACCGGGAACACCGATCATACCAACACGCTTGGCGCCTGAGTTATCTGCGACATTGAGCATTGAGCGTATTTGTAACATAGGATAGACAATAATTAGGATACTTTCGCCGTGACTACGTGATGTTTGGTCTTGGATATCGGTCGGCACGCACGCACCTCTACTTTATCACCAATCTTCACCTGAGCGAGGTCATGGTGAACCTTCAGTTTCTTTGTTCTATTGATAACTTTTTTATATAACGGATGTCTGAGTTTGGTATGAATCTCAATCACCAAAGTCTGAGGCACTTTCGCTGAAACCACAGTACCGATAAATGTTTGTGCCATACGAATTATGTATTATCGGGCTTTTGTAACAATGTCCGTATGAGAGCCCGCTCATATCGGAATTTGAATAACTGCGCATGTGCCTTCGGATCATCACGCAACATCATATTGGTGTGCGTGATGGACTTACGTACCGTCTCAAGCGCTTTCACGAGTTCAGCTTTCTTCATTCCCATGTATTTTTGTTTCATCGATTTCATATTAGTCCTGATGTTTAGTAATAAACTTAGTCGAGACCGAAAGCTTGGCCGCTACATTATGAAACACTGATCGCGCCTCACTCTCCGGTAGTCCATCAATTTCAAAAAGAATTTTTCCAGGTGTTACGGACGCAACATAATGATCGAGATCCCCCTTCCCCGCCCCCATGGTGACTTCCGCAGGTTTTTTGGTATAAGGCTTGTCAGGGAAGATCCGCGTCCAAAACTTTCCAAACTTCCTGGTTGCCCGTGCGAATATTATCCTCGTTGCTTCTATCTCACGGTCTTTTACCCAACCTGCCTCCAACGCCTTGAGACCATATGATCCAAAATTAAGAGTATCACCTTTGGTGGCAATCTTCCGCCATGTTCCTCGAAATTGTTTCCGATATTTTAATCTTTTGGGTGCTAGCATAGTCGAGGATAATTAGCGACAAATCCACACTTTCACTCCCACGTATCCAGACTTTGTGAGTGCGGGGACAATTGCAAAATCTACATCTTCACGGATTGTTGAGGCTGGAACAGTACCTTGAAAATATTTTTCCCTCCTCGAAATCTCAGCCCCGCCGATACGGCCACCAAGCTGAACTTTAATTCCTTTCCCTCCTGCTTCAGTTACCTTATCCATGGCATTGTGTACGACTCCTCTATGAGGCATCCCCCGGACTAATTTGTCAGAGATTGTTTGAGCTACATAGCGGGCGTTCAGGAAGGGTTTTTTAACTTGCTCTATCTTAATATCAATTTTTGCCTCACGATTGTTTTTCTCTGGTTTACGAAGATATTGCATGATAATATGCTTTACTTCCTCAAGTCCCTTACCACCCTTGCCGATGATCACTCCAGGCTTCACTGCATGAATAACAACGAGTACTTTGTTGATCTGTCTCTCTATGTCTACCTCAACAACAGATGCGGAGGTGAACTTCCTCATGAGATGATCACGGATCCGACTATCTTCGGCCACTGCCCTGCGATATGCAGTTTTATTGGAAAAGAACCAACGAGATTGCCAGTTGTTGATGATTCCAAGTCGAAGACCGTTTGGATGTACTTTTTGTCCCATACGTTATATTTAATTTGTTTTTTTACTGACTTTTTTAACTGCTCTCTTTGTTGCTTTCTCTTTTGGCTTTGTGACTTTTGATTTCGATTCTTTCGGCGTATCTTTCGCAATCTGTTGTACTTTGGGAGTTGGCGCTTTTACACTCTCCGAAGGAGATACATCACGAGCAGGCGACTGCGGAGTTTTCTTCACCCCGAGTACTACTGTGATATGAGTCATACGGCGTGAGATGGGTGCAGCAGTGCCACGAGAGCCCGCACGAAATCGCTTCAGAACCAACCCCTGATCAGCATAAAGCCTGCGGAATTCTAACATATCTTTCGATACTTTTAAACTGTTTTGTGCATTGGCGATGGCAGTTTTGAGTGCATCACCCAGCGCCCGCCCAGCACTGTGCGGAAGAAGTTCAAGTCGCGTAAGTGCATCAGCCGGTGACATTTTTTTTATTGCAGGAAGAAAAGTCCTGACTTTGCGGAGGGAGACATTAATGTTTTTAGCGATATGACGTGATTCCATAAGTTATCGCGGTCTACGGGAAATGATAAGTTTTGTAGTCCATTTACGGCTATTGCGTGTGCGCACTCCCCGCGCTTTCTTACCCCATGGTGTTTTTGCATGCATACCTTCTCCACTGCGTCCTTCACCACCCCCATGCGGATGAGAACGTGGATTTTGTGCAGTCCCTCTGACGGTCGGCCGTATACCCCTGAGGATATTACGTCCCGCCTTACCGACTACTTCATCTTTATGATTAATATTCCCTACTCTCCCGATGGTTGCACGACAGCTTCCCTTGAGTTTTCGTACCTCACCAGATGAAAGCTTGACGTTTGCGAAATCGCCTTCTTTTGCGACGATAGTCGCGAACGCACCTGCAGAGCGTACCATTTTTGCGCCCTGTCCGGGGTAGAGCTCAATATTATGAATCTCAATACCAACTGGAATCTGAGAAAGTGGGAGTGAGTTGCCTTTCCTGATGTCTGCAGTATCAGATGATACGATTTCACTGCCGATCTCGATATTCATCGGCGCAAGAATATAGCGCATCTCCCCATCCTGATATTTGACGAGGCTTATATGAGCGTTGCGGTTGGGGTCGTACTCTATGGTTTCAATACGTCCGACAATATCAAATTTATCCCTTCTGAAGTCAATGGTACGATAGTATCTTTTGTGCCGTCTGCCCCTGTGACGTGTAGATACAACTCCCGTCATATCTCTTCCTGCGTGTTTGGGAAGAATCTTACTGAGTGTTGGGTGTGGTTTCTGATGGGTGAATTGTGATGTAGTTTTCATAGGATGTGGTTAAACTTTGGCAAGTGTTTTCAGGGGATTTTTCATCTGGACATACGCAATCTTACGAGCTGCCGTATGGACCTCACGACGTGCTTTGCCCACGCGTCGAGTTTGGGGTGGTCGTGTCACTACTCTCACGCTGAGTGGCTTCTCACCGTACAATGCATTTACCGCCTCTGCAATTTGGGTTTTTGATGATTTTTTATTCACTGCGAACATGTACACTTGACTCCGCTCAAGATTTGTAGCTTTTTCTGTGAGAATTTTGCCGGTGATATGAGTAACGGTTCGCATATTAGGATTGAGATTTTTTGATAAGTTCTGCAAGTGCTGTGTCAGTAAAAATAAGTTGATTACCACGCAGTATGGTGTAGGGGTTGAGTGTCGAAACGGCAGTAATCTGTATTTTATTTATATTTCGGGCTGCCCTGCTTATTTGGTCGTCGCCCTGTTTGCTCACGACTAAGGTTATAGATTTGGATTTTGCATAATCATTGAGGAGTTTGGCCATTTCTTTGGTTTTTTGTACTGGTGTTTTTGAGTTTTTCGCAAGTACAGCGATTGTTTTATCAGCAGCCCTTTGAGAAAGTGCAGAAACAAAAGCTAAGGTTTTTTGTTTCTTGTTCATATCGAGGTGATAATCTTTTGGCTTGGGACCTCCGACGACACCTCCACCAACAAAAATAGGAGCCTTCGCGCTCCCGTGTCGCGCATTCCCTGTACCCTTCTGCTTATACATTTTTTTAGTTGTCGCAACAACTTGAGAGCGATCCTTGGTAGAAGCATTTCCCTGCCGAGAATTTACTAGATACATTTGAACATATTGTGTCAGGATATGTGCGTGAGGTTTACCACCAAAAAGATCTACGGGAACAGAAACAACATCCTTGGATGATGCGCCTCCTATGACGGGAATTTGTATTGTCGTTTTCGTAGCCATAGGATATTTTATAATGATGTTGATAAGCGAACCACTAGGGCTGCCCCCATGGTGCCAGGAACAAGTCCTTTCACCTCAAGACCCTCTGCAGATACTGCAACAACTTGTAAGCCTTGGATTGTTTTCTGTATTCCACCCGTACGTCCAGCCATACGCTTACCCTTATTTATACGTCCAGGAGTAGTACCAGATCCGATTGATCCAGGAGACCTCCAACGATCTGATTGTCCATGGGTTTTGGGACCACCCGCAAACCCATGACGCTTCACAACCCCCTGAAATCCCTTGCCTTTCGATATACCTGTCACATCAACTATATCTCCAACGCGAAAAAGCTGCTGAGGCTCAAGAGCCGAGCCGATATTAACAATTGTTTCTCCTATCTTCAGAGTAGTTTTTCCGTCATTTGATGCTATTTCTAGTCGATCAGGAAATGTGTCATGCATTCTCACTTCCTTGACAAATTGTGGAACAGAGGTGATTCCGCTTTTTTTCAATAAACCTAAAGTTGGTTTATCGATTCTTTTTGCAGTGCCCGATGTGAGTTTAAGTGCAGCATAGCCATGGGAATCATTCGTTTTAATATCGACAAGATGAACATGGGAAGCTGCGAGAAATGTCACGGGGATACGACGGTCTTTCGCGTCATATTTCTGAGTAGTTTTGCCTTTCTTAACAATTAAAACTGGCTGCATACTAATGTAAAAATAGTACCCAACAAACGAGATAGGAATTATATCCCAAATATAAGATAAACTCAAGTGAGAGATTACATCTTCACTTCCACTTCAACACCCGCAGGTAATTCGAGGTGCATGAGAGTGTCGATTGTTTGATTTGTCGGATTTTGGATGTCAATCAAACGTTTGTGAGTTTTGAGTCCGAAGAATTCTCGCGCATTTTTATCAATGAAGGGGGCTTTATTCACCACAAACATCTCCTGTTTTGTGGGAAGAGGTATCGGTCCATTCACAGAAGCACCCGTCTGCAATGCAGATGTTACGATTTTTTGACATGTCTCATCAATGAGACGATAGTCATACGATTTCAAACGAATACGAATGCGTCCTTTAGGCATATTACAACGTGCGTGACCGAACAGATAAAACCTACCCGCTCGATCCTCGACGGGCAGATATATAACATATGCACTACTTATTGATCTTGGTGATTACTCCAGCTCCGACCGTGTGTCCTCCTTCTCGGATAGCAAATTTGAGACCGTCCTCGAGTGCGACTGCATAAATAAGCTTTACATTGATTTTTACATTGTCACCCGGCATGACAGTCTCGACTCCTGCTGGAAGCTCAATCTCACCAGTAATATCAGTTGTCCTGATATAGAACTGAGGTCGATACCCTTTAAAAAATGGTGAGTGACGACCACCTTCCTCTTTCTTCAGCACATATATTTCTGCTTCAAATTCAGTATGAGGTGTGACAGATCCGGGTTTAGCAACCACCTGTCCACGCTGCACCTGATCTTTCTCTATTCCTCGCAGAAGAAGTCCCGTGTTATCACCAGCCTGAGCCTGATCCAAAGACTTACGGAACATCTCGATACCAGTAATGACCGTCTTTTTGGTTTCGGTGATCCCCACAATCTCAAGTTCTTCGTTTACCTTTGCAATACCGCGCTCTACACGCCCTGTGACAACTGTACCACGACCGGAGATCGTAAATACGTCTTCAATAGGCATGAGGAAAGGTTTATCAAGAGCACGTACTGGATCTGGAATGTATTCATCTACTGTTTGCATGAGTTTTTGGATCGCAGCTACTGACTCTGGATCATCTTCGAGAGCCTTGAGAGATGAACCTCGAATGACAGGTACAGTGTCTCCGGGGTATTTGTATTTAGTAAGAAGATCTCTTACTTCCATCTCAACGAGATCAATAATCTCTTTATCAGGCACCATGTCACATTTGTTGAGATATACAACGATCGCAGGTACATTAACCTGTCGCGCAAGGAGAATATGCTCTCGAGTCTGTGGCATAGGACCATCTGGAGCTGAGACAACAAGGATAGCCCCGTCCATTTGCGCCGCACCGGTAATCATATTCTTTATGTAGTCTGCGTGTCCTGGAGCATCAATGTGTGCATAATGTCGCTTTTCAGTTTCGTATTCGGAATGATGGATATTAATAGTAACTCCTCGAGCTTTTTCTTCAGGAGCTTTATCGATCTCATCATATTTCAAAAACTTAGCAAGTCCTGCTTTCGAGAGAACGTAATGGATAGCAGAAGTCGTGGTGGTCTTTCCATGGTCCACGTGACCAATAGTGCCAATGTTTAAGTGCGGTTTGGTTCGCTGAAATACGCCATCTGCCATAATATTCGGATGATTAATTGGTAAAATAACGATGCATGTTTGCTGATGGGTATAGTAAAGGAGCTTACTACAAAAGTCAAGAACATAAACGAGTGTCGTTTATATATATTTGAAACGGGACAAAAAAGAATGCTGTATTATTGATTCTATTACACTTTATGCGTTGGTTATATTCGTCTCGATTTGCAGAAATCGCTGTCACTGGCACAACATGGGTCATTGTTACTTTACCCCTTTGGTTGTCTCCTTTTCATCCTGCGGTTGTCGCATATGGGATAATTGCATTTGATTTATATTTTCTTTATCAGGCAGGGAAAAATTCTCTCCGTACCATTATCGCATTTGTGAAGATTCACCAGGCACAGTCTATCTCTTTTGTCACTCTCGTGCAGAAGGCAAAGCCTGCAGCAGCTATTCAACATTTTATTGTTATACCCTGTTATCGGGAATCCGTTCAAAAAATTTCAGAAACCATAGAGTGCATTCTCGCAAATGACTACCCATGGCAGCAAAACCTCCACGTGGTGTTAGGGTTTGAAAAACGTGAGACAGAAGCACCCAATAAAGAAAGGGTACTCCGTGAACTTTTTGAGGGACGTATTGCACTCTTTGCGAGTTATCATGAGTTGTCAGAAAATGAGATACCAGGAAAAGCAAGCAACCAAACATGGGCGGTGAAGGATGTCTTTCAGAGTGTTATAGAGCCACAAGATTTTGCACCTGCAGAAACCCTGATCACCATCTGCGATGCAGATAGCAAACTTCCAAAAAACTACTTTTCATATCTCACCTATACATTTCTAACCGATATTGATCGAATGTTCCATTTCTATTGGGCACCGGTACTACTCTACAACAATTTTTGGAAGTTGCCTTTTTTTGTTAGGATGCAAGCTTCGCTCTCCTCAGTCCAACGTCTTGCCAATTTGGAAGATAAAGAAAACCTTATACAGATATCCACCTACTCTACCAGTCTCAAACTTATTCAAGATGTTGGATACTGGGACGTCGATATTATCCCCGAAGATTGGCATATACACCTTCAGGCATATTTCTTGTACGGCGCAAAAGTAAAGACTATTCCTATGTACACTATGATAAATGGCGATGCAGTCCACGCCGGGTCAATGGCGCGAACCTTTCTGAGCAGATATGAGCAGGAGAAGCGCTGGGCATGGGGCGTCTCAGACATTGCATATGCATGGTCCAAACTCTGGACCACACCACACATTCCATTTATTCCAAAGATTAGAAAAATCCTGTACCTCACCATAAATCATCTTTTGTGGCCGACTTCCTTCTTCATTCTCACTGTATTTGCAACAGTCACGCCTATCATTAATCCGATATTTAAACGAACCGTTATGGGTTTCATACTTCCTCAAATCTCAGGAATTATTCTTACCCTCGGGAGCTCGATGCTTATCATCTATACAGCAATTGATATATTGGTACGCAATAAACTCGATATAAAGACGAAGCCCTACAACGTCATACTTCTCGTACTGCAGTGGTATATTCTGCCGATCGTTTCATTTCTCCTCTCCTCTGTCCCTGCACTTGATGCACATACAAGGTTGTTACTCGGCAAAAAAATCGTGTACAAAGTAACGGAGAAGAAATGAAGTGGCGAATGGTAAAAGGCGATTAGCGAATGGTTTGTCATTTGAATTTGATTTGAAATTTGGATTTTGTTATTTGAGTTTATTATGACATTCCCTCCCCTTTTCCAATCCTACTGGCGAGATGAAGCGTTCTCGGTACTTCTGGCCCAGCATTCTTTCCCCGATATCGTACGACTTGTTGCTCACGACTTCAGTCCGCCCCTGTATTTTCTCCTGTTAAAGATTTGGGTAGTGATATTTGGTACTTCCGAGGTTGCTACGCGGTCGCTTTCTTTCGTGTTTTATGTATTTACGCTTGTCACCATAGGATTGTTTCTCCGTCGATACTTTACGATAAGCACATTGTGCATTTTCCTGTCACTGACGATTGCCGGGCTCATTCACCCCCTGATGACAAGCCTCGCTTTTGAGACGCGCATGTATACTCTTTCTGCGTGGCTTGCAGTTCTCAGCTGGTACTTGTTTCTCCAGAAGCGATGGGTTTGGTATTCCATTGTCACGATTATTGGACTTTATACCCACTATTTCATGTTGCTTATTTTTGGGGTGCAAGGGTTGTGGCTTATATCATCCATATTCTTCCCTTCAATCAAGACCATTCGTGCGTCAGGGTGGAATGACAAGATAGCACGACTACTTAAACAAAATGCCAGTGCAATCGGTTCTTTTCTGTTATCTTTTCTCATTTTTTTACCATGGCTCATATTCTTCATACATTCTCACTCTGCAGATACATTGCAGTCTTTTTGGATACCCAAGCCGACATTTTCCCAACTAGTGACTCTCCCGAGTTTGCTAGTATTTGGCCATGATACTTTTTCTAGCTTTGCATATGATGTCGGCCCGTTTGCGTATCTAGTCTACGGTCTTGTAATTCTGAGCCTCATGCAGGGTGGCAAAAAACAAAGATCTCTGATGATAGTGCTTGCTTTGTGGGCACTTGTCCCCGGCACGGTCGTGTGGATATTCTCACAGTTTGCGACTCCTCTCTATCTTCCTCGATATCTCATCATTTCTGCACCTGCGATGATCATCCTCATCATTGTGAGCGTGCATGCACTCAGACCTTTGACCAAGGTTATTCTCTCAGTGATTGTGGTAATCCTCCTTATGAATTATCTTATGGCTGCATCCAGATTCCCTGAGACCCGGCAACTTTTCATAAGTACCAAGGAAAATCTCCGTGAGCATATTTTTCGAATCAAGTCGTATGCGAAGCCTTCTGATTATCTTCTCGTAGAGTCGGAGCTTGATTACCATGTAGCACAGGTATACTGGTTCGATCCCGAACAGGTTAAGATTATTGGCAAGACATATGAAGAGATCCCCGACTATGTGGGCAAGATCCTCATCCCCCGGCGAGCAGTGCTCACCAAACCATATCCTAAGATAGAAGGGTATGTTCTGAGAAAAGATAGGAAGGTCACTGTATTCAATGACAAATGACCAACTTTTCGCCATTTGAGCCAAAGGCTCATCCGCCTCCGCCATAGGCGGACAAGCGCCATTGCCCTGATTACCTGTATTCCTGAGTTCCTGAATACCTGAATGCCTGAATTCCTGATCACCTGACGTCTGTTTATTATTTACCGCTACTGTTTACCGTTACTGTTTATTGTTTTCTGTTTGCTGTTATAATCACGCTCATATGCCCAACAAATACCCCAACCTCAAACAAACTGATTCTGCAGTGTATAAACTCATTGAGTCAGAAACGAAGCGTCAGGCAGAGACACTCATGATGATCCCTTCTGAGAACTACGCCTCAAAGTCAGTGGAGGAAGCGATGGCCTCACCTTTTGGAAACAAATACGCGGAAGGATACGCAGGACGCAGATATTACCAAGGCAACGAATTTGCAGATGGTATAGAAAGTCTCTGTGTGAACCGTGCCAAAAAAGTGTTCGATGTTCCCTATGTCAATGTCCAGCCGCATTCGGGTTCACCTGCAAATTTTGCGGTAGAGATGGCACTCCTCAATCCTGGAGATACCTTTATGGGATTGTCGCTCGCATCAGGCGGGCATCTCACTCATGGCGCTCGACTCACCGCGGGATCCAAGTTCTTCAAGTCCGTCCAGTACGGAGTGACACCGGACGGTTTCCTCGACTATGACGAGATCGAAAAACTTGCGCTCGAAGCAAAGCCCAAGCTCATTATCGCAGGCACCACCGCATACCCGCGTATCATTGATTGGAAAAAGTTCGCAGCTATTGCAAAGAAAGTAAATGCGTACCTCATGGCAGACATCGCACATCTCGCTGGTCTTGTCTCAGGTCATGCATATCCATCGCCTGCACCGTATGTAGACATAATCACAACTACCACTCACAAGACACTTCGTGGTCCGCGGGGAGCAATGATTATGATTACAAACAAAGGTCTCAAGAAAGATGCTGACCTACCAAAGAAGATAAATTCCACCATCATCCCTGGTATTCAGGGTGGCCCTCATCTCAACTCAATCGCCGGGATTGCTGTTGCCCTGAAAGAAACACAATCAATGAAATTTCAGAAATACTCCGCTGCGATAATTGCAAATGCTAAGGTTCTTGCACAAGCACTGACTGACGAGGGATTTAAACTTGTTACTGGGGGTACTGATTCTCATCTTCTTGTTGCCAATATGTCTCAATTTGATATTCTCGGCAATACCATGGCCGAAGGATGTGAGGTTGCAGGTATCATTCTGAATCGCAATGCAGTGCCCCACGATCCCAACCCTCCTTTCTATCCGTCGGGTATTCGTTTCGGAACACCAGGTTTGACTACTCGCGGTATGCGTGCAAACGAGATGAAACTTATAGCTTCGTGGCTGGTGGCTATCGCTCATGACTTGCAAAATACTGCAGGTAAGCTCAAAATGACTATTGAGGACCAAAAGCGACCCGAGAATCGGGCAGCAATAATCCGTCGCAGCAAATTCCTTAAGGTCATTCAGGGTAAGGTGCATACGCTCTGTAAAAAGTTCCCCATCCCCGAAAGATACATCTGATCCCGCAATCTTTATCAACCTTTATATACTTGTAGTGAAATAAGAAAACGTGTCATCCTTGCGAATGCGAGGATCTCTTTCCTAGTAATCCTAGACTCAACCAAGAGATTCTCGATCAGGTCGAGAATGACAGAAACTCATAGAATTGTAATTTCGCTACAAATCTTATAACCTTATAACCATACAAACTTTATAGACTTTACGAACTTTATAGACTTTATAAACCTTATAACCTTACAAACCTTATAAACCCTGTTCCATGCGCACTCTTGTAGTACTCAGCAACGTTATAGTTTGGGCTATTATAGCGGCGCTTCTTATCACTGCTCCTCCCGAGATTCCTCTCTATTATTCGCGTTTCTGGGGCGAAGCACAGGTTGCTACGAAATGGGAGCTTATTCTCCTTCCTCTTCTCATGAACATTGCATTCTATGTTACGCATTGGTTCATACATACACGGTTTGTGGACGAGCCGGTATTTGCACGAATAGCACGAGCATTCCTGCTTACCCAGTCAATCATCATTATTGTTACCCTTACTCGCACGTTTTTTCTGCTCATGAGTTGACGAAAGAGAGCTATAATGAGGGTATTCTTAATCTATGATCTATCTGGTCCTTTCATGTGTTTTGAGCGCAATGTTCGTTCCCTGGACGATACGTCTCGCCCGCAGATATGGCCTCGTCACCGATGCAAATACAGATAAACATCCCGCCCATACACACAAGGGTATTATTCCTCGTGCAGGCGGACTGCCGATATTTCTAGCGATCCTTGTAACTACGTTCATTGCTCTGCCGATGAGTAAGATTATTATTTTCATTCTGATTGCAGGCGCTCTCCTGGTTCTCGTCGGACTCCTCGACGATAAATACGACCTTAGCCCCTATTTGCGCTTCTTCCTGAATGTTCTGGCGGCTTGCATCGCGATCGCAGGTGGTATCGGCATCCCTTTTATTTCCAATCCCTTTGGTGCTCCGATCGATCTGACCCAACCTCAGGTCGCCATTCAGTTTTTCGGCCCCCATGTGATATGGGTTGTCGCTGACCTTTTTGCAGTGTTTTGGCTTGTTGCCATGATGAATATCATAAACTGGAGCAAAGGAATAGATGGTCAGCTTCCTGGTTTTGTGAGTATTGCGTGCATATTCCTTGCGCTTATTGCCAAGAAATATAGTCCTTATGACATCGATGCAGGTCATACCAAGATATTTGCACAGATTGTGGCGGGGGCATTTTTGGGGTTTTGGCCGTGGAATTTCTATCCGCAGAAGATCATGCCTGGGTATGGAGGAGGTGCTCTTGCGGGGTTTTTGCTGGGCGTTTTGACTATACTCGCGTTTGGCAAGATGGGCACACTCTTTTTGGTACTGTGTATACCTATACTCGATGGGTTCTATACAATGCTTCGCAGATTCCAATCAGGGAAAAATCCATTTCGTGGTGATTCAAATCATCTCCATCACCTGTTACTACGACGCGGCTGGGACAA
>CAYUHI010000001.1:27607-33036 GCA_964444485.1 uncultured Gammaproteobacteria bacterium | reverse complement strand
TGCAACTTTCTAAACTCACTATATCAGGAGGAGGAAAAATCATCATCAAAGACTTCACTCATACCTTCGAGAAGGGTAAGGTCTATGCCATCATGGGGCCAAACGGCTCAGGGAAGAGCACACTGGCCTATTCGATAATGGGAAACGAAGCATACCAAGTGCAAAGTTCAAAGTTTAAAGTTCAAAATAAAAAAGGGCAATATGTTGATTTGACGGATATGAAGCCAGATGAGCGGGCGAAGGCAGGGATATTTCTTTCTTTCCAAACACCGCTTGCACTTCAGGGTGTACGCGTAACTCAACTCCTGCAACTCGCACTTAGCGGAACTATTCCTGCACTCGAACTTCGTCAAAAAGTGACAAAAATAGCACAAGAGTTACACATTCAACCGGAACTTCTCCAAAGGAGTCTTAACGATGCAGCCTCAGGCGGAGAGCGAAAAAAACTTGAGGTACTCCAAGCGGCAGTGCTCGATAAGAAAATCCAAATATATGATGAGATCGACACTGGTGTAGATGTAGATGCACTCCGACACATCGGGAAATTCCTGCACGCACGACGCAAAGATAAAACATATATCATCATTACGCATTACAATAGAATCCTCAAATATCTACCTCCCGATGAGGTAATTGTTATGATTGGCGGAAAAATTGTAAAAACTGGTGACGCAAAGCTCGCGGCACGGATTGAAAAGGATGGGTATACTGCAGTTACCTCAGATTAATCCCCAACACATATGGACACATCACTTCTCTACCTTGTGCGTCACGGGCAAAGTATTTTAAACGTACAAAAACGAGTTCAGGGCAAATCTGTCGACTCAACAAGCTCTCTCTCAGATATATGGAGACAACAGGTATTGTCTCGGGCAGAGACTTTGGCAAACGTTCACTTTGATATATGCTTCAGCTCCCCCGTCTTGAGATGTATTCAGACAACCGAGATTATGATCGCATCACGTGGTATCCCACTAATCAAAGTTCCCGAACTTCAGGAGAAAGATCAGGGAACAAGTGTCGGCATATCGCGCAAGGAGTTGTATACAAAATATCCATCATGGGAGACCATGACCGAAGATCAAAGATTAGACATAAAAACGAACTTGGGTGAAGAGAGTCAGCGGGAGTTACGGGACAGAGCTTTTGGAATATTGAGAAAAATTGCTCGAGAAAACACTTCTAGATCTGTCCTCATTATCACCCATGGAGGATTCATGCGGGCAGTTTATACGTACCTTTCCCATAAATCGCTTCGCGATATATGGCATTTTGAAAACTGCGGCTATATGGAACTGGAATATATAAATGAAAACTTTACAATACGTAAAACTGTCGGGCTCAGTTTGAAAACAGTTGCAGATTTGGTCTGACATCATCATGCGGTGCTCATGTTAACTATTGGGATATTGCTCTTATTTCATGACAAAATCACTACCCCCAATGTTCGACTACAGGTTCGGGTTTGCAATGCCTGAAAAGCCTGTGTATACCACGGGACAAGGTTTAAATATTGGAGTTGTAAAGCAGATCTCCGAGATCAAACACGAGCCTAAATGGATGAGAGAGTTTCGTATAAATGCATACAAAATATATATTCGTAAACAAATGCCCTCATGGGGACCTAATCTTACGGAAATTGCGTTAGACCAGATCTTCTACTACTTTCGGTCAGCAGAAAATCAGGTTAAACGATGGGAAGATCTTCCTCAGGAAATAAAAGAGACATATGATCGCATTGGAATCCCCGAGGCTGAAAAGAACCACCTTGCGGGAGTATCAGCACAGTACGATAGTGAGGTTGTATATGAAAGCGCCCAGAAGGAGCTTGCGAAGGATGGGGTGTTATTCTGTGACATGGATACGGCCGTCGCTAAGTACCCCGAGATTATACGTAAATATTTGGGCAAATTGATCCCCCCAAGCGACAATAAATTTGCAGCCCTCAATAGCGCAGTGTGGAGCGGTGGGAGCTTTATATATGTACCGAAGAATGTTACAGTCAAGCTTCCGTTACAGGCGTATTTTCGGATCAATGCAGAGAAACTCGGACAGTTCGAGCGCACGCTTATTGTCGCAGATGAGGGCAGTGATGTTCACTATATCGAAGGATGTACTGCGCCAGTGTACCACAGTGATTCGCTCCATAGCGCAGTGGTGGAAATTTTTGCCAAGAAAGGGTCTCGTGTGCGCTACACCACTGTGCAGAACTGGAGCAAAAATGTGTACAACCTTGTTACCAAGCGTGCTCTTGCTGAAGCACATGCCCACATGGAGTGGGTAGACTGTAACCTGGGAAGCAAAGTCACTATGAAATATCCCGCTATTCATCTCGTTGGTAAGGGCGCGAAGGGAGAGGTTCTCTCGATAGCACTTGCCGGCAAGGGCCAGCTTCAGGATGCAGGTGCGAAAATCTACCACAAGGCTCCATCCACATCGTCCCGTGTCATAAGCAAATCGATATGCAAAGATGGTGGTAGGACCTCCTATCGTGGTATCGTAGACGTAGCTCCTGCGCTTAAAGATTGTAAGGTTTATGTAAGTTGTGATGCGATGATCATCGATGAACACTCCCGATCAGATACCTATCCTGACATGAACATACGTTCGTCTGATGTTGAAGTACAGCACGAAGCTACTGTAGAACGGTTGGGGGAGGAGCGGTTGTTTTACCTTATGTCTCGGGGGATAAGTAAATCCGACGCAGAAGGACTGCTCGTGAACGGATTTATCCAACCAGTAACCCGTGAAGTACCCCTAGAATATATGATTGAGCTCAACCGACTGATTAATATTGAGATGGAAGGGAGTGTTGGCTAAACGAAAGTAACAGGAAACAATAATCAGTAGCAGTAAAGAGAAAGCAAGAATATATGAATAATGCTAGAAGAGAGTGTCATCATGAACTTGTTTCAGGATCAATCGAGTATGAAAAGATGCTGAAATAAATTCAGCATGACGCATATACCACAACCTAGACATGGTAGTAAGAACCCAAATATGAAATCCAAAATAACTCACATACAAACGAGTGGGGACAGAACATTTTCTTTCGAGCGGGAAGGGAAATACATGGTGTTTCTTGATAACGTATCTGGAATGTATACATTTGAAATTATGGCATCGGGTGTGCACCTCGATATTGTTGGCCTCTATACCGGACACGGCGAAGCACAATTCTTTCTTCATACGACTCAACACCATCAAGCTCCAAACTCTACATCGAATCTCCTCATTAAGTCAGTTCTCTGGGACACGTCTCAACTCCTTTATCATGGACTTATTCGTATAGAGGCAAACTGTAACGGTAGTCATGCTTACCAGAAGAATCAAAATCTGGTACTTTCCGACAAGGCGATTGTGAAATCGGAACCAGATCTTGAAATACTTTCGAACGAGGTTTTTTGTACGCATGGTTCAACAACAGGAAAACCAAATAGTGAACAACTTTATTATCTCCAGACACGGGGTTTATCTGCAAAAAATGCTCTCGACTTATATGTAGAAGGATTTTTACATGAGGTGAGAGAGATGGTAGGTGCTCAGGCATTCAGGTAGTCAGGAATTCAGGATGTTCCTCCTCCGCTAATGCTTCGGCGGGACAATGCAGGCAATAAGGAGATCAGGGGAAATTTGATACATTGTGAGAAATGCTTCCTCGGGGAAGCTCCCCCATCATTCGTGGTGGGGGTGAAGGGGTGCTCATCTCGGATGTAAGAATCCAGATTGCGTATAACAAACAACCCCTTTCGTCCCCCTCCTCAATGAGGAGGGGGACACCTTCCCAAGGGAAGGATGGTAATCTTTAGTACCTAGGATATTGTCATTTGTTATACTCCATCTATGAACAAGTGGAAAGATCACTTCCCGATTTTTCAAAGCCGTCCAGGGATGACATATCTTGACTCTGCTGCGACAACACTCAAGCCACAAAAAGTCATCGATAAAGAATCCGAGTACTACCTCTTATATAGTTCAAACATCCATAGGGGACTTTATCCAATCGCGGAGAAGGCAAGTACCGAATATGAAGCAACACGCCAACTCATTGCCGAATATCTTCATGCACAAAGGTCAGAAGAAATAGTATTTACTAAAGGTGCCACAGAAGCGCTCAATCTGCTTGCAACCTCCCTTTCAGGTACTGTGATAACACCCGGTGTGGAGGTATTAACAACTATTGTTGAGCACCATGCAAACTTTGTTCCTTGGCAGCAAGCAGCTTCAAAGAACAGGGCAAAATTTGGTTGCCTGACATTTCAGCCGCTTGAAGCGACGAACACTCAAATCATCGAGGCCTTCAGTCAAGGTATCACAAAAGAAACTGCAGTGTTGGCGCTCACGCACGTGTCCAATGCCCTTGGCCTCATTCTCCCAGTCAAAGAGATTATTGATCTTGCCAGAAATATCAATCCAAAGATCATTATCGTGTTGGATGCATGTCAATCTATTCAACATATACCTCTCAATGTGCAAGAATTGGATGTAGACTTTCTGGTATTTTCAGGACACAAACTGTTTGGACCAACTGGAGTTGGCGTACTTTATGGCAAGTACGATAGGCTTATGACACTTGCTCCGTATCAATTCGGAGGAGATATGATAGAAGAGGTCGGGATCGATGCGACGACTTTCGCTAAAGTACCCCAGAAGTTTGAGGCTGGAACCCCTCCAATTGCACAGGTGATAGGTCTGGGGGAAGCGATTAGGTTTGTACAATCGGTCGGACTCAAAACTATTGAGGATCAGACAAAAAAAGTCCGTCAATATGCGTTGTCCAAGCTCAGCGAAGCGTTCGGTTCGCAAATCCAGTTGTACACCGGCGGACATACCCATTTTGCAGGTATAGTCTCGTTTAATATTGAGGGTTGTCATCCCCACGATGTGGCTCAGATACTCGGTGAGCAAGATATCTGCATAAGAGTCGGACATCACTGTGCGCAACCTCTCCACACTTTTTTGAATATTCCCGCGACGTGTAGGGCGAGCCTGTCACTTTACTCTGAGGAATCAGAGATAGATCAGTTAGTTTCAGGGCTTAAGAATGTTTTGGAAGTTCTTCATCCGTACCGGCAATGACACTTTATCAGGACGAGATAATGGATCACTACCGCAATCCGCGTAACTTTGGATGTAAAGACTGCATTTATAATACATCTTCTGTCACTCACAACCCTTCATGTGGAGACAAAATTATAGTACATGCACATATCGATGTGGGGATTGTTCGAGATATCTGTTTTGAGGGTTTTGGATGTGCATTGTCGACCGCTTCTGCTTCCTTACTTACCGAATATGTGAAGGGTAAGAATGTGGGGGAAGTTTGTGGAATAACCACTGTTGACGTGTTAGAAATACTTGCTATAGAAGTCTCTCCAGCCCGGATGAAGTGTGCGTTGTTACCCCTTGAAGCCATACAGGAGGCGGTA
>CAYUHI010000001.1:19644-27507 GCA_964444485.1 uncultured Gammaproteobacteria bacterium | reverse complement strand
CGAAAAGCAAATGGCGAAAAACAAGGTACTATTTTGGGTTCTTTGAGCTTGGTTTGTCATTGGAATTTGGATTTATACTTTATGGTTTTTTCATGGAAGATATCTGGTGAAGCAGGCTTCGGAATCACAACGGTTGGTCTCACATTCTCCAAGATATGTGCCCGTCACGGTCTTCAGATATTCGACTATGCCGAGTTCCCAAGTCTTATCCGTGGAGGGTTCACGAATTATGAGATTACTGTCGCAGACACTCAGATAGGGACCCTCAAACAAGAACTCGATATGTTGGTTTGTCTGCGCCAGGATGCGTTTGACAGAGATGCTCACCGGCTTACTGCAAATTCTATCGTGATCTATGACCAAGACGTTGTCAAAGTCGAAGGAGATTTCATACCCATCCCTCTTCCCTTTAAAGAGATTCGCACGAAACACAAGGCATTCCAGGTAATGGTCAACACTATCTCACTTGGTGCTACCCTTGCGATTCTAGACTGGGATATTACATCGTTTAACACCATACTAGAGGAAGATTTTGGTAGAAAAGGCCAGGAAATTATCACACATAATATTACGCTTGCGAAAGAAGGTTGGGATCATGTCAAAGGTTTGTGTGCCCAGTCGGCAGAATTACGCCAAAGGGTGACAGACTTTATCTCTCGCCAAGAACTTCTCCGCGGCCGTGCTCAGGCTCTTCCCGAGAGGAGATCGCTTCTTCTATCCGGAAACGAAGCATTTTCACTTGCGTCAGTAGTTGCAGACTGTAGAGCATATTTCGCCTACCCAATGAGCCCTTCATCATCTGTGCTTACGAATCTTGCTGCCTGGGCCGTGCAAACGAAAATGGTTGTTCGACATGTTGAGGATGAGATAGCGGTCGTTAGTGAAGCTTTGGGTTCTTCATTCGCGGGAGTACGCTCGTCTGTAGGGACCTCGGGAGGAGGATTCGCACTTATGGTTGAATCCATAAGTTATGCGGGTGTAGCAGAACTTCCCCTTGTCGTATACCTTGCGCAAAGGCCAGGTCCCGCAACCGGGCTTCCGACCTGGACAGGTCAGGGAGATTTGCTCTTTGCCGTCCATGGAGGACATGGAGAATTCCCGAAAGTGGTGCTTGCGCCAGGTGATGTAGAAGAGATGATCGAACTTGCCGCACATGCCTATAATGTGGCCGATGTCTATCAGATTCCTGTTATTGTGATTTCCGACAAATTCCTTGCAGAGTCACATGCAACGGTAGACAAAAAATGGTTTGATACATTTGCATCTTCATATACCGTAAGAAGAGGAAAAATAGTGAGTAAAACGGAGCAGATTCCCTATTTGCGATACAAAGATAGTCCAGACGGCATATCAGAGTATCTTATTCCAGGTTTGCAGGATGGGCCTTTTTGGCAGGCAAACTCATACGAACATCTCGAGGATACCCACACAACAGAAGATGGACCTGAGGTAGTAAAGCAAGTAGACAAACGTACCAGAAAAATACATACATATCTCACATCAAGTGACTTTGCGCTTCCCAAAGTATTTGGAGACCTTGACGCAGCATCTGTTATTTTCGTGTCATTTGGATCAAATAAGGCGCCAATCAGATACGCCCAACAAATCCTCGAAACTGAAGGAAAAAAGACCGCTTATCTGCACTTCACCCATCTGTTCCCGCTTGATGAGATCAGAATACGTCCTTATTTCAACAAAAACGCAAAGTATGTTCTCGTGGAAAATAATCATGACACACAATTTGGAAAACTGCTGCGTGCTGAGTGTGGTATTAGGCTGGAAAACCGTCTCTTCAAGTATGATGGCAGACCGTTTTTTGCTCACGAAATTGTCAATTATATAAAAACTTTACAATGAGCGACTCGGCATCAATAATTAAAGATCTCAGTGGATACACACCTACCTGGTGTCCAGGTTGTGGAAATTTCGGAATAATTCGCGCAATCAGGCTCGCACTTGCAGATCAAGGTCTAAAAGCGTCAGATATATTCGTAGCATTTGATATAGGTTGCTCGGGAAATATGAATGACTTCCTCAATGCGAATAGTATGCACACCCTCCATGGGAGGGCCATACCCACTGCAGTCGGCATAAAACTGGCTCATCATACTCGTCAGGTACTGGTAGTAGGAGGTGATGGTGGACTATATGGAGAGGGTGGTAATCACCTTCTACATGCTTGTCGTGGTAATCATGACGTCACCGTCATAGCACATGATAACATGGTGTACGGGCTTACTACCGGCCAGGTAGCTCCAACCGCATATAAAGGGTACAAATCAAGATCCACCCCCACAGGTATTATAGAAACTCCCATCAATGTGCTTGCCCTAACCATTACCCAAGGTGCAACTTTTGTAGCTCAGTCTTTTGCAAATGATGCGAAACATATGGCAGATCTCATAAAGCAGGGCATGCAGCATAAAGGATTTTCCCTAATAAATATCCTCCAGCCCTGTGTCACGTTCAATAAGGTTAACACCTTCGAATACTTCTTGAAAAACTCATATAAATTAGACTCTACATATAACCCAGAAAGTATTGATTTAGCTCTTCAAAAGGCTCTTGAACCGATGAATGAACGGTTCCCACTTGGTGTTATTTACCAGAACAAACAAAGGCTTCCTTTTCATGAAGATTTACTGGGGCTTTCAGATAAAACTGTACTTGAAGCTCAGAGATACACAGATTATGCCAGTCTATTACAAAGACTGTCATAGAAGTTCAAACAGATAAAATAGCAGAAATAATTGCATCCTATTGGTTTATTTATAGGCCCAAATTAGCATTCTTACCCAAGTTTTGATAGTAATATTATAAATCAATTTAGGACGTCATATCAGCTTATTTCACAAGAAATGTCCATGGGTCATACGTAGGTAATGCTAGTAGTGAACACTATAGACAGCGTATGATTAGTTATTGAGACACTAGTTATGCATTTGCTTTAATTACCTAACACTTGACAATTAGCACACAAGCTGCTAAACTGCTAATCATTATGAACGAAACAAACGCATTGTCACAACAACCAATATATCCTTTGCTTCCCGTGTTAGATACTATAGTAATGCCTTCTTGTGAGTCCGTTTTAATTGTTGGGAGAGCAAAAAGCGTTGCTGCGCTCCAACACGCAGTCCAAAAAGATAATAAGATTGTCATAGCAACCCAAAGGAATTCTAAGGACCAACCGGAGCATAGCGACCTCAATAATGTTGGTGTTATTGCCACAATAGAGCGGGTAAACCCCGGAGAAAGAGGAGAAACTCAAATTATGGTAAAAGGTTTAGAAAAAGTAAACATAGTAAAGATTGTCACTAATGAACCATACCTAGAGGTTGAAGTCCAGAAGATTGAGGAAGTAATAACAGATGACGCTGAGACTCAAGCACTCGTTCATCATATAGCAAGCGAACTCAAGAGGGCTATTAACATGGGAAAAACTCTGGATTTGAACTTCATGATAAATGTTCTGTATATAAACAACGCGTATACATTCTCTTATCAGGTACTTTCAGTACTTGAAATGAGGTTGTCCGACAGATACAAAATATTTCAGGAGACAGACCTCAAGTCTCGATTGCTGAAAATTTCTGAAAAGTTGGCAGAGGAGATTAAGATACTCGAAATAGAACATAATATATCAAAAAAGACCAGCGAAAAGATTGATGAGAACATGCGCGAAAATATATTAAGAGAGAAAATGAAGACTATCGAAGAGGAGCTTGGAGGAACAAAATCGAAAGGTGATAAAGGTACAAAAGATCTTCGGGATAAACTTAAGGAGGCAAAAATGCCTAAAGATATCGAAGAAAAGGTAGAAAAGGAGATAAAACGTCTTGAACAAATGTCACAGTTTAACCCTGAATCTTCATCTGTCAGAAGTTATATCGAAACGGTGGTGGAGCTGCCCTGGAGTGTTCGCTCCCCACAAAATATCGACATCGTTCATTCACGTACCATACTCGATGAAGATCACTATGGCCTCCCCAAGGTGAAAGAGCGTATACTCGAATATCTGGCAGTGCTTAAACTTCACGCGCAACAGCAGGAGCAAAATGGCACAAGTCCTGTGACTGAAGAGCAAGAAAAAGTGAAAAAAAAGAAAGCTACCCCCATTCACCAAGATCTCGTTTCAGCCAGAGAAAAGCAGCCAAATATCCTGTGTTTTGTAGGCCCTCCCGGGGTTGGTAAGACATCGATAGGGCGATCAATATCAAAAGCACTGGGCACCAAATTCGTAAAAGTTTCGCTGGGGGGTGTGAGGGATGAAGCTGAAATCAGAGGACATAGACGCACCTACGTTGGTTCAATGCCTGGTCGATTTATCAAAGCTATCAAACAAGCAGGTGTGAAAAACCCAGTATTTATGCTAGATGAAATTGACAAGATTGGTAACGACTACCGTGGAGATCCAGCATCTGCCTTATTAGAACTCCTTGACCCAGAACAGAATATAGCTTTTGAGGATCACTATTTGGAGCTGCCTTTTGATATGTCGGAAGTATTTTTCATTACTACCGCAAATCAACTAGATACTATACCTCCTGCTTTGCTTGACCGCCTTGAAGTCATTCATTTTGCCGGATATACGGAAGACGAGAAGTACAATATTGTCAAAAAATACCTGATTCCCAAACAGCTCGAGGCTGCAGCAGTAAACATAGATCAGGTAACGTTGCCTGAGGGAACCATCAGGGAAGTTATCCGAAAGTACACCCGGGAGGCAGGTGTGCGAAACATTGAGCGAGAAATAGCAAACATATTCCGGAAAGTTGCCGCCAAAATAGTAGAAGGTATTCCCTACAACAAAACAATCCCGGCTGAGGAAGTGCCGAAGTACCTCGGAGTTCCCAAATATTTGAACCAAATGGTTGAGGATATTGACTATGTCGGAATAAGTACAGGTCTTGCATGGACCCAGTCAGGAGGAGATATTCTATTTATAGAGGTTACCACCATGCCGGGTAAGGGAGTATTAACGCTTACGGGTAATCTGGGCGACGTCATGAAAGAGTCTTGCCAAGCAGCACTCTCGTATGTGAGGTCTCATTCTGATGATTTTGGTTTGGCAAAAGATTTATTCAGCAAGATCGATGTTCATGTACATGTACCCGAGGGGGCAACACCAAAAGATGGACCCTCTGCAGGTGCAGCAATCACAACTGCGATGGTGTCAGCGCTTACAAAGAAGCCGGTAGACAAGTATCTTGCAATGACGGGGGAGATCACCCTCAGAGGACGGATAACTGAAATCGGAGGAGTGAAAGAAAAAGTTCTCGCTGCGAATAGGGCAGGAATAAAGAAAGTCCTACTCCCGGCGGGTAACGAACGAAATTATGTAGAGGATATTCCCGAGAATATCAAAAACGCTATGCAGTTTGTATTCGTCCAGCGTATTGAAGATGTGCTCAAAGAGGCGCTTATAGAACCGAAAGGGAAAAAGACCAAAAAAAGTAACAGTAAACAGTAACAGTAAACAATACACAATTGACTTCCTGAACTAGGTTCAGGAACCATGTAAACAATAACAGTAGCAGTAAACAATAAGCGGTAACAATATACTGTGACGGGATCAAGTAGTTATGTGCTTTGTGCTGAATTCTGAGTGATGAGTTGCAGTCATCCCGACTCCCCCATCACGAGTAGTGGGGGGTGGAGGGATCCCTTAATAGAATATTCAAACTATACACGACAGTAAATCCAAATGATTAACCCCGATGAACTCCTTTTCTGTGTGGATGCGAGTAACCACCCTACTCATCCATATCCCCGCAGTATAGTACATAGCGATCATATCTGGCATAGAACAACAGAAATATGGGTGACGAACCCGTCATACACACAAGTGCTATGTCATAAGCGTTCCGCAAAAAAGGACACCCACCCCAGTCTCCTCGATCCAACATTTGGTGGGCATATCCTCTCTAGAGAGACACCAGAACAAAATGCTGAAAGAGAGCTTTCAGAAGAGATGGGAATAATCATCGATACTACGTGTTTGCAGTTTGTTTCGACTGTTAAATACAAAGAGCAATTCGAATATGAGTATCGGTACTCTTACACTCTTTATACTGACATATCTGAGCTACAATTTGAAAAAGATGAAATAGATAGAGTGTTTTGGTTTGATGTTTGCGATCTTATTCGGATATACAAAGAAAAGACAGATACTGCATGGGTATACCGAGTGGGGGAAGTTGAAATGTTGAAACGCATATTGCCATGTTCGCCTAACATAACGGTATGATACAAAATTCTTTAGTTGTTACAGCATGCATAAATATATCCTCCTCCGCAGAAGACTACGGATGTAAAGCTGTGAAAGAGTGCTTTTCCCTCGGTGGATCTCCCTCAGCCGTATTATTGATACTTCGGGAGTCAACTCGTGGAGCTTCATTTATAATTGAGATATGGCCGGTATAAGTAATGTCACAACAAAGCGTCCTGAGGTAGTGGTGGGAGTGATAGTACGTCATAAACCCTCTGGGAAAATACTTCTCACTCAGGGGTCTAAGTGGACTATATGGGGTACCCATGGGGGTCACGTAGATTATGGCGAAACAATAGCGCAAACTGCCGTGCGCGAAACTCGGGAAGAGGTCGGACTAGATACTGCATATGTCAGGATAATTCGGTGGGGTGAGATGATTGAGCCAAAAACTCTCAAAAAAAAGCGTCATTTCGTATTCTTTCATTGCCTCGTAGAATGCGACTCAGATGAGGTAACTCTTGATGGTGATGAGATACTAGACTACAAATGGATCTATCCAAAAGAGATCACCAACTTCAAAACAAACCCAGAGCTCGTCGAAACTATAATGCAAATTTAGAGGAACAATCGTTGACGGATACCATGCGCAAGTGTATATGCTTTATACAGCGAAGAATGGACAATCAGGTCATAGGAACCGACGTACTGCACGAACTTCGTACCATACCCCTCCTTAAATTTCGTAAAGCCTGCCCATGGGTCTTTCGTATCGTATTTTGGAGGAAGACTGCCCCACATATCAAGAGTAGTACACCCGAGCCTCTTCCCAAAGTTGATTGACTCCCACATCAGAAGATTGGCAGCCATAACATTTTTGTATGCATCTGATGACCCACCGTACACATAGTACAAAGTGTTTTTGAAATGCCAGAGCTGGTAAGCGGCGAGGGGGATATCCTTGTAAAATGCGACAAGGATGTGAGAAGATAAGCGAATAGCAAATGGCGAATGGCGAATGGATGAAGCAGCTTCAATTTGTTCAACCTGGTCTGATGACTGAGAGAGAGTTTTCCAGATGTTCTGGTGATACGCACGGGTATGGCCGTGGTACTTTTGTCTGACACAGGTTTCGAAATAGAGCCGTTCAAATATCTGGTACCCTGCGTCACTTGTCATCTCACGCACTTGTACACCCTTCTTTTCTGCGAGGCGTATGTTATACCGGGTCTTCGGATGCAAATTCTTCAGGAGTTCTTCTTCTGAAAGTGTAATGTCGAGCAGTTGGTTCCACGGGGTGAATAATGGGTGGGGAGATGATATAAGTTCCACGTTCCACGTTCCACGTTCCATACTAGAAAATACATTTGGTTCGAGCTTGACAAAGATGATATTGTGCTTCTGAGCGTATGACTTGAGATAGGTGAGAAATTCCTTAGATGGAGGGGTAGATTTGGGGATATAACCTATTGAGAAACCCATGAAAGGCAACGGATGAATCGTCATGAGACACACTGAGATACGCTTACCGTGTGCATCGTTTTCGATAAATCGAACGATCTTCTTCCCTTCTTTGTGGCGTACCTCTCCCCATTCCCATGTCTGCATAGGATGTGTGGCAAGATTATTCCACTCTGTCGGACTAAATGTTT
>CAYUHI010000001.1:0-19544 GCA_964444485.1 uncultured Gammaproteobacteria bacterium | reverse complement strand
GTTGCCTCACCACAGTAGTCCCAAGAAAATTTGGCACACTGCAGCTCTCCACGTTCAATACATGCATTACGAACTTTCAGATCTTTCTCTAGGGTTCTGAGTTTCTCAAGAAGGCTATTCGCATTTTTCGGGTCAAAATAGAGAGCTGCATGACCACCAACTTCCGGAAGTGAAGATGTGTCGCTACAAATGACGGGACAACTTGCTGAAAATGCTTCAAGCACTGGAAGCCCAAATCCTTCATATAGACTTGGCATTACTAAACAAAAGGCTTTGTTGTAGAGATGAAACTTTTCTTGTTCTGTGACATATCCGACCAAATGTGCTGCGTGTTCGATCTTAAGTTTGTGCACAAGAGAGAAAATATCTGCATACATCCACCCCTTCTTTCCAGCTATGATGAGTTTATAATCCGGATTTTCCTTGTGAAAAAGTGCAAAAGCATATATGAGAGTACTTATATTCTTACGAGGCTGCAAAGTGCCAACATAAAGGAGATACTTGTATGGAGTAAGTTTATAGTCATGCCCGTGAATGAGTTGAATCTGTTTCGGGGTAGACACCTTAGTAGGTGAGTACCCATTGGGGATAGAATATACATGTTCGGCGGGGACATTGTATACACGGATAATATCTTCCCGAGTATTTGCTGAAACCGCTATTATTGCACTTGCCCTGACAACCGACTCTACTGTCCAATGGTGAAGTTTATGTAGATCCTTTTTTAAAAATTCGTCCGGAAAAAACTCATAAGCCAAATCATGGATTGTGACTACGAGTTTACAGCGCTTTGGCAGCCATGCGGGGGAGTAATGTGCGGGAGCGAAAAAAGCGTGAAAATGGATATAAGACAATCGAAGCATTCGTCGAATATTTTGCCATGTATAGTCCATTTTGATTTGAAGTGGCAAAAATACTTTCAACCAGAGGAATGGACCCCACACAATTTTGTATCGAAAATACTGATTTTCTCGGGGGAGATGGAGCTTTGGTGGCTTGCGAAGATATACAAGAAAACGAATATCGTGTGATGCATACTTCTTGAACTGAAATAACAAATTAAGGGTGTACACCGAACTCCCCACAATCTGGTCTACGTTTGATTCGTTGCCATCAATGAGTAGTAAGCGCATACAAATAATACCGAAAATTCAAATGTCAAATCTCAGCCAGAGGCTGATCCGCCTCCGCCAAAGGCGGACAGGTTTGGCGGAAAATGACAAAATTAAAATCTTAAATAGACTTGTAGCTAAATAATAAAACTTGTCATCCTTGCGAATGCGAGGATCTCTTTGCTGGTAAGTTTAGCCTCAACCAAGAGATTCTCGATCAGGTCTCCCGATATATCGGGACAGGGAGAATGACAGAAATTCATGAAATTGTTATTTCCCTACAAGTCTAATAATTTTCTATTTGCAATTTGTTATTTTCTGTTCGCCTTGAATTCCTGATCACCTGTTTCGTCCCGCCTCATCGGCGGGCAAGCTGATTGTCTGAAATCCTGATTGCCTGACTTCCTGAGTGCCTATATTCCTTTTACTGATTCTAGCATATTTTGGAGGTACTTATCGTAGGTGAAGCATGATGCATTGGTCTTACCGTGGGCAATAAGAGATTTACGCAGATGAGGTGTGTCTACAATCTGCTTCATAGCAGTCGTTATTGATTTTTCTGATGTTGGATCAATGAATAATGCAGCTTCTGGTGGTGCAATTTCAGGAAGCGACGACGCATTACTCATTATGACCGGGCATCCAAGGGACATTGCCTCAAGCGGCGGAATCCCAAATCCTTCGTATAATGATGGAAATACAAAAGCGGTAGCGTTTTGATACAGTTGTGCAAGTTCATCATCGGTCACCTGTCCGAGCAGATGGATCTGAGGGTGTTCCAGTGATTGTGTAGCAACGTCCCAACCGCGCGGTCCAGCAATAACCAGATGATATTGTGCGTAGGCAGGAATGTTGACGAGAGCAAGAAATGCATGAACCAGTCTCTGGAGATTCTTCCGAGGTTCAATCTTGCCGACAGCAAAAAAATACTTATTTTGCTGGAAATTATACGAGAATTCATTTGTATGGATCGGTTGACTTATTGTTACACCGGGGTAATTTACCACGACGTTCCCGGCGATATTGGGGTAGTATTCTTTCAGATCAGCAGCAGTTGATTTACTGTCGCACCATATCAACCCACATTCACGCACTACGTGTGAAAGTCGTTTTGTTTGAGTTGAGACAATGAGAGGATCGACTGTGTCTGGAAGTTTCTTGAAAATGAGATCATGAACAACCGTAGCACGTTTCTTTGCGATTTTTGAGGGAGGTTGGGTCCAATCAGACGATAGAAATACATCAAATTTTCCTGGAATGGGCATATACTCACGCCAAATGCTTTCGTTCCAACAAGTAGACAACATTCGGGGTGGCGCATACCATCGGATCAAACCATGGTTACTCGATCGAATTGCATGTTCAATATCGGCATTCAGCTCGCGTTTGAGTGATGAGAAAAAAAACGTCCACGAATGACCTGTTTCTTTTGAAAGTATTGACTTGACAAGGTGGTAAGTGAATCTGGCTACACCAGTGCCTTCATAGACGATTTGAGAAATATCGAGAGCAATTTTCATATTTGTGATGCGTTATACATAATACTTCGTACGTTATACGTTATACATTACGCATCATGGATAACGTATAACGAAATGGACTTACGATCTCTTTGTTATTGATTGATATGACTCAACAAGTGTCTTCGTAATAGATTCCCAACTGAATGACTTTCGAGCTATGGTATATGCGTTATTTGCAATATTCTTTCGTAATTCTGCTTGTGAGTTTAGCTCAACAATACTTTCAACGAATTCCTCTGGACTTTCTGCAAGCATAACACTTTCTCGATGTACCAGATTGAGTCCTTCAGCGCCTGTATTTGTTGTTACGACGGGCAGTCGGGTCGCCATCGCCGTGAGAATCTTCAAGCGAGTACCGCCAGGTCCAAAGATAGGCGCTACAAAAAGTCCCGCTTGTGTATAGATGCCTCGTACCGCATCGTTCTCAGAACCCTCCAAATCGATGCAATTGATACTCTGGTCTGTGATAGATTTGAGTCGCGAGGGGATATTTTGACCCGCAATGGTAAGATGATAGTTGTTCCCTCCCTTATTTAATATTGGGAGTATCTTTTCGATGAGATAATTTGCTGCCTCGGTGTTTTGCAACCATGAAAAATTACCGACGAAGAGAAGATTGGTAGCAGAAGACGACATGTCGGTGATCGGTTGAGAAACAAACATATCATCGCTTGCGCCATTGGGGATCACGACAGGATTGATGTTGGGGGCGAGCATATGTATAGCTTTTGCGTCTGTCTCAGATACTGCAGCGACAAGTTGAGCATGATTCCAATAGTATTCTTCCCAATATTTCAGTTTAAAAGTATCTAACCTTAAGGGATGGTGAAGGTACCATGGAAGCTGTGATATAAAATGTTTATACACTCTATATTCTAACGTTTGATCTACCAGTATGGTTGGTATAGACGTTTTTGGAATATGAGGCATTACATAGAAGGTTTCTGCGTGGATCACATCAAAGACTCGTTCTTTAAGCAATTTACGTACTGTCTCTGCAGCATCTGAAGAGTAATTTCTCACAATAAGAAATGGCAACATGCTAAATATAGACTTCAGTATGGTGCGCATCTGCCACGGTTTCTCAGGACGTTTGCATAAATAAATATCCTTACAATAACTCTTAAGCTCCTGCGCGTATTGTCGTTCTTCTTCGCGTTTATACAAGCACACAAGAGTTATTTCGTGTGACTTGCTGAGATGTTTCAGAAGATTGTATGTACGGATTTGGCCACCCGAAGCAGGTGGATAGGGAAGATATGGAGTTAACATTAAAATCTTCATAGTATTTTCACGAGACTCAATTCTTGGAACGTGTAACTCAATAATCAATGTCAACGATATGCTCCGAGTCCTTCGACAGGTTCCGATTGCATCGAGAATGCACGACGAAGTCGGCACTCAGGATAAATTTGAATCGAGAAGTTTCATACAATAGTTCTCGACTATGCTCGAACAATATCAAATCATTTTCTCTAGGCTCTAGGCTCTAGGCTCTTACTATAGTTTGAACAAGACAAATCTGTCATTTTCAAATATACGTTTTATGGTTGGGTCTTCTTTCTCAAGACTGTCTGCAGTTGTATGGTTATAGGTAAAAATATATCCATATCCTTTCTCTTTCATTTCGGCAACTCCGCCATAAATCCCCGGCGATCCTTTGCGATCGAAAGCGTAAAGCGCAGTAGTATCTCCTCCAGTGTCAACAACGATCCGATCGGTAGGCTTGGTGAATGTCTGAACGATTTTCGCAAACTTGGGGATATCACTGAGGGAGTAGTAATAGTGATGCACCTTGTCCCAGGATATGACCCAACCGGAAACAAGACAACTTATGATAATGCCATACCCAACAATCTGGAATTTCCAATCATGTGCAGATTTCACAAGTTGAGAAGCCCCCAGTCCTGCGAAAAGGGCCAACGTCGGAAGGATGATAATCTGATAGTATTCGTGTTGTACATTACCTCCTTGGAAGGTAAATACGTATACAACAGATGACAGCAAAAGCGCGTAGGGAAGGAGGGTTTTTGTACGCACAAGAAGGCCATTGACAAATAAAACAAGATTGAATGAACCCAAAATGAGCAGGTTCAATCGTTCATAGAATATCCACCGAAAGAATGCTGGACGAAAAAAAATGCTATACATTGCGCCTCCCGTACTGACACTGGTAATAAGCCATGCACTCGCTGGAATTCCTTCGGGAAATTGTTGAATATACCATCTCCACAAAACAAAGGGGATAAGTGCCATCCCGACTAGAAGCAACCTTATCACGATAGGTTGTACCCGTACGGGTTGGGTGCGGATCAAGAGGTATCCGATTGCTAATGCATAAAAAATCGTAGTTGGTTTGACAAGTACTGCTAATCCAAAACAAACAAGTGAAATTGCGATTCGTATTGCGGACTGTCTGGAATATACAGCAAGCACACTAATCATGATGAGCATGATGGCCATAGTTTCGGGCAGAATTGCTCGAGTGTAAAACACAAAGAAGGGAAGCGTAGCAAAAATGATAGATGTTACAGAAGCAGCTAATCGATTTGTTTCACGTTTTGCAATGTAGTAAAGAGAGCTTATTATAACAAGAGACTCGAGAGTGCTCAGAATCCGTCCCCATACAGTGATACTCATAAATGGAGCGATACGATAGGCTAAAGCTATCAATGCATTATAGAGTGGGAATTCGACCATTCGATACCCCTGTGGATTGTCTACGCCGGTCTGCATGGGAGATATGTCGTCATATTTAGGCAAAAGCAAATTGATCCCGTCACGTGCAAAGTTTCGTGCTACTGCCGCAGTATCTGACTGTCGCCAACTATGGAACTCAATGAGTGGCGTGGTGATTTTATAAGAGCGAAATATAATTGCGATAATAAGAATCGATCCAAGTAGTATGGCGTCGGGGATGTGGCGTTTTTTAATAAGTATCATATATCTTAACTGAAGTTATTGTTCGAGTCCCGCGGAGCGGGATAAACCCATCCAGAACTATTGTATCAGTCTTTTCGATTCGAATTTATCCTGAGTGCCGACTTCGTCGTGCATTCTCGATGCAATCGGAACCTGGCGAAGGACTCGAAGCATAATATGAATCGAAACTCGCTATTCACCTCTCGCTATTTGCCTTTCGTTGTCCACTAATCCGATAAATATCCCACTCATCACCCAGAAAATGTAGGCGACTTTAGATGCCTCAAACACATCGATCAGTACGGCATTTGCCAAAAGCGCGATCATTCCAGCACAGAATCCAATGAAGACTATTCGGTGTTCTTTGTGTTTTTTGCTGCTCTCGTAGATTGTTTTCCATAGGTATGCAAGGATAGTCAGGAATAACCCCCCACCCGCGAGACCGAGTTCACCAAACCATCGAAAATAGTCGCCATCGGTACTTTCGGTGATCGAGCTTGCACCCGTGCCCAAAAGGGGATTGGTGAGAAATGCTTTCCAAGCGCGTGGCCACTCCACTTGCGTGCGAGTGGCGAGCGATGTGTCACCCGCGATCACATCTTTGGCAATGAAGTTTTGGAATTCCTTATATTTTTCGTTCACGAGTCTGAGCGCTTCGGCGTCGGAGATAGTTCTCCCGCTTTTTTTTGCTTCTTCTTTTTCTTTTTTGACAAGTTGGTTTTGAAGGTCTATCTTGTCCTGGACTGTTGCAATTGGAGCTCCCTTAGTTTGAACGATAAATTCACTGCCAGAAGGTAGATCAGTGCTGACTATATTTTGGTTAATAATCTCAGTTCCGGTCTTCACATTCTCAAATACTCTTTGTCTTCGGAATGTATCCATGAATCGTTCGGTCATATCTCTGTTTGCATACATGAGCAGTCCAGTAATAATGAGAGTGATAATCAACCCCTTCCACTTTCGCGTATACACAAAAAAAAGCACAATAGATAAGAAAAACGCGCCGAATGACGCGCGTGATGCAGTCAAGATAAGTGTTAGAATACTCATGACATATGTCAGCCCATCACGGATCTTATGATGTGCATAGGCAAACGATGCGGCTACTAGTGGTATGAAGAATACGAGATATGCTGCTAGGTCATAATGACCTGCAAATGTCGACGATACTCGAGACTCAGGGGTTAGATTGAGGAGATGACCTTTCGCAAACTCGGCGTTCATCGTCTGCACCGCGGGGAAGTCAAAGAACCTAAATAGAAAATACGCTATATTTTTCATTCCTCCATAGCTATTTACCGACATCCATTGCAGAGTATCACGGACAGGTTGAAAGAACAGAGAGGTCTTTTGGCCAAGTGCATATAAACAAACCAGTAACACAACCCAACTCGCGACGTTCAAAAACATTTCCATTACTTTTCGCACGGTGTGAGATCCCGGAAGCAGGGAAAGCTCATTTTTCACGGCTGCATACGCGATGAAAAACGGAAGCATATATTCTACTCGCCGAAGGGTATGGAGAAACGCAATATTACGGAAGAAAATGATTCGAGAAACGAAAATATTAAAAGCAAGAGAAAGAAATCCAACAGCCCAGAATGAAACGAAAAGTATCAGAAATGTTCTGTTCCATGTGATTTTTTTACGAAATGCCTGTATAAGGAAGATTACGCTAGCAAACGCTACGTAGAAGTCCTCAAGTCGTATCGAGATGTAGGTATCATGAACTCTCATGAAGGGGAGTTTAGGGTACAGAGGGATAATTATAAGGAACAAAATAGTTAGGATAGAAAGCACATGTCGATCGTAAAACCGAATAAGTTTATGCATTAATTTTAGAGTGGGGTAATGAATAAAAATCTGGAAAACTCACAAACCCTGCTTATACTAACCTTTCTCATCGATCGAAGAGTCCACAGCAGGATCTCTTACAATTTGCAATGCTTTCTGGTATGTTGCTACGAGGTTTTTTTGAGCTAAAACCGTCCCAATAATAATAGCCAGATACGCTTTTAGGGTCAAGAGCCATTGTACCATATGAAGCTCAAACGAATGGTGGTGTTTCTTGTATAAGTAGAGAAAACCCCTGTAAACCTGGAATATCGGGTAGCTTTTGTTACTTGACGCAGATCCGAGATGTACAACATGAGCTTTCGGAAGACACCATATCTGCATTCCTTTCTTAGACGCAGTGTGCAAGAGGTCAATCTCCTCCATATACATAAATATCCTTTCATCAAAACCTCCGGCCTCGAAAAAATCTTCTTTTTTTGTGAGGATGCAAGCTCCAGAAACCCAATCTACCTGTTGTGATTTGAGGGGAGAGTATCGAGTTAGCCCCCAGTGGTCACCCCGCAGGAACAAAGCTCCAAAGATTACTGGTATTGAATAGTATGGTCCGCAGGAAGGTTGTGGAGTAAGATCTGCATTGAGCAACTTCGGGCCCGCAAAATGCACTCGATAATCGGTAGTGTTTCTTGCCACTAAGGATCTGTATGTATCGGAGGATGAGGGGTTCAGCTCCATGAATGAGCTGACAAATGTGGCTAAAGCATCGTTGAGGAGAATTGTGTCAGTATTTAAAAGGAGAAGGTACTCTCCACTAGACTCTTTTGCTGCCTTATTGTGCCCTTTTCCAAATCCTAGATTTTCAGAATTTCTCATGATGCGAAGCGGTATTTTGCATGACTCCTCAAATATTTGCAATGCCTCGACTGTTCCATCAGTCGAGGCATTATCAAGAATAACTATCTCGATATCCTGCTCTGGATTCGAGGTGAGCCATCGCACGGAAACCGATTTTTGGATTGATCGAAGACATTGAAGTGTGATGTCTTTGGTGTTGTATGACACGATATTTATCGATAGGAGCGGTGCATGCATATGCTATAATTTTAGCATAAAACCAAGCCAATGTAGCTCAGCGGTCAGAGCAGTCGTTTCATAAGCGACAGGTCGTGGGTTCGATCCCCACCATTGGTACACAAAAATTTCACAAAACACAAGGTATGCCCTATGAGGTCCCCCCGATAGATAAATAACTCTATCGGGACTAGTCCCGACTTAAGTCGGGGGATTCCTCTCGGTGGCACCAATGGAAGAGTAAATGAAGAAATTGAATAGTTTCACCTTGGTACGTTTTTTCTATACAATCTAGTATATGAAGATAACTTCAACCACCCCTCTAACTATTCCTGAGATCAAAGTAATTCGGATTGGCAGGTTTGGAGACAATAGAGGTTATTTCACTGAGATCATGCGAACTTCTGATCTTTCGAAGATGTCAGAGATACCTGAGTTAGCTTCGGTTACGTGGCATCAGGTTAACGAAAGTTTCTCCTTCGGAAATGTTGCGCGGGGCTTGCATTTCCAATGGAGTCCTCATCAGGGCAAGCTTATTCGTGCGACTCAGGGTGGTCTTATCGATCTGGCCCTTGATATCCGTGAAGGGTCATATACACAGGGTAAGATAGTCGGATATGAACTAACATATAACCCACAGGAATCATTCCAAGACCTAGTGTGGGTACCCCCTGGGTTCGCTCACGGCTTTATTGCGCTCACTGATTGTAGACTCGAATATTTTTGTTCAAGTACTTGGAGCCCACAGACTGAGCGTGCCATACAGCTCACCGACCCTCAGATAGATTGGTCTCTCATGGGGCAGGATATGCGAAGCCAAGTGCAATCTCTCCTTTCGGCAGCACTTAGCGCTGAAAAAGACAAAAACGGCCTTACTCTTGCTGAGTGGGGTGCGAGTGTTGAAAAGAATAACTATATGGACACACTTCCCCGATAAATCTTGTGTTATGGGTACAATCGATCCATCACTCCTTATTCCTTACTTCAAACGTGTTGGACAGACGCCGTATGATTGTGTAGAAGCATATAAAACCCGTTTTCCATCTTCCCGTTTCGATACCGTAAGTTACGCAGGCAGGCTCGACCCTATGGCATCGGGAGTGCTTCTTCTGTTAAGAGGTGAAGCAAACAAAAAAAGAAGACACTTCGAACACCTCTCGAAAGAATACGAAGTTAGAGTGCTGTGCGGACTTACAACTGATACAGGAGATCTGATGGGGAAGCAATTACATTTTCAATTTCCAATTTTAAAAAGCCAAAGAGGAACCCAGGTGCAAAAACAATTGAAGAAAGTAATACATTCATTCGTTGGTTCGATAGAGCAGAGATACCCCATATACTCATCCATGAGGGTTCAGGGAAAACCATTGTACTGGTGGGCACGACAGGGGAAAATTTCTGAAGTAGAGATACCCTCTCATGAAGTGCACATAAGTTCGATCATGGTAAAAAAATCAAGACGTATACATTCGCACGCATTACTTAACTATATTGTTCGCGCTGTACGGTCTGTGCAAGGTGATTTCCGCCAAAAGGATATTATTCAAAATTGGAAAAATATTCTCCAAAACAATAAATCCTTTACCTCATTTCCCTTGGTACATCTCACGGTGCTCTGTGGTTCAGGAGTGTATATACGTCAACTGGTACAAGATATTGGAGAGATGATACATACACCAATGTGCGTATATTCAATACACAGAACTAAAGTTGGAGATTATACAGTAGATGACTGTGTTAATTTCACTGACCACAAGCATCAACGGCTTTTTGAGCCCATTCGTTAGCAGCTGTAAGCGCTGAATCCTCTGGATATCCATCAATCTTTAGATTTTCCACCACTGTGATCTTCTGTTTCTCGTGTAAAAGTTCGGAGAATCTGTCTGCAATGCCGCAGAAATGTGCATAACTACTATCGCCAAGCCCAAACACAGCAAATTTTACTTCTCCGAATGGCTCGGCATGATCTTTTAATTTTTGCATAAATACTTCGGATGTTGGGTTTGGCTCACCATCACCCCATGTAGAGGAGCCTAGAAGGGCTAGTTGATATTCGTTTAATTGTTGTGGATCCAAATCATCTTGATTGAGAAGCGTTGTGTCATGACCTTTTGACTTGAGATATTCGTATATGTGCTCTGCCACCATCTGAGTATTCCCACTTAATGTTGCATACGCGACAAGAATTTTCATAAATATGGGTACGAAAAAGTTATAAGTATAAAGAGTATATCATTTTCATAGTGTCCATGAGAATAGGTATTGTAGGGTGAATAGGTCTTTGGGCTGTCATGGGTGAGCAGGAGTCAGTGCATTCCCTTTGAGAAATTTTGTTACTACGGATGCTACTTTTTCAGGGTGCACGACTCCCACTGCATGATCCGCATCTTCAACCAGGTAGAAAATGCTATTTGGAATGAGATTAGACAGTCGTCTTGAGCGATGAGGTTTCACGGTGGTGTCGTTTGTTGCAGAGATGATGAGAGTGGGAGTTGTAAGTGACTTTGCTTTGTGGGAGTAATCCATATTTGATAAATCCATTGCAAGATCGAATATTGTTTTTACATTGAATTTACTTGTTTTGTGAAGAAATTGCAGCATGAATCTTTTTTCGCATCGCTCAATTGCTTTTGGATACAATCGTGTATACACAGCGAGATAAAAAATACCAATGGACATAAATTTGAAAACACGATAGTTCACCAGTCTCACTAATTTTGGATGTTTGGAAACAAAGGGATACAATACTCGAAGCGTTTTCAATCGTTTCGGACTTCTTACTGCCATCTCCGCGAATTGTTCTGTGCCATCATACGGAGCAGAAAATGTAATGAGTTTGTCTACCTGATCTGGATATCTTCCAGCATAATTTAGTGCATGAACACCCCCCGTAGAATATCCGAATATGGATATCTTCGAAACTTTTATCACCTTTGTATGAAATTTATGAATAAAATCTAGATAATAATCAAATCCGCAAAATGCCTTTTCATCGGATTCGGAACCTCCATAGCCGGGTAAGTCTAAGATGTAACATCTCGTATGAACAGCGAAAAGCTTCGTGAGCGGGGTGAGCATGAAACCTGCCATGGGCCAACCAGCAAGTAAAAGTAGCGGTGGAAGTTGTGGTTGGATAGGTAATGCTTGCGACTCGATATAGTGAATACGTAGACCATCTATCTCCGTATACCTACTTGTTAACTTCGGGGTGCTATGTGACATATTCTAAAATCTGTGTATACAAATGCTCAAAAGTTGTCATTATATCAACTGTTTTTGGACTTAGCGTGTAATGTCATATGTCACATCTTAAGGCACACAAAGGGTCCATAATAGATTTATCAGTGTGCGCAGTCCAGACAATACGTAGAGAATTTGTCTTTGATGACTGTTTTCTCTCGCTGTTCGGTAGCGTCCTCTCCTTCTTTAGCCTGTTTATCTGTATCTCTGTTCACCCACACCTGTTCGCGCGATGTTGTCGCCGTGCGTACATTTTCGGTACCTGCAATCATATATTCAAACCGGGCATCTGAGCAATCACCACCGTCACCGCCTTTCATCCTACCATCGGCGCATACTTGCCTCCCCACCACATTTTCTGGTTTTACCGGCCAGAGATCTGGCTGGTCTTTGAGTACCATGGTCATAATGCCATTCCATATTGGTGCAGCCCCGGTGACACCTGACGCAAGGTAGGGGTTCATGGGGGTATTGTCATTGTTCCCGACCCAGACAGCGACAAGAAAGTTAGGTGTATACCCCACAGTCCAATTATCTCTCTTTTCATCTGTGGTACCGGTTTTCACTGAGACGGCTGGATGACCCTTTATATTCAACTGAGATGTTGGACCAAATGCCTGACTTCTGGCATTATTATCGAGCAAAATATGTGAGATGAGATAGGCAGTTTCTTCCGATATGGCTCTCTTGCCATTCATAGCCAAGTAGTTAGGCATTGTGAGCGGTTTTCTGACATCTTTCACATAATTTGGATCCTCGAACTTATAAAGAACCTTACCTTGTGGATTGGTGATCTTCAATATTGATTGGACTTTACGTGGTTTCCCTCTGTTGGGAAATACAGAGTATGCCTGAGCAAGCTCATACATCGGAAGCTCACCACCACCTAGGGTGAGCGATAGACCATAGCGACTTGGATCCTTCTTATATGTATCTATGAGAAAGGCTGATGAAGAAGCAATGAAAGTGTCTACAGTATTTAACGCAAGCACCTTCACTGCGATGATATTGTTAGAATTACCGAGTGCGAACCGTATTTGAGTTGGCCCATTGTAACCCCCTTCATAATTATGAGGACAATATGGCTTTCCTGGTGAGGGGAAACAGGTCGCTGTGTCTACTAGTACACTTGCCGGGGTGATAATCTTTTGATCGAGCGCAATGGCATAATTAATTGGCTTTATGCTTGAACCTGGTTGTCTATTTTCAGCTGTTACGACGTTGAAAGAGCCCGATGGACTGGCAAAATAATCTGCAGAACCCACCATAGCAAGTATCTCTCCTGTGACGGGGCGCGTAACTAGGGCGGCAGCGTTGCCAACGTTCAAATTCTTAATCTCGTCCAACTCATTCTTGACGATTTTTTCTGCATCTTCCTGTATTTGTAAATCAAGCGTAGTATAAATATTGAGACCACCCGTTCCGACAATCTCATCTCCAAACTCTTCCTCCAATATTTTTTTTACATAAAACACAAAATGTGGAGCCTTAATAGAAATACGCGGTGGCTTTACTGCAAGCGGGACTTTGATAGCTTGGTTATATTGTTTTTCGGTGATATATTTCTGTTCTAGCATTTTTTTGAGTACATCATCTCTCCGGGATTTCGCAAGTTCAGGATTTGCATAGGGGCTATATTTACTGGGTGCTTGGGGAAGACCTGCGAGGAAAGCGCTTTCTGCGAGTGTGATATTTTTTGCACTCTTGCCGAAGTACATATTGGCTGCTTCTTCAATGCCGTATGCAGCTCCTCCGTATGGTATCTGATTGAGATACATCTCGAGTATCTGATCTTTAGTGAATTTCTTTTCAACCGCGAAAGCGAGAATAATTTCTTTTACCTTTCGCACGACCGTGCGTTCTGGTGTGAGCAGAGCCTGTTTGACGAGTTGCTGGGTAATCGTAGACCCTCCCTGGAGTCCCTGGCGCCGGAATGTCATATCACGAAGTGCTCGTAACACTCCCGAAAGAATCGAAATCCCAGAGTGCTTGTAAAAATCCTTGTCTTCTATGGCGATTGCTGTCTGAGGAACGTATTTCGGCAGATCTTTAAGCTTTACTGCAGTCCGATTTTGATCGTCATATATCTCATACAACAATGTTCCATTACGGTCGTAGATATGAGAAGAAAGGGGCGTAGACTGAAAGTTTTTGAGTCTTTCAGGGTTGGGAAGGTCTTTGAAGATAGAACGATAAACGGTAAATATTACAGCAACACAAAAAAGAGAAATAGCTGTGGCAGCAATAGCGAGGAGAAGCACACGGTTTCGACCCAGACCAAATAACCTTGTCTCTTCTTTATGACTTGACCCATGGTGATGCTTGTCATTATGAGCATGGTGCGAGAGGGGAGTGTGATTGTGTGAGTTTGACATAGTTAAGGAAGGCATTGTAACATATTATCAGTTGTCATAGATATCGTCCGACGTCCGCAGTCCGGGGTCCGACTACTATTTGCCATTAGCTATTCGCAATTCGCTTTTCGCTATTCGCCATTCGTCAGGAGTTTACCCTGAGCGGAGTCGAAGGGTCAGTCGTGCGTTCAACCGTTTGCACGTTGATCCAATTGTTTCTATGTTATAATAACCTCTGTCTATGATCATATTGCCCGACGACAAACATCAAATAATTAAGAAATTCGCCCAACATGATGGCGACACAGGGTCTCCTGAAGTGCAAGTAGCATTATTGTCTCACAAGATTCAAAAACTCGCAGGTCACCTCGATTTGAACAAAAAAGACAACCATTCACGCAGAGGTTTACTCAAGATCATTGCAAAAAGACGAAGAATTCTCGGATATTTGCAAAAACTCGATGATAAACGATATCAGTCGCTTATAAAAATACTGGATATGAAGAAATGACGGCTTTGGAAGTATGGTGTTGCACGAAGGACTTATTTCCCGCGTATTATCATAGGCCCCTCGTTCAACCTTCTAAAGTCTTCATGAAAAAGTGAAACACGCATGATACTCATAAACGCTGCACACCAACAAGCAAAAAATAGTCCATCTTTTGGCGGAAATTTGTGTCATTCCCATAAAGAGCATCTCATACATTATCATTTATTCAGTTTGGAATTAATTACTTTATTTATCTATGCAACAGCATTCACAGTCGCTTGAATTAGGCGGCAAAACCCTCACATTATCCGTTGGCAAACTTGCCCTGCAAGCTACGGTATCAGTGCACGCGCAATGGGGCGAAACAACACTCCTTGCTATAGTCACCATCGGCAAAGACCGCTCAGATTTGGACTATTTTCCGCTCCAGGTAGAATACGTAGAGAAACTGTACGCGGGTGGCATAATTAAGGGCTCCCGATGGGTAAAGCGCGAAGGCAGACCCACGGATGATGCCGTCCTCAAAGGCAGACTTATTGATCGATCCATTCGTCCACTGTTTCCAAAATCTTACCGAAAAGAGGTACAAGTTGTCATAAACCTGCTTTCTATAGATGGTGAGACTCCGCCTGACATGCTGGCGTGTATTGCAGCATCAGCCGCAGTGCATCTGTCACCAGTCCCTTGGAAAGGTCCAGTTTCTGCAACAACAATCGGGTACATTGACAATGCGCTTGTTGCACACCCGAGTTGTGATCAGTTGGATACGTCGACCCTTGAGCTCGTGGCGACGTCTGTGGGGGAAAAGGTAAATATGATTGAAACGAGAGCAAATATTCTTGAAGAGTCGGTCATAGAAGATGCAATTAAGCTTGCTAAGACAGAAAATGCCAAAGTCCTTGCCCTCATTGAGACGATGAGGAAAAAAGTGGGTTTGCCCAAAGAGGAAGCACCAGAAGATGTCTTCGATAAGTCACTCCTAGAACTACTAAAGACCGAGCATGCAGATGCATTGGCAGAACTTATAAAAGCTAAGGCCTCGAAAGAGAATCAAAACCCCGAAGATCTCAAAGCTATCATACGTAAGGTCCAGGAAGCTCATCCTGATACCTATGAAGAGAAAACAGTAGGACAGGCAATAGACTACCTGGTGAAGACCATGATCCGCGAACAAATGCTGTCAACACACAAACGCATCGATGGCAGAGCACTCGATGAAGTTCGCTCGCTCTCGGCAGAAGTGGGTCTTGTGCCACGTATTCACGGTAGTGGACTTTTTGCGCGTGGTGACACTCAGGTACTTTCCATTACCACTCTTGCAGCCCCAAGTCTGATGCAGCACCTGGAAGGCCCTGAGGGTCCAGAAACAAAGCATTATATCCATCACTACAACTTCCCTCCGTACTCTGTAGGTGAAGTGGGAAGGATTGGGTTTACTAACCGACGCGAGATAGGGCATGGCGCGCTTGCAGAAAAAGCGATAGAACCAGTGCTGCCAAGTGAGGCAGAGTTCCCCTACACTATTCGGGTTGTGTCGGAGGTGCTTGGATCCAATGGATCAACGAGTATGGCATCCACTTGTGGTTCATCGCTTTCTCTTATGGACGCCGGTGTTCCGATACATGCTCCTGTTGCCGGTATCGCGATGGGTATCATGAGTAATTCTGATGATGATTACATCCTTCTCACCGACATCATGGGGATTGAGGACTTTTCGGGTGAGATGGACTTTAAGGTAGCTGGTACAGAGACTGGTGTCACGGCAATCCAGCTTGATGTGAAAAACATGGGCCTCACCGACAAGATGATCCACGAGACGTTGGAGGCCGCGCGCGTTGCGCGTCTTCAGATACTGCAGGTTATGGCTCAGGCCATCTCCCAACCAAGACTGAACGTGTCAGTTCACGCACCCAAGATAGTAGTTGTACCGGTTCCTGAGGAAAAGATCGGTGAAGTGATTGGACCTGGTGGCAAGACTATACGTGCACTCATTGCACAGTTTGGTGTTGATATTGATGTCCAAGACGATGGCAAAGTCATCGTCAGTGGGGTCGATAAGGAAAAAGTCGATAACTGTGCTCGCCATATCGCCAACATGACCCGAGAGATTCTCCCGGGTGAGAAGTTCATGGGTACCGTAAGTCGGGTAGAGAACTACGGAGCTTTTGTCGAAATTATGCCGGGGAAAAATGGGCTTATTCATGTATCACGACTTGCGAATGGATTCATCCGTGATGCCGCTCAAGTAGTGAACGTTGGAGATCAATTTGAAGTTGAAGTATACGAAATCGATGAGATGGGTCGTATTAATCTCCAACCCACCACACAATTTCAAGCCCCTCCCAATGGGAATGGAGGTGACGAAAGTGGCAACGACCAAGGGGGAAGAAGTGGAGGGTACGGCGGAGGCGGACATCGGGGCGGTGGCTACGGTGGCGGACCCAGACGGGGAGGTTTTGGTGGGGGAGGACGTGGAGGTGGAGGAGGACGCGGCGGATTTGGTCGCAGACCCTCAAGACCACATACACACTATACGGGGTAATAAATTCAAAGTTCAAAATCTAAAATTCAAAGTAATCTAGCGAGAAGCCGTTTCGTTGCTATAGTGGCGTAGCCTTTAGTATTAGCTAGAGTTTAAACTAGAACTTATTTTGATACTATAGCTCCAGTCATTGCGAGGAAGTTTATCCTGAGCTCAGTCGAAGGACGACAATCCCTCATATCAATGAGATTGTCCCGATACTGTTTCCGACTTTATCGGAATACAGTAACGTGGATCCAGCGTAGCGGGAATTCCCCCAGCTTGCTGCGGGGTGGTTCATTCGATATTATCACACTCAGGTATTGAACAGGGCCAAACACTCTGCTACTATTAGAGTGTGAAAAGACGCCGCAAACAACACTTCAAATTTGCAATATCGAGTAAAGTCACCCTCACGGTGTTTGGAATAGTGCTTGGAGGTGCGGGTGTCGTGCTCCTCCTGTCTTTTCTTCACATTCTATCTGGTGGGGGAGGATCAGGGAGATTTCTCGCACTCATCAATCAGTACCTCATGGATAACTTTGGAGGCATCTCTTTTGGACTTCCTTTTCTCTTTTTTTTACTTGCTGGCCATTGTTTCAACACAAAGAAATTCACCCTTGTACATTGGCATACTTCTACCGGTACCTTTTTTTTCCTGCTTGGGGCACTGGGTTTATTTGGAGCCGGAGCGATAGGACAGACCTTTCAGACGACTTTGTTTGACGGATTCAGCGCACTGGGCGGAAGGCTCATTTTACTTATACTCACTGTTGTTGGAGTTGTATTGTTTTTTGACATTGAACCCCAAATAGTGGTGCAAGCAGCGATTGCATTCGTCAAAAGTATGATGACACTTTCTCAAGCTCCCGAGCCCGTGAAAGTTACTGATGAATACATCAAAGACAAGAAGGGAGCCTCTGCCAAAGACCTTGGTGCAAAGGACGCCAGACAACCCTCACTTGATGAATTCATTTCAGATCACAAGCAAGATCAGAATAAAGTGCAGAAAGTAGACCCCGCTCTCGCTATGAAACGTCCGGTTAAACCCGTTGAAACCATGACAGTGAATCCGATCTCCCAGAGTCAGCAGATGATGTGGGTATACCCCACCCTCGACCTTCTCCAAGACATTACATCACCTGCCGACCGCGGAGATACCCAAGCCAATGCTGCAATTATTGAAAATACACTCCGAAGTTTTGGGATTAAGGCGCGTGTTGCCGAGGTAAACCCCGGACCAACTGTCACTCAATATGCACTTGAAGTAACCATCGGTACAAACATCTCAGAGATTGTGAAAAAGTCCTCTAATCTTGCGCTCGCACTCGCATCAACGACTGGTACCGTACGTATCGAAGCACCGATACCGGGTCGATCACTCGTTGGTATCGAGATACCCAACCGCAAAGCCGAACTCGTCACTATCAAACGACTTCTTCAGTCCAAGGTATTTCGTGAGAATAACGATCCGCTCCTTGTACCTCTCGGCTTAGATGTCGCAGGGGATGCTCTTGCGGTGAGTCTCGATCGGATGCCCCATGTACTTATTGCAGGGACCACTGGTTCTGGTAAATCTGTCATGGTGAATGCATGGATAACAACAATGCTCTTCAGGGCAAAACCTTCTGATCTTCGTCTTGTACTCGTTGACCCTAAGCAGGTCGAGCTCACCGGCTACAACGGTATCCCCCACCTATTGACTGAGGTGATCACCGACCCTTCAAAAGTGGTAAATGCGCTCCGCTGGGCAGTGGCTGAGATGGAAACTCGATACAAAATGCTTCGTCATGCAGGTGTAAAAAATATCCAAGGGTATAATCAGATTCCCAATATTCAGAAAAAGCCATACGTAGTATTTATCATTGACGAACTTGCAGACCTTATGATGGTTGCAAAACCGGACATTGAAGGTCTTATCGTGCGCATCGCACAAAAGGCTCGAGCAGTGGGTATTCATCTGGTACTTGCCACTCAACGACCATCGGTAAATGTGATCACCGGACTCATGAAGGCGAATATTCCGACCCGTCTTGCGTTTAACGTCGCATCGGGTGTCGACTCAAAAGTAATACTTGATACAGTAGGTGCTGAAAATCTCGTTGGAAGAGGTGACATGTTTTACAGTGCGCCCGACACTCCACGGCCCAAGCGTATTCAGGGACCGTTTGTATCTGAAAAAGAGCTTGGAGCTGTAGTGCAATTTATCCGTCAGCACAATCCTCTAGTACAGTATACCGAGGAAGTCACCGAGGCTCCGAAGGAAGATTTTGTCGGTGGTATGGGAGGGACATCCAATGGTGAGGACCATGACCCACTCTTTAACCAAGCTATTGACCTTATCCGGGGAGTGGACAAAGCTTCATCATCACTCTTCCAAAGGAGATTTAAAGTGGGGTATGCCCGGGCTGCACGTATTCTTGACGAACTTGAAGCTGCAGGGTATGTGGGCCCTGCCGATGGATCCAAACCTCGACCTGTACTCATAAAAACCAATGCCGGCGAAGACACAGACAT